>JAMPCO010000001.1 GCA_023666145.1 Prevotella sp. | reverse complement strand
TGCATATAATAAACCTAGGTATTGTACCGCAAAAAAGTTGGCAGAAAGTGTTGACTTTGTAATTGGTTGTGATATAATACTGACAACTGGGAATGGCAGTTAACCCATTCGCTTTCTGGAGACCTTGAGTCTCCCTTGGGAAAGGACGCTTCGGCGTTCTTTTTTTTATTGATTTATGCAGATGTATTGTGATATGTTGTAGTCAACAATGGATAATAAAAATTACGTAGGAAAAATTGTTACTCTAAAAAAAGACTTTATTGAGAAAGCCAAAATGGTTGATGAATGCTTTCCAAACAAATTTACTCGACCTTATTTGATTGTTGAGATTCCAACTAAAAAAGGTGGTCAACTTTTTGCGGTTCCAATGCAAACAAGTGTTGGTAAAGAGACAAAAGGTATGTTTTTTGAGAAATTAGCTCATCGTTTGGAAGCGTGGAAAGATTGTGAAAGTGGACTCGTGTTTTCTCAAATGGTTCCTATTACGAATGCACAAATTGATAATGTAAAGGCGGCAGAAAGTAATATCCCGGTAGATGATAAAAAACGGCGTGCTATCCTGTGTAATGTTAGAGACCGTGATTCAGACAAAATACCAGTTAAAGCACAGCCAGCGTTCAATTTTCTGAAAAAAATGGTGAACTCTAAAATCGATGTATTTAGTAATCCAAATTTTAAGAAAGCGTATAGAACTGTCGCTGATGAAATATTTAGAGAAACAATACGAATAAAAAACCAAAAATTTGAATTGATAACTAAAAAGGCAGAGAACTATTTGCGCTATTATGTTGGGTTTCTGCAACAAAGCATTTATAAAAAGCGAAAAGTAAATAATGGGAAAAGAATAATTCTTCCACGATTATATACTCGAATAGATAATCTTGTGAAATTTGTGCGAGAATTTAATGCAGCTAATAATGAAACTGTAAAGACATCTTTACAGCAAGACAAATCAAAAGAGTCAGTAGACAAAAAATCTGAACTTACCCCAGGGCAATTCGCCATAGCCGAAAGATTGGCGGACAAGAAGGGTAAACCTACCGAAGAAGTTGTTAAAGTCATGTTGCACGTGCGCAACGATGATATCCTTGCCGAAAAGAAAGCAAAAGCCCCTATGCAGACGGTAGCCGCTAAGACGGTTGCCAGGGCGCTAGAAAAAAAGCCGGTTACGAAAACACAAGAAAAAATTGCACCAAAACAACCAAAGAAAAATAACTCACAAAATAGCCGATAATTTTGTAAAGACGTCTTTACGCTTTTTTCGGCTTCGCTGGTGGGTAGATTAAACCGATTTTTTCCACATAAAAACACTTTACAGGGTACAAAAATGACGCGCCACGGCTAAGTTTCGGCGTATTTGCACATTTCAAAAAATTTTTTCTTGTGTTCTCTTGAAATTTGATACCTGAACAGAGTAAAATAGCCCTGAAAAGGGGATAAATATGAGTTTCATAAAATATAGCAAGGCCCAAAAATACAAGGCGCTGCAAATGCTAACTAATGGCGCCAAAATTGGTTATGTGGCGCTGAAATTTGAATGTTCGGAACGAACACTCTGGCGCTGGAAGAAACAGTTTGACGGAACAGCAGAAAGTTTGAAAAATAAATCTAGCAGACCACATTCGATACATCCAAATGCGCATACAGAAGCAGAACAAAATGCGATAATCCAAGTGGTGGCCGCAAATCCCGGAATAAGTCTAAATGAACTTTACGGTGCGTTGCGCATAGAGTTCGGTTATACACGGAACATTGCAAGCTTGTGGAAATTCCTGCACAAGGGTGGATTCTATGACCGGGACGAAAAAGAAATATATATTCCTAAACCATACGACACACCGCAACAGTTGGGCGAGAAGTGGCAAATGGACGTGAAGTTCGTCCCGAGCGATTGTCGTATTGGTCGGGCGTACAAAGATAAGTATTTCCAGTACACGATGATAGATGAAGCCAGCCGGGAGCGGTTCATCTATGCCTACAATGAAATTTCCGCAAGAGCCACGGTTGACTTCGTCAAACGGGCAATCTTGTATTTTCGCTACCGACCAAAAATTATCCAAACGGATAATGGTCGGGAGTTCACCCCGGTGCGATCCAAAAACAAGGAGACAATGACTCACGCCTTCGATACGCTATGCACCAAATTAAAATTGAACACAAACTGATCCAGGCGTATACACCCAGACATAACGGGAAGGTGGAGCGTAGCCACCGGAATGACCAAAAGCGATTCTATGACAAAATGCGGTTTAACACTTTGGCCGATTTGCAAGAGCAAATGGCCGCATACCTAAAACGCTCAAATAACACACCGTCGGCAGCGTTGCGGTTCACACGGAACGGCCGTTCCGTGTTGCTAACCCCGTTCGAGCGTAGACAAGAATTGTGGGGTGGAATACACAAGAAAAACTTATTAAGTGTTAGTTCTTTTGAAACGGCCGACCGATTAAAACTAATTTAGTCTAACTAAAAAATGATTGACGGTATAACATAGAAATGTTAATATAATACTACTCATAGGCCACCAGAAAGTACTGACAAAGGATTGGCAATTTTACAAAAAAAAATGATTTGACTATTGACATTTGTTTGTTATATGATATAATCATAATTGAAAAAAAGAAGAAATAACCATTTCTCACCTTACTTGCCGATTATTTGTGCGGGAAGGTCAAACAAAAAATTACCCCCAAAATTTTTTGTGGAATGTATTAAGAAGTGGTTATCAACACTTCTTTTTTCATTATAAGGAGGTAATTTAACATTTTTAAGGAATTAAAGATTAACAGCGAAATTTCTTGTCCAGAATTAAGGGTCATCGGGGTGAACAATGAAATGGTTGGTATCATCACTTTGGCACAGGCATTGAAATTGGCAGATGAAGCAGGAATGGATTTGGTTTTAATTACGGAAACTTCAAAACCACCTGTCGCAAAAATTATTGACTATTCTAAATTCCGTTACGAACAAATTAAAAAAGAAAAAACTCAACGTAAAGAACAACGTAAGAATATGGTTGATATTAAAGAAGTCCAATTATCAATCGGTATCCAGGAAAACGAAATCGCTTTCAAATTAAACAAAGCCCGTGAATGTATCATGGACGGTGATAAAGTGAAAGTTTGTATTAACCGACTTCGTGGACGCAAAACTCAATTAGCAGACAAGGGTGTTGCTGTGGTTTCACAATTCGCAGAAAGAATGTTAGACATCGCCGACATTGAAACTCCAGTCGCAAAATCTGGTGTTCCCGGGCGCAACATTAACATCATGGTGATGTTAGCGCCGAAAAAAAAGAAATAAAGGAGAGAATGATTATGCCCAAGATGAAGACACATAGCGGCGCAAAAAAAAGATTCAATGCCCGCAAAAATGATGTTAAACGTACCATGAAAAACAAGAATCACATCTTAAACAAAAAGAAACGTGAACGTAAGCGCAAGTTACGTCATGGTAATACGGTCAGTAGTTCCGACGAAAAAACGATTAGGAGGTTAATTCAAAAATGAGAATTAAACGTAGTGTTAATGCTTTGAAGAAACGTCGTAAGACGTTAAAACTTGCTAAGGGTTATCGTGGTACTAAATCAAATTTGTACCGTGTAGCCCACGAACAAGTGATGAAATCTGGTCAATATGCTTATGTTGGCCGCCGTTTGAAAAAGCGGGATTTCCGCAAATTGTGGATTGCACGTATCAACGCGGCTGCCCGTCAAAATGATATCACGTATAGTCGCTTGATGGATGGTTTGAAAAAAGCCAATATTAACATCAACCGTAAAATGTTGTCCGAAATGGCGATTAACGATGCCGCTGCTTTTACGGCATTAGTGGAAACTGTAAAGAAACATTTGGCCTAAACAATGGAAATTACTCCCAAGATTTTAAGAAAACTTCTTGCCAAGAAATATCGGCAGGAGTTTTCTTTGTGTATTTTGGAAGGCGAAAAAATTATCCAAGACCACATGGATTTGGTGGTTAAAATTTTTCCTGAGGACAGTTTGAAAAATTTGGAACATTATCATGGTCGTGTTGCAGTAGCCCGTATTCCGCAGCCGACTGCGCCGACCACACCGTTTTTAGTACTTGACCGCATTCAAGACCCTGGTAATTTGGGAACATTATTACGTACTGCGTTAGCATTTAATTTTAAGACCATTTATACGATTGATTGTGTTGACCCGTATTCGCCCAAAGTCATCCGCGCCAGTAGCGGCATGGTTTTACGTTTGAATGTGATTGATACAGACTATGAACACTTGCCAGTTAATACCTTGTATTATATCGCCGATTTACACGGCAAACCGCCAACACCAATTAAGCATCCTAATTTTGGCATTGTTCTTGGCAACGAAGGTCAAGGGATTAACCCAATTTTTTACCAAAAGCCACACCAAGTTGTGACAATTCCGATGACCGCAGGTTGCGAATCATTGAACGTAGCAGTTGCGGGCGGTATCATCATGTGCTATACTCATTTTTATGAGTGGACATAACAAATGGAGTAAAATACACCGTAAAAAAGGCATTGCTGACGCAGAACGTAGCAACGTGTACACTAAATTAGGGAAAGAAATCATTGTTGCCGTTAAAATGGGTGGCAGTGGTGATCCAGAGAATAATAGTAAATTAAAGGAGGCCATTGCCAAAGCCAAGAGCAATAATATGCCGAATGACAACATCAAACGGGCAATCGCAAAAGGTTTAGGTGATAGTACGGATTCAAATTATGACGCGATGATTTATGAAGGTTACGGGCCAGCAGGTGTTGCCGTCATCGTGGAAGCCTTAACTAATAACAAAAATCGTACGGCTGGTGATGTGCGTTCATATTTTGATAAATCGGGTGGGGCGTTGGGTGTGTCTGGTTCGGTATCTTTTTTGTTTAACCGTTTAGGAGTGATTACGGTTACCAATCAAACCGAAGACAGTTTATTAGAAATTTTGATTGACAGTCCATTGGAAGATTTGACAACCGAAGATAACATGATTACGGTTACCGTTAAACCAGAAAATTTTAACGCGGTATTAAACGTATTGGAACAAAATCACATTCAAACAGAAAGTGCGGAAGTCGCGTGGGTGCCAATTTCTACCGTGGCAATACCTGAAGATAAAATTGCCAGTTTCGAAAAATTGATTGACACTTTGGAAAGTAACGACGACGTACAAGCGGTTTACCACAATGCCGAATAAAATCATTATGGGCATTGACCCTGGCTTTGGCATCATGGGTTGGGGTGTGATTCAATTAACTGGTACCGAAGTCAGTTTGATTGATTACGGTGCCATCGAAACCGATAAAGAACAAACATTTGGCAAACGCTTATGTCAAATCAACGACGATTTAGCCCGTTTGCTGGAAGAATATCATCCTGATGACATTGCGATTGAAGAATTGTTTTTTGCCGCCAATGTAACAACGGGATTAAAGGTTGCTGCGGCACGTGGTATTGCTTTAATGCGTGCTACTTATTACCACGGTGAAGTCTTTAATTACAAACCTAATCAAATTAAAATTGCGATGACGGGTGGTTGTAAAGCCAAGAAGAAAGAGATGCAAGCCGCTGTTGGTAAAATTTTGAATCAAGAACAAAAAATCAAACCCGACGATGCCGCCGATGCCTTGGCAATCGCGTTAACGCACGCCTTTACTCTATGCGAAGGTCTTTCCCGTTAAAAATAATAGTACTTGATATGTTGTTATCATAAATTCTACCAAAAATTCGGTCTTCATAACGGATTGAAACTTGGTCTTTGGATAGGTTAGTAGTGATGATAAAAGGTCGATTATTGGAATACCTTTCATTGATAACAGTGTAAAGCATTTCATCGCTGTTTTTAATGCTGGGCTCGGCACCTAAGTCATCAATAATCAATAAATCGCTGTTAAAAAAGTCTTCAGAAACTGCTGGATCTTGACCATATAAATAATCTTTCATGCGTTTCACAAGATTGAAAGTATTAGTCAGATGAACGCGGTAACCTTTTTGAGTTAGTTCGTGTTGGATTAAATTGGCACAATATGTTTTCCCTGTACCTGTTGAGCCAGTAAAAATCAAGTTTCTAAATTTAACATTTGGGAATTTTTCCAAGTATTTGTCAATTTTGACAGTGATCTTTTGGTCAAGTTTTTGAAATACGGCGCGGTCGAATGGCTTCGCAACAGGTACCAGGCTTTTAATAAAATTCGTCAGTTGTTCATCGCGTTGTGCTTTCAATTCGTAATATTTTTGTTTATCAATCTTGGAATTTTTTTTGCCCAATTCATATGCCATTGTGCGCACTTGGTCGTCAAGTTCGCGAAATTTTTTACTTTTCCTTGCCGCTAAAATTAAATCATAGCGTTCAAAATTCGCTAACATCGTGTTCTACCTCCTTTAATGCTTCTGCTGAATAACTGTGCTTGATAAAGTCTTTGTTGGTCGGTTTATTTTTGCGGATTTGTTTAATTAAATTGGTTAAAGCGTTTTGGTCTTTCTGGTCGACGGTAAACTTAGTGGCGACCGCCGCATGAGTCGTCAAACCTTCGTATGCCAAATTTTTTGCGACAGTCAAAATATACGCGTAACCAACCGTAAAGCCTTTCACCATAACGCAATTTTTGATAACCAACAACAGTGCTTCGGGTTCAAAGTGCATACTTTCCATAAAGGCATAATATTCATGAAATTCGGTGGTGGTAATCATGCGCCCGTCCAAAATCGCCTGGGCCTTGGTGTTAAAGTCGTCGTATTGACCTTTGGGCAAGGCACGAACTTTTGCCGAATTACGTTTAATCGGTAAGTATTTAACTTCAATTGGTACGGTATCTAAAATTTGTACCAAATTCTGCTTTTCCCAATATTCGAAGGCATCTTTGATATTTGCCACGCTGATACCCAATTTACTGCTCATCATTTCAATAGTGTTATCCGCGCCAGTTGCATTTTGACACAAATAAAGTCCATACAAATAGACACGGACGCAATCACCGTTCGCGTAGGGTAAATGTTCTTCCAAGAAGATGTTGGAAATATTTGTGAATCCTGCGGTCATGTAGCCACGTGAAAACGAAACCAAACTCATATCAAGATTATATCATTGAATTGGTAACAGTGGCAAGCGTAATACATTTTTAATCAGTCCGCGTTGGGCTAATTCGTATTTAATCGGTATGGGGTTAACCACACGGAACAAAGATTGGTAAAGAGGGAGTGCGGTGAAAAATTCCTGACGTGCGGCTGCCGTTTTCCCGTCGCAATAAAGTTGCCAAATCGCTTTGACTGGGGCGACGTCCAAGTTTGATGCCACGGATATAATTCCACGACAACCGACTGCGTATGCTGGTAATGCCAAAGTATCATCACCACTGTAAACCGCTACATTAGGACACAGGCGTACGGTTTGAGTAATTTGATGTAAATCACCGCTGGCTTCTTTAATGCCAGCAACGAATGGTATGGAGGCGATGCGTGCCATAGTTTCGGGCGCAAGATTGACCCCAGTACGGGATGGGATATTGTAGACAATCGTTGGCAATTTAATTGCTGTTGTAATGGTTTTATAGTAAGTATAAATTCCATCAGGCGTTCCTTTATTGTAATATGGTGCGGTCACCATAATACCAATTTTACCTGATACATTCTTTGCCGCTTTCACGACATATTTACCTAAAGCGATAATGTTAGTTGGGTCATTGCCACCAATGCCAAAAATCAGTGGTACGCGTCCGTTAACGGTATGTAAAGCGCAATCAATTACGGCGTAGCGTTCTTCTAATGCCAAAGTCGAGATTTCGCCTGTGGTTCCTAAGACAACAATTGCATCGGCTTTCATTTTAATTTGTCGTTCCAATAAACGACGTAAAGTTGGTAAATCGACTTGTTGTTTAGTATTGAAGGGAGTTACTAATGCGGTGGCAACCCCAGTAAAAATTGGTTCCATACTTTGGTATATGTACAAAGCAAAAAAATTGGTAATTTGGAAATAAAATAATTTGTAGTTATGCAAAATTCGTGGTATAATTTTACCTATATGAATAAAACACGGGCAATTATTAAATATTGCGTAATTTGTGTCGTTGTCGCCATTGCGGTCGCACTGTGTTTTGTTGAATTTACTTTCCCGTTTACTAATACAAAATATGTTGGCTGCTACCAAGCCATTAAAGATAAAATGGGCATTGATTTGAATGGTGGTGTATTAGCGGTTTATACGGTTGAGCCATCAGAAAACAGTACAGATTTAGAATCGGAAGTCGATGCGACAATCAATCGTATCCAAACTACGTTGTCCAATCAAGGCTATTTGGAAGCCAATGTTTATTCACAAGGTACGAATCCTAATTATAAAATTCGGATTGAAGTTCCTGGGATGAAAGATACTCAAGAAATTATGGATGCCATCGGTACACCAGCAAATATTGAATTTTTGGAACCAAGCGGTACAACCCAACCAGCCTACGACGCCAGCAAAGTCTTTTTAACGGGGGAAGGTATTTCCAGTGTTAAGGTGGTTTCTGATCCAGACGACGTTTCAAATTATGCCATTCAGTTGTCATTTACCAGCGAGGGTAAAGTTAAGTTTCGCGAAAAAGTCAAAGACGCTGGTGGACAGTACATGGCGATTTTTTCCAACAAATCTTTAATTAGTGCACCACAAATTTCGTCTGAAAATGCCAGCACCTTAGGTTCGGATGGTAAGGTTTTAATTACAGGTTCTTATACGAAAGACAGTGCTGAAACATTTGCTTTGCAAATTGAGTCGGGATTGTATACGGTTGAATTAAATGTCAGTGAAATGAGTTACATACCTGCGACTTTGGGTGAAGGGGCAATCATGGCAGGGTTAATTGCGTTGGCGATTGGATTACTGATAATTTTTGTGTTGATGGTCGTGGTCTATCGCGATTTCGGCTTAATTGCTAATTTGTCGTTGATTATCTATACAGTTATTTTTGTTTTCTTCCTAGCAATTATCGATTCAATTCAATTGACCTTGCCTGGTATCGCTGGGATTATTTTGTCAATTGGTATGGCTGTGGATGCATACATCCTAATCTTTGAACAAATTAAAGAGGAATATCGTTCGGGAAAACGATTTGCCGCGGCGGTGCATTCTGGTTTTAATAAATCAATTGTAACCATATTAGATGCCAATGTCACAACGATTATTGTCAGTTTAATTTTGTATTTCTTAAGTTCGGGTTCAATCCGCGGCTTCGCAATTACCTTGGCTTTGGGTGTTGCCATTTCCATGTTTGTCGGCTTAGTAATCACGCGTAGTCTGGCGAAATTATACTTATACATCAATCCTGACAACGCCAATCGTGCGAATATTAAAATGAAGCAAAGTGACAATGAATTGGTTGAACCACAACCTACTGTACCACAAAAACGTAAATTGAATATGGGTGGTGCAAAATGAAATTGATTGAAAGAATTAAAAACTCCAATTTCAATTATGTGCGCAATGGTCGTTGGTTCTTTATTGCCCCAGTGGTGATTTTAGTGCTGGGTATTATTATGTTGGCGATTTTGGGCTTTAATTTAGGGTTGGAATTTACGGGTGGAACGATTGTTAGTGTGAATGCCGATGGGGAACACAGTCAAGCCGAGATTGAATCCAAAATGGATTCTTTGGACGTCAAGTATAACATTACCAAAGAACAAAGCACCAGTGGCGGTAATACTTTTTCCATTAAATTTAATGCTGATGAAAATACCGAAAGCATTATCACCGATTTGCAATCGTATTTCAACGATGAAGATTGGAATTCTGCCGAAAGTATTCAAGCCAGTACCACAAATGAAACGGTCATGATGGTGTTTTGGTCAATTCTTGCGGCGTTGGCAGGTTTAATCATTTATATGTTAATTCGTTTCAAGTTCACGGCGGGGATAGCGACTGTGTTGGCGTTGGCGCACGATGTGCTGATGATTTGTTCCTTAATGGTAATTTTTCAAATTGAAATCAACACTTCATTTATAGCCGCAATTTTGACGGTCATGGCGTATTCAATCAATAACAGTTTGGTTGTCTTCGACCGTATTCGTCACATGGAAAAACACAATACCGACAATCTAACTTTAGAACAAATGATTAACAAATCGGTAAACCGTACGTTAGGGCGCAGTGTTTTAACGGCAGGAACGACTTTGGCCACATTGTTGGTGTTAACTATTATCAGCCTGACCATGCAATTATCGACTTTGATTGAATTTGCTTTACCAATTATCTTTGGCTTATTCGCGGGTACCTATTCGTCGTTATTTTTGATTGCACCTTTATATAAACAATTTGAAACCGCACGTTTATACACAAAACAACGCAAAATTGTCGCACCGAAATAATATACATTGGTGTGCCGTCTTTATGGGAAATTTTAAGTGTTTTAATTGAATTTATCCCACAAGTTTTTATTTTGTATTTTATCTTGGCATTATTGGAAAAGAGTGGCCTTTTGGCGAAGATTGCACGGATTTTCCATTTACCGCTTGCTCATGTTTTACCAATCTGCTTGACTTTTAACTGTACAACGATGGCGGTTTGTGCCGCTCGCGATAATCCACAGCGGAATCGTTTGGTATACTTCTTATCTTTAATTCCGTGTACGGCGCAGTTACCATTGCTAACCTTTTTATTGTTGACTGTGTTGGGTTTTCCATTTTGGGTCATCTTATTCGTGTATTTGATTTGTATTATGATTGGTCTTGTAGTGGTGTTGCTGGCACCGAAAATTTCAACCGAACCCAATCTTGACCAAATTATCAAATTAACTTTTCCGAATTTATGGCAATGTTTATTAGACACCTTGAAACAGACATTGATATTTACCAAGAAGATTTTGATTGCTTTTGCCGTTAGTGCGTTTGTCATCGTTTTCCTGGCACGTTTTTCGTTTGATTTTGAGTTTGTTGCAGATTGCGAACAATCAATTTTATTTTCGATATGTAGTGTTTTTGCGCCTTTATTTGCACCGATTGGTTTGAATCAGCCCGTATTGATTTGCGCTTTACTATTTGGGATTATTGCCAAAGAAGCAGCGGTTTCCGTTTTATTATTTTTCCCAGAAATAGTTAATGGATTGACTTTGCCAGTCGTACTTTCATTGGTAACATTCTTTACGCTGTATCCAAAATGTTTGGCAGCCCAAACAGCAATTAACCATCATTGCGGTCGCAAAACTGGCGTCAAGATTTTCTTTGTTAATTTGTTGCTTGCTTATGGCTTGAGTTTTGTTGTATATACTTTATGTGGCATCTTTGTCTGATTACGATTATGAATTACCAAATAGTATGATTGCGTCGGCACCGATTGAGCCACGCGATCAATGCAAAATGTTGGTTTATGACCGCCAATCGACACGAACAGAAATCACTCAGTTCCAAGAGATTTTATCTTTATTGCGTCGCGGTGATGTGGTAGTGATTAACGAAACACGGGTCATCCCTGCACGTCTGTTGGGCAAAAAAGCAACAGGTGCTCAAATTGAAATTTTGTTACTAAAAAAAATCAATTTAACCAATTATGAAGTTTTGGTCAAACCGATGCGTCGTTTGAAAATCGGCGATGTGGTCGATTTTGCCGAAAAGTTGCAGGCGACTTTGATTAGCAAAGACCTTGTGACGGGTACCGCTGTGATGCAATTAAATTGTGTTGGTGGTGAACAAAATTTGGAAGCAGTAATTGATGAGGTTGGCGAAATTCCGTTACCACATTATATTCAAAATGGACACGCAACCAAAGAAAATTATAATACTGTTTATGCTAAAGTTGACGGCAGTGCGGCGGCCCCGACCGCAGGCTTACATTGGACGACCGAACTAATGGCGGCGGCACGCGCGAAGGGTGTTATTTTTGCCCCCGTTGTTTTAGATGTCGGCTTGGGTACATTTCGCCCCGTTAAAGTTGATGATATTTCACGTCATGTTATGCACCAAGAACGCTATCAGATTCCTGCAGCAACGGCTAAAATCATCAATGATGCTTTACGTGATGGGCGTAGGATTATTGCTACTGGTACGACCAGCCTACGAGCGCTTGAAGGCTGTTACGCCAAATATGGGGCCATTCAAGCCATCACAGACGTAACGGACATCTTTATTTATCCACCATACCAATTCAAAGTCGTGTCGGCGTTAATTACAAATTTCCATTTGCCAAAATCAACGTTGTTAATGTTAGTGGCAGCATTTATTGGGCGCGAAAAAGCGTTAGAACTTTACGAAATTGCCAAACAAAATCAATTTCGTTTCTATTCGTTTGGCGATTGTATGTTTTTGCAGTAAACTGGTTTCATGAACGCAAAGGAAGAATTTATTGAAATTTACCGGAAAAATATCAAACGAGAAGGGGCAGATAAATTGCTGCAATGGTTGGAAAGTACGGATTTTTTTACTTGTCCAGCATCGACAAAATTTCACAATAATTTTGATGGTGGTTTGGTCGACCATTCTGTCAAAGTTTATCACCGTTTGAAAAAAAATGTTGCGGCGGAACAAATTTCCGTCAGCGAAGAAAGCATGGCCGTTATCGCTTTGTTGCATGATGTTTGTAAAGCAAACACTTACAAAGTTGATTATCGCAATGTAAAACGCGAAGGCGAGTGGGTTAAAGAGCCTTATTACACTGTCGACGACCAGTTACCGTACGGACATGGTGAAAAGTCGGTTTACATTATTTCAGGTTTTATCAAATTAACACGCGAAGAAGCAATGGCGATTAACTGGCATATGGGGCCGTATGATGCACGTAACATGGGTGGTAGTTTTGCTTTGTCGGATGCCTTCAAAAAATTTCCATTAAGTTTAATGATGTTCCTTGCCGATATCAGTAGCAGTTATTTAGACGAAACGATTAAGAAATGATTTACAATTTCACCATATCAGCGGCTTTGATACGAATATCATCGCTGATTGCGGCGTAATGTTTTTTAGTTGTGTTAATATCTTTATGACCCAGAACGTCGGCAACAACATAAATGTCATTCGTTGCTTTGTAGAGGTTAGTACCGTAAGTTGAACGTAATTTATGAGGGCTGATTTTTTTTAAGGGGGCAGCGATAGTCGCATATTTTTTAACGATGTTTTCAATCGCTCTTACGGATAAACGGTGTCCGCATTTCGTAAATAATGGTGTTGTTGGCGTCCATTCGCCCAAAGCCAAATAATCAACAAATTTATCATGCAGTTGTTGCCCCATGTGGAGTATGGTTTGTTTTCCACCCTTGCGCGTGATTAAAAATGTTTTATTTTCCAAATCAATGTCTTGGTAATCTAAACCGACCAATTCACTGACCCGAATCCCAGATAATAAAAACAAACTGATGATCATTTCGTCGCGTGAATTTTTGGCGGACGCCGCAACCATTTTCGTAACTTCTTCATCTGACAAGCGGATAATACTTTTTTCATGAATTTTCGGTAAATCAATTTTGGTCATGATGTTTTCTTTCAAATCACCGCGGCGGTAAAAATATTTGAAGAAAGAACGCAAAGTCGCCATTTTCCGCATTTTGCCACGTTCCCCATTCAAATAATCACGGTCGTTTTTGCGGTAATGGGTTAAAAACGACATATAAAGTTCCATGTCATCAATCGTAATTTTGTCTAAATCGGATTTTTCGAAATCAGCAATTTTGTAAGTGTGAAATTTTTCGGTTTCGGTTATAAGATAATTGAAAAAAATTTCCAAATCACGGGCATAACCTAAGCGGGTCAGGGGTGATGTTGTTTGCTCCACACCAAGGAAAAAAGCGTTACAAAAAGTCGGTAAATTGATCAAGATGCGATTTAATTGATCAGTGTTATAAATGTCGCGTTCGGTAACGTATTTCATTAATCTTTTTTAACATAAATTTAGAAAATTTCCCATTACTTTTTTCCTTCGTCATCATCTTACATATTTTGATTTGATTAGCATAAATCCGCCACTGCAAACATATTTATCTTAATGTCATGGCGGCAATTTTAACTTTTGCATTTGCCTTTGGTTCGGCAATGTATGCTTTTAACAGCAAATACGTGTTGGTCATTGTAGTGCTACTGTTTTACATCATAATCCAAAAATTATTGTATTGGCGCCGTCGACAAAAATTTTTGCATCGAACGATAATTGAATACGGGGGAAAATGCTTCCGTGTTAATGCATTATTAGACTCGGGTAACGCCTTAGTTGACCCTGTATCGCAAACGCCAGTTTCGATGATTTCCTTAGCCGTTTTTTTGCAAATGTTTCCACAAGTATCGGCGGATCAAATTTTATTGCATGAATTGGAAAATTGTGTGACTGGCGGACATTATATTGATTGCCAAACTGTAAATGGTAAAGGCCAGGTATTTGTCTTTTCTCCCGACAAAATGCAAATCAACGGGACAACGGTGAGTAGTTTACTTGGTGTCAGCACTCAAAATTTTGGTAATCAAAAGTATGATGCCATCTTAAACATAAAATTAGGGGGTGTATTATGAATTTAATTGCAAAAGCAGTGGCGTTGTTTAGACAAATTGAAGCCGCGGATGACACTTGGGATGATACGGGAATTTTTTTCGTCAATGGTACAGAGGCTTTGGAACGCCCTTTGCCCAAAGCCGAAGAAGAATTATTATTGCAAGAATTGGATCAAGGTAAACCTGAAACACGTCAAAAATTGATTTCACATAATTTGCGTTTAGTTGTTTATATTGCCAAAAAATTTGAAAATACGGGTATTGATATTGAAGATTTAATTAGTATCGGTTCAATCGGGTTAATTAAGGCTGTTAATAGTTTCAAATATGATAAAAATATTAAGTTAGCCACGTACAGCAGTCGTTGTATTGAAAATGAAATTTTAATGTATCTTCGTAAAGTACAAAAGACACGCAGTGATGTTTCGATGGACGAAGCCATTAACGCCGATAGTGATGGTACCGAAATTCGTTTAGGCGACGTTTTGTGTACAACGACGAATAACGTAGACGATGAACTTGATATGAAAGTCGAAAAAAACTTGTTGTGGTTAGCGGTTGATAAATTGTCAATTCGCGAACAAGAAATTATGCAATTACGTTTTGGTTTGGGTGGTGGCAAGGAACGTACGCAAAAAGAAGTTGCGAACATGTTGGAAATTTCACAATCTTACATTTCGCGCTTAGAGAAAAAAATTTTAACCCGTCTAAAAAAAGAATTTAACAAAATTGATAACTAATCTAGACATTGCAAAAAGTATGTGGTATCTTATTGTGATGAATTTTTTACCTTGGATTATCGTTTTGTTGGTTGTCATTGCCATTATTACCTTTTGTTCGGTTTTTAACATGGTCTTATGGGTGCGTGCCTTGATTTCGGGTGCGCATGTTTCGATTGCGGAATTGATTTCAATGACGGTAAAAAAACTCGATGCGCGCAGTATCGTGAATAATTATATTAAGGCTAAGAAGGCTGGTGTTGATATTTCAATTACGCAAATTGAAAACCACTTGCAGGCACACGGTAACATCGAATTGGTGATTAACGCTTTGATTGCCGCTTCGAGTGCCAATTTGAAAGATTTGGATTTGAAAACCGCGATTGCCGTAGACCTTTCGGGGCGTGATATCAATGATGCGGTGAAACACTGTATCATGCCGCAAATTATTCAAATCAACAACATTACTGCCATGGCAAAAAACGGAATTGAAGTATCCGTCAGTGTTAAAGCCACGTTGCGTGTTAATTTGAAACGCATTATCGGTGGGGCTTTGGAAGAAACCATCATTGCACGTA
This sequence comes from Prevotella sp., assembly GCA_023666145.1. GTDB lineage: Bacteria > Bacillota > Clostridia > Christensenellales > UBA1242 > RGIG8050. The sequence goes on along the minus strand of JAMPCO010000001.1, from coordinate 67,584 downwards.
TCAGCGAGGGTGCCATGACCATTATTGGTAATGCTAATACACATAACGAAATCTTAGAACGCCCAAATTTAATTACGAAAACGATTATGTCAAATAAAGATTTGGCTGCCGATACGGCGTTTGATATTTTGTCCTTGGATATTGTTGACATGAAAGTCGGTCGTAATGTTGGAGCAGAATTAGAGATCGACAAAGCAGAAGCGGTCAAATACATTAGTCAGGCCGATGCGGAAAAACGTCGTGCCGAAGCAGTAGCCGCCGAACAAGAAATGCGTGCTTTGACCCAAGAAATGCGCGCGCGTGTTGTGGCGGCGGAATCTGAAGTCCCCAAGGCTTTGGCTGGTGCCTTAAAATATGGCAACATTGACGTGAAAGATTACATGAAAATGGAAAATATGCAAAGTGATACTTTAATGCGTAAATCACTGAGCGGTAATGCAAATTCAGATATGTTGACACCGACATTGAACCCACCCAAAAAGAAAACAAAATTGCAATAAAAGGAGGAACCATGACAAACTATTTAGTTGGTTTTATTGTTGTGTTGATGATTTTTCTCATTATTGTTGTGGTTTTGTTTGCGGTTTTGGATCGGATGTTAAAAGGTGGCAGCACGAAAAAAGCCGCCCCCAAAAATCAAGGACCAAAGAAAACACCAATCGCGAAACCGACCGCAGAACCGACCGTAGTCAATCAAACACCGCCTGTAATGAAGATTTATAACAGCGAATTGGCTGACGATTTGAATGAAATGTTAAAAAGTGCGGATAACTCTGGAACTGCACGTTTACAAATTGAAAATCATATCAACAAAGAAAGTCATATCGCAAAATACTTACAAAGCAAAAACTACCGTAGTTTTAATTTTGGCGATGACGAAACTGCGGACAATACTGCCGATGAACCATTATCATTTACACGTGAAGATTATAAACGAATCATGGCTTTAAGTAATATTGATGACCAAAAGCCATTATAAATAGATGTGAAAGATTTTTTTATCCACCAAAACCAAGATCAAGATGTTGTGGTTGGTGGAGTTATGTCTTTAATGGATTTTGCCACAGATAAAATTATCGTACGTGTGAAAGGCGGGTTAATCGAAGTCAACGGTAAAAATTTAGTCATACAACGTTTTGACGAAAATGAAATCACCATTGTCGGTAAAATCAATGGGGTATTAACCAATGTCGCGCATTAAAAAATTCTTAGTCGGACAAGTCGAATTTCGGGTGCAAGGGCTACCAATTTCTTGTCTGAATAAATTGCGTAATTATTATATTACGCGAATCCGCACGGACGGAGAAACAATCACTTTTTTTGCTCCGTTGATTCATGCATCTGCCATTAAAAAATTAGTGAGTAATTTTGAATATCAGATGCAAGAAAATTATAATTTATTTCGTGGTATAAATTTCTTGTTAAATCATTTAGTCTTAGTAACTTCCATCATTGTGTCCTTGGCAGTTTTTTTAATTTCTGACATGGGAATTTATGACGTGCAAGTCCAGTGCGATGATGATAGTTTAGCACCAGCCGTTTATCAGTACTTAAATGATTTGGGCGTAAAGAAATTCATGTGGAAAAATCAATTACAGCATTTGGATTTGGCCACCGATTTAGTTAGTAATTTTGATAACATTGCCCATGCAAATGTACGTGTTGCAGGCAATACCTTGGTGGTAAATTTAGTTGCCGTCAATAATCAAAAACAAAAATCAAAAACCAATTTTTATGCGCAATATGATGCTGTTATCAAGGAAGTCACTGCGTATAGCGGCACGGCTTTGGTTACAGCGGGCGATGTAGTCAAAAAAGGCGATTTATTGGTTGCGGATGCCTATCCCCACAGTGTGGTTGTAACGGGCGAAGTAGCGTTTGTCAATGGTGACCAAATTACTCGGTTGGAAATTTGGATTATTTAGGTTATACTGACGTAAATTTTATGGATGTCTTAAATGCAGTTTGTCAAATTTTGCAAGTCGACCCTAAGACGGTAGAAGTCAATTACGCGTTTATTACTCCGCATCAGATTCGTCAGTTAAATCAAAAATTTCGTCAAGTCGATAAAGTTACCGATGTGCTGTCATTCCCTGACGGAGATTTTAATCCCGAAACCAAGCGTCGTTTTATGGGTGACGTCTTGATTTGTCGCTCGGTCGCACGCCGTCAAGCCAAAGCAATTGGACATAGTTTGGCACATGAAATTATTTTTTTACAGGTCCATGGTACTTTACACTTATTTGGTTATGACCATTTAGATTCCGCAGATGAAGTAAAAATGCTTGGACTACAACGTAAAATTATGGCATTATTATCTTGATGGATTTCATGTTAAGTAAAGAAATTATCGCGCGGTTAATTGACACAGCAAAGTCGTATGCCGACAACGCATATTGTCCGTACTCTGGGGTTGCGGTGGGGGCAGCGTTGCTGTGCAGTGATAATATCATTTTAGGCGGTTGCAATATTGAAACAGGTGACTATGCTGCTCCATCTTTTGGGGCGGGCGATACTGCCATTGCCAAAGCCATCAGTGAAGGTTACAACCAAATGTTAGCGATGTGCTTTTATTCCAAAAATCATCTAATCTATCCCAACGCAACAACAAGGCAGTACTTGTGCGAATTTAATGGTGACATCAAAATTATTGTAGCGAACGACCAAACTTATGAAGTGATTGATAGTTTGGGCGCCATTTATTTATTTCCGCCTGCGGTAAGTGATGGAGACCAAAACGACGCATGAATCCAACACACAAATGTGGTACTGTCGCATTGTTAGGTGAACCCAATACCGGGAAAAGTTCATTGGTGAATGCTTTGGTTGGTTGTCAGGTCGCGATAACAGCACCTATGGCAGGTACGACCAGAGATGCGATTCGGGGAATCTTGAATACCGCGCAAGCACAAATTATTATCATCGATACCCCTGGAATGCAACGGGCAACAAACTTGTTGGAACACAAAATGAATCGCATGATTTCTGGTGCGGTCAAGACTGCTGATGTAATTTGTTTCGTGCTAGATGTTAATCATGTTACCCCCAAAAATTTAACTAAGTTGGCCAATTACGAAGATTTTGGTGTTCCAGTGATTGTTGTCGTATCAAAAATTGACAGTGTACCCCAAGTAAAACTTTTTCAAATTTTGGAGCAATTAAAAGGGTATCAATTTGTGAAAGAATTTATTCCCATTTCGGCACATAAAAAAATTGGCTTAAAAACACTGGTTGATTGTTTAGAAAAATATTTGCCCGAAGGTGATGCGATTTACGACGATTCAATGTACACCGACAGTACTGAACGTAATATGGCAACGGAAGCCATTCGTGAAGCGATTATTAATAAATTGCATGACGAAGTTCCGACTGGCATCAAAGTCGTAATCACAAAATTTGAAATTGTGCAACGGACAGTTAACATTGACGCCAATATCATTTGCGATAAACCAAATCATAAAAAAATTGTGATTGGTAATCAAGGGCGTTTAATTCGCTCAATTGGCATTGACGCACGGCAAAAATTGGAAAAATTGCTAGGACAACACGTGATGTTACGCACTTATGTTTTAGTACGTGAAGGTTGGCGTGACCAAACGACTTGGGTACAAGATTAGTAATATTTTTTTTGTTTGTTTATTAAATCCCAATATTGGTGTTCCAACGAACGGAAAACACGTTGTGCGCTGATAACGGTAATATGTGCTTTAATTAAAGCGTTAACAACGGCTTGGACGTGTTCAGGTTTCAAATTAACAATGACTTGGTCGCCGCATAAACGTGCAGGTACATGAAAAGAATCTTCAATCACTTTGGCGGCATAATTGGGTTCAGCAACCGTTATGCCTAATTTCGCTTGGTCGAGTTCGCGGGCAATCATCGCATTATATGATTGTTTGCAAATAATCACGCCGTCATCGATGATGGCAATCGTATCACAAAACTCCTCAATTTCTGCCATTTTTAATGCGGTAATCAAAATTGCTGTTTTAAGTTCTTTACTAATCTTTTTTAATAAAACTCGCAAATCTTTGGCTTGTTTGGCGGATAAATTCATAAAAGGATTGTCTAAAATTAAAATGTCTGTTCGTAAAATCAATGGCATTGCAATTTTCAAAAGGTCGCATTCACTAGTAACAAGTTGGTCAATTTTGTGGTTCAGCCGATTTCTTAAATTAAACAATGCTAAGATATTTTTGACATTGCGACTGTTGTATCCGCGGTCATGTAATTTACAATAATCTTTGATGGCAGTCTGTACCGTGATATTCGGCATCAATTGTTCGTGTGGAATAAAAGCGCCAATGTATTTGTTGGCAGAAATTTCAATCTTACCTTTGGTTTTATGACTTAAAGTCAAGATCAATTTTGCTAACAAACTTTTTCCACTTTTGTGTTCGCCAACCAACGCTAAAATCTCACCTTCGTGTAAAGTTAAATTAACGTTGGTCATCAGTATTTTTTTGTTATCGGCTTTCTCTAAATTGGTAACGGTTAACATAAAAAATAACTCCTCTTATGCAGCATCAACATTAACACGAATTCCACCATGGGGAGGAGGGCAAAAATCAATAACCACAATAGATTTGTCGCATGGTTGAATAAACAATGAGCCAAAACAAAAACCAATAAAACAAGACTAATTAAGGCGTGCCGTATCCCGATTGATTTACGCTTAAAAACGGTTTTGATGCGTGGAAAAAATAAATAAACTGCCAATTGGATACAAATATACAACAATAAAGCAATATAAACCAAAGTGTAATATTCGGTTTGCACTGTATGAGATAACGAACAGAAAAAATTGATTAACATAAAAATCACAGCGTTAAGGGCGACTACAACCATGCGCAAACGGTTGATCGTGACGTAATCATTGCCAACGGTAATGCTATTTAATTTTAAGAGTGGGCGCAAATCGTTGCCACCCACTGTTCCTGATAAACCGATGGAAGTTTGTTGGTATTGTGGTTCGGGCGTTGAAACAATTTTTTCGGTGGGTGCAATATATGGTGAAATTTTGGGCGTCGGTTTGGATGCTGGAGCCACCGGTGGTGGTGGCGGTGTAATTTGCAAGACACGTTTATTTTCCGGTAATTCCTGTGGCAACAAGGGTTTTTTGTTTAATGGTAAGGAAAATGCTTCTTCTAAGGTTGCAAAGGTTTTATGTGCCAAGGCCGAACTGTCGGCGATGGCAGTGTAATCGATCTTAATGGGATTTTTCGCGAGATATTCGCGTCCTGATTTAGTGATGTTATAAACACGGCAACGACCACCAATGGCGGATTCGCGTTGGTAACTGTTCACCAACTTTTTATCTGCCATCCGATGAAGCGAAGAATAAAGGGTAGGTAAAGACATGACGACAGCATTACCCGATAAGCGCTTGATTTCTTCAATCATTTCAACACCGTACATCGGGCGAGTGCTGAGTAAATTCAAAATGGTAATTTCGGTCATATTTTTGCCGTGTGCCACGATACAATTTTAATGTCGAAATTATCTTCTTGTCAAGTTAAACTGGATTGCGTTATCATTTTTTTGATGTTAGACCCGCGCAACATTATTCGTACCAACAAACGGACTTTATCTTTGATGGTTAACGCTAAGGGTGAATTGATTGTGCGGGCGCCTTATAATTATCCCGAAAGCAAAATTTTTGATTTTATCAAGCAAAAACAAGATTGGATTGTCAAAAAGCAAAATGCCATTCGTAGTAATTCTTACATCAATCCCAATGTAGTCAATTACACTATTTTTTTGTTCCTAGGTAAAGAACTGACGCCACTGATCTCTAATGAAGTCAAAGAAATCATGATTAGTGATAACAAGTTACTAATTCCCGCAAAGATTCCCAGTGAAAAAATTTTAAGTCGAGTCGAAAAATGGTATCGCAAAGTTGCAGCCGATGTTTTGGTGGAACGCGTGTATTACATGGCTCAGCAATTACGTTTGCGCCCAACAGCCGTAACCACCAACAATAATAAAACGCGTTGGGGTGTTTGTGACAGTCATGGCAATATCGCAATCAATTGGCGAGCAATTTTTTTACCACCAAATTTGTTGGATTACATTGTGGTACATGAACTGTGTCATTTGTTGGAGTTCAATCATACGCCTGCTTTTTGGAATGTTGTTGCAAATGTAATTCCTGATTACCAAATGCTCCGTAAACACTTAAAATGCCTAAACTACTTGATTTTGTTGTTCAGAAAGGAGTAAAATAGACTATGGCCTTAAATAAGGAAATTTATTTAGACAATGCTGCGACGACTTATTGCAATGGTGAAGTTTTTTATGCGATGCAACCATATTTTATTACAAATTATGGTAATCCAAATTCCTTGCACCAAGTCGGTTATGTTGCCCGTGAAGCGATTGAAAACGCACGCGATAGCATTGCGAAAATTATAAACGCCGACCCCGATGAAATCTACTTTACTTCGGGGGCGACCGAAGCCAATAATTGGGTGCTGAAAGGGATTGTTGCGGCATCCCCCATTAAACGGATTTTAGTTAGTTCGATTGAGCATCCCAGTATTACCGAAACCGCACGTTGGTTAACCGAAAATGGGGTTGAAGTCGAATACATTAAGGTTGATGAAAATGGTATAATTTCGATTCCCGATTTATTGGCTAAATTATCCAAACCGACTTGCTTAGTATCAGTAATGACAGCGAACAACGAAGTCGGGACGGTGCAATATATCAATACCATTGCTAACATTTGCAGCCAGAACAATGTTTATTTTCATACCGATGCTACGCAGGCTTTGGAAAGCGTCAGTATCAATGTCAAAGAAATGGATATAACCGCTTTGTCCTTATCGGGACATAAAATTTACGGTCCCAAAGGGGTCGGCGTTTTATACATAAAACGTGGTACACGAATTGATACTTTGATTCATGGTGGACATCAAGAAAATGGCATGCGTGCAGGTACTTACAATTTGCCAGCAATCGTGGGTTTAGGCAAAGCCGTTGAAATTTGTATGCGTGATGGTAATACCAATAACACGCGTATGAAACAACTCCGCGATTATTTTATCAAAGAAATTGAAACAAAAATTCCTGGTGTTAAATTAAATGGCCATCGTACTCAACGTTTGAGTAATAATGTCAATTTTTCTTTCCAAGGTGTTACTGGGGAAAGTATCGTTGCGATGTTGGATGCGGTTGGCGTACGCGCTTCGACTGGTACCGCGTGTAGCAGTGAATCAATGAGCCATAGCCACGTTTTACAAGCGATGGGTGTCAGCGACGATTACATCAATGGTGCTGTGCGTTTCACTTTGGGGCGCGCCACGACGAAAGAAGATTTGGATTATACGGTAATTTGCTTAGTGAATATCGTGAAAAGATTACGTACGTTAAGTCCAGTTAATATTAAAGTGGAGGTGCCAGATAATGTATAATCAGGTGGTTTTAACGCGTTTCCAAAATTTGCAAAATGCGGGCATTGTAACGAATGCTGATGCGGTTGGACAAGTAGGCAGCATCAGCGCTGGCGAAATGATTAAGGTGTATTTAAGGATTGTCAAGGGTGTGATTACCGAAGCAAAATTCAAAACCTTTGGCGGTGTATTTACTTTGGTTGCCAGTGATGTCGTTTGCGATTTATTGAAAAATCAAACAGTTGAAACCGCTTTATTGATTACCAGTGACAATATCGTTAAGGCATTAAATGGGTTACCTGAAGATAAATTGCAAATTGCTGATTTAGCACAATCTGTGATTGTGGACGCCATTGATGATTATCATAAAAAATTGGCGAAAGCAAAATTAAATCAAAAGAAGTGACGGCGATGTTAGATTACAGTATTATGCAAAAAGCGAAAGTTAAACTTGATGCCATTCATGAATTAGTTACTTCCAAACGTCAAGAATTAGAAACTTTGTTAAAAAATCAAGAGCAAGATTGGAACAACATTGAACAAAATAAACGCATCAAATCACTGCAAGAATTTGTGGCTGAATTTGACACAGTTAGTCATGATTTGGAGGATTTTTTGGAATTAACGTCGGTTTGTTCTGAAAGCGAATTGGTTGACGAATACGCTCGTGTCAAAAAACAATTTGACGATTTCTATGTCAAAACTTTGTTGGTCGGCAAATATGATGGGTGCAACTGTGTACTGAATATTACTGCTGGGGCAGGTGGTACAGAAGCCCAAGATTGGGCAGAAATGGTGATGCGAATGATGTGTCGTTTCGCCGAACAACAAAATTTTGATTATGAAATCACCGATGTGGAAGAAGGCGACGGAGCAGGGATAAAAGGTGCCTCGATTGCGGTTAATGGCGTCAATGCTTATGGTATTTTCAAAAGTGAAGCGGGCGTTCATCGTTTAGTGCGTATCAGTCCCTTTGATGCCAACAAACGCCGTCATACCAGTTTTGTGGCGGTTGAAGTTATCCCACAAATAGAAAAGACCGAATATAAAGTTGACGAAAAAGATTTACGTATCGACGTTTATCGGGCTTCGGGTGCGGGCGGTCAACATATCAATAAAACTGAAAGTGCGGTTCGTATTACCCATATTCCAACGGGGATTGTCTGCACCTGTCAAAATGGACGCAGCCAAATTCAAAATCGCCAAACTTGTATGCAAAACTTACTTTCGAAATTGGAATACATCCATTTTGAAAACGAACGTCGCAAATTGAAAAATTTACAACCAGTGCAAATGAAAATTGAATGGGGCAGCCAAATCCGTAGTTACGTTTTCTGCCCTTATACCATGGTTAAAGACCACCGCACTGGAGCAGAAACTTCCAATGTCGAAAAAGTTATGGACGGAGATTTGAAACTGTTTTCTGATGCGTTCTTATTACAAAATACCGAGGAAAACCAATAAAATGTTGACATTAGGAATCGAAACTTCCTGTGATGAAACCAGCGTCGCCATCGTCGATGACCAATTTAAGATACGATCTAATGTGATTATTTCGCAAATTGAAATTCATCAAGCGTTTGGTGGTGTCGTTCCTGAAATCGCGGCAAGAAATCATATTGAAAATATTTTACCAGTTTTGGACGAAGCATTGCGGAAGGCTAACTTAACGCTTGACATGATTGACCAAGTCGCGGCAACTACGCAACCAGGTTTACCAGGAGCAGTGATGGTTGGACGGGTGTTCGGGCAAAGTCTTGCCAACGCGCTTGATGTCCCTTTTGTAGCGGTCAACCATTTACATGGCCATATGGCCAGTTTGCGTTTGTCTAATCCCACTTTACGGCCACCCATGTTGTGTTTATTGGTTTCTGGTGGACACACGATACTTTATCAAGTCAATGAAGCATGGGAAACCCAAATGCTGTGTACGACTGCTGATGATGCGGTCGGAGAAGCCTTTGATAAAGTCGCGCGCGTCTTAGGATTATCGTATCCTGGTGGACCTAAAATTGCACAGACTGCGGATATGAATTTATCTTTTACGCCAATTCTCCATCAATTTCCAAAAAACACTTTTTCGTACTCAGGTTTGAAAACTGCGGTTTTGAATTATATTAACCGCGAAAAACAAAAAGGAAATCAATTAAATCTTCCAGAAATTTGTGCTAATTTTCAATTTTGTGCCGTGACACAGTTATTAAACCAAACTCGCAATTGGTTACAAAAAACTCAAATTAAGACTTTGGGAATTTGCGGTGGTGTGTCGGCTAATCAATATTTACGGGAAAAGTTTACCGCTCTGTGCAAGGAAATGGGAGTGCGCTTGTATTTGCCCGAACCGTCATTATGCGGCGATAACGCCGCAATGGTGGCGGCTGCTGCATTGTTGAAGATAAAATAATTGTCAATTATTGCGTTTTATCTTATAGTATGGTGGGGGATAAATGGAAAAGAAAGTTTATGAAGGTTATAAACGAACTTCCGCAAGTGGTAAGTCAACTTCGAAGCAGTCGGCTGCACCCCATAACACAACCACGGCCGTTAAAAATTCCACATCCCGCAAGCAAGTAACCAAAAAAACTGTGGCAAAACCTGCTGGTAAAAGTTCCGCTCCGAAACCACGGATTGCCATGTTTATTGATGTTGATAACGTTGGCATCAGCCGCGAAAATTTATTGGAAATTTTATTTTATGCTAATGGCAAATACCAAATTGAAATTTGCAAATTATATGGCTTTAATGACGATACCATGCCTGGTATCCGTGACATTGCGGGAGAATATAATGTTGTTACCGTTGGTAAAATGAAGTTCAAGCAAACGGGGATAAATTGCTTAGATTCTCGTTTGCTGATTGATGCTTACGAATGTGCATTGAATAACCGACAAAAAATTGATATGATATTTTTATGGAGTTATCCGTGCGATTTAGCCAATTTGTTCGAAAAAATCATCGCCTTGGGAATCAATACCGCAACCATCAATGACCCCATTTTTGATTGTAAAAATAAATTTGTTTCACAGACTTTCAAATTATATTCACCATATAATTTTGGTTCTGCTCAAGCAACGTATGGTAAAGTTCAAAATGAAGCGTCCAATATTGCACCGAGTACGAACATTGAGCCAACACCGGTTGACACCAAACCATCGTCAGTGGCTCAATCAGCACCGACGAATATGCCTAATCCTGCTACGGATAACCATGCCGGTGCAACGCAACCAGCACCGATTGATGGCGTAATTCCGCCTGTGTTGCCACGTCGTTCAATTCCCGAACGTTCCAATCCTAATGCACCGAAACCACCGACAGAAAATAATAGCGAAACCACGGAAAGCAAACCGACTTCTTTGGTGGAAGAAATTGCACGTAAATTGAATCTTGCGATGCCCAGTGAAGATGAAATTTCGGCTGAGATGGAACGATTAGAAAATGCTCCCAATAACGATTCTGATAACGCTGTTTTTATGGATATGTTGAAACAAGCCGGTTTTGATGATTTACTTGGTGGTAAAAAAAGTCTCAAATATGAAGACACAATCGGTGATTTGTGATATAATCATTGATTATGCGCAAGATTTCATATCACGAATTACGAAAAATGTGGTTTGATTTTTATCAATCTCACCAACATCAAGTGATTCCATCAGGTTCCTTGGTTCCCGAAAATGATGGGAGTGTTTTGTTTACCACCGCAGGTATGCAGCCATTGGTTCCTTTTTTATTGGGCGAAAAACACCCTGCGGGTAAACGATTATGCGATATCCAAAAATGTGTTCGTACTGGCGACATTGACGAAGTTGGCGACGGCAGTCATCTAACTTTTTTTGAAATGATGGGCAATTGGTCATTAGGCGATTATTTCAAAAAAGAAAAAGTCGCTTGGTCATTTGAATTTTTAACTGACCCGAAATATTTGGGTTTAGATAAAAACCGCATTGCTGTTACTGCGTTTGAAGGCGATCAAGTAGTACCGCGTGATACCGAGGTTGCCGAATTTTGGTTGCAAGTTGGGATTCCTAAAGAACGCATCTTCTTTTTACCCAAAAGTGAAAATTGGTGGCAATTGCCGACTGGTACTGGACCATGCGGACCCGATAGTGAAATGTTTTACGATACTGGCAAGGCGCCATGTTCGGCAAAATGCAATCCCAGTTGTAATTGTGGTAAGTATGTCGAAATCGGTAATGATGTTTATATGCAATATGTCATTTACGAAAAAGACGGTAAAGTTGTTCCCGCGAAACAGCGCAACGTTGATACAGGAATGGGATTAGAGCGATTACTGTGTTTTGTTAATGGTTATCAAACCGTTTATGACAGCGAATTATTTGCGCCTGCCATTCAGATCGTCGCCGATGATTGTCATCAAACCTACGTTGAAAATTGGAAAACATTCCGTATTTTGGTAGAACATACGCGTGCGGCGACCATGATTTTGAGTGACGGCGTTTTGCCAGCACCGACAGGTCAAGGTTATGTGTTGCGTCGGTTAATTCGTCGTGCTGTACGCATGGCAAATCAATTAGGTTGTTCACACAATGTCTACGAAAAGTTGATTCAATTTTACCGTGATTTCTTTCAAGGTATTTATCAAATTGACGAGAGTGTAACCAAAAATTATTTAGATGAAGTTGATAAATTTTCCAAAACAATTGAGCAGGGGATTCGTGAATTTAATAAGATTTTACCGTACTTGAAAGATCAACGACTTTCTGGTAAAACTGCTTTTCGCTTGTATGAAACTTACGGTTTCCCGATTGAGTTAACCCAAGAATTAGCAAACGAACATGGCTTAACCGTCAACATGGAAGAATTTGAAATCGCCAAAAATAAACATAGCGAACTCAGTCATACCGCTTCGGCTGGCACTTTCAAAGGCGGTTTAGCGGATACTAGTGCCGAAACGGCTTGTTTGCATACCGCAACCCATTTGTTATTAGCAGGATTAAAAAAGTTATTGGGGAAAGACGTTGTGCAAAAGGGAAGCAATATAACTCCTGAACGGTTGCGCTTTGATTTTAACTGCGACCATAAATTGACACCCGAAGAAATTACTTTTTTAGAAAAATTCGTGAACGATGCAATTAAACGTCAGATTCCTGTTACCGTCAAAGAAATGCCTTTGTCAGAAGCACGCGCATTGGGTGCAGAAGGTTCATTTGCTAATAAGTACGGTGACATTGTTAAAGTTTATTCGATTGGTGACGTGTCGATTGAAATTTGTGGCGGCCCCCACGCCAAGAACACTGCTGATTTGGTCAGTTTCAAAATTCTTAAAGAAGAAAGTAGTAGTGCTGGTATTCGTCGCATTAAAGCCGTGATAAAAAAATAATTGTATAAATTTGATTAACCTGCACAAAATACTATTAGTTCGAAAGAAAAACATTCGAACGAAGGAGGTGGACGATGGCAAAGGCTGCAAAAAAAAGCAAGGCGAAAACATGTTGTAAAACTACTTCGTCAGCGGCTAAATAATCGCTAAAAGCCACACATAACAAATTGCGACATTGAAATCATCATGTCGCTTTTTGTTGTGTTGATTTTGTCGAAATTTGTTGAACGATTTGATTAGACAATTATCTACACATTTTTTATGATTACTTAACAACAGAAATACCAAAAAATTTTAATCATTGGGGGAAAATGAAATGAGTATGGATGGTTCGGAATTAAGAACAATGGCTCGCTTGGCTTATAAAAGATTATCGTCAGGATTTTGGCAGGAAGAAAAATTGCGCCGCAAACAAACCTTAACCATTCTCAAAAATCAAGGTGCAGACACAGGCGCGGCAAAGAAATTTCTGATTGACCACACTAAGCAACAGTTAGCGGCAGTATCTAACCCCGTTGAAGAAGCCCAATATAAACGGGTGAAAGCCATTTTTGATGCTGGGGACGGGGAAAATGCTTTGGCAGCGCTGATGGACCAAAGTTTAATCCAAACCATGAATGAAGGGGCACGTCAACGTTACATCTTTGGGTTAAGCAACAAACTGCAAGAATACCGAGAACGTTATGAAAAAGAGCGACAGTTTAATTGTCAAACCATGTCAATGTAGTATAATGTTGGCATGGGATTAACCACAGCCCAATCAATCATTGTCACTGCTCCTCTGGGACCAATGCTGGTTACGGCAGGGGCTGGTTCAGGCAAAACTCGTGTCTTAACTAATCGGCTTTTGCATTTAATCCAAAATGGAATCCCAGAGCGTTCAATTGTGGCTTTAACGTTTACGAACAAAGCAGGAAATGAAATGCGGGAACGGGTGGAAAAACTGCTCGGTCGTTCGTTTAACACCTTTATTGGCACTTTCCATAGTTTCTGCGTCCGCATTTTACGTAAACACAGTGGCAAGCCGAATTTTTCAATTTATGCTACGGCGGATACAAATAAAGTCTTAAAAGACATCATCAAAGAAATGTTCCATGAAGTCGACAGTGAATTGTACAAGGCTGCGGTAGCGGGATTGTCGACTTGGAAAAATACTGGGTTGGTCGAATTTACCAGCAACCATGATGCTTTGGTGGAAATATTTCAGGCATATCGTGAGCAGTTACAAAAAAATAATGCCTATGATTTCGACGATTTATTGTTAGAAACTCTGAATTTGTTGAAAACAAATTCAGATGTTTGCACTAAATTGCAAAACTATTTTCAATACATTTTAGTTGACGAATTCCAAGATACGAACGAAACGCAATATCAAATTGTGGCATTGTTGGCACAAAAACACCGCAACATCATGGTGGTGGGGGATGAAGACCAATGCATCTATTCTTGGCGCGGAGCCAGTGTGGAAAATATTAACCGCTTTCAAACCGATTTTCCCGAAGTGCAAATTTACCGTTTGGAAGAAAATTTCCGCAGTTCGGGTAATATCGTCAAATTGGCAAGTGGTTTAGTGTCGAAAAATAATAACCGGATTGCCAAACAGTTATATAGCAATATTAATGATGGTTTAATTAATTATGAAGATTATTACGATGATAAACAGGAAGCGCAGGGTATCATCAGCCATATCTTAGAACATCGCCGCAATGGTGGTGCTTGGTCGGATTCGGCAATTCTCATGCGCATTAACGCCGTTTCCCGCCGCTTTGAAGAAGCCTTACGTTATTACAACATCCCTTACGTCGTGTGGGGTGGTTTCAAATTTTATGAACGCGCCGAAGTTAAAATCGTTTTGGATTATTTACGTTTGTTGGTGAATCAAGACGATGAAGTAGCCTTATTTAATGTCATCAATTTCCCCAAACGTGGAATTGGTGAGGCTTGCCATACAAAAATAAAATCATATGCGCGTGAACACAATTTAACTGCATACCATGTAATTAACCAAATCGAACATTACGACATTGGAATCACTACCAAAACTAAAAATGCGATTCAATATTTTGTCAACATTATCCGTCAAATGCAAACACTATTGGAACAAGGATTGGTCGCCTTAGCGGATGAATTGGTTGATTTAACAGGCTTACAAAATTATTATGAAAACGAAAAAGACGACAGTGAAAACCGTTTAGAAAACATTTATCAATTGTGCCAATCAATTCGCGAATTTGCGTTTGTTAATCCTGCCGCAGATTTAAGTAATTATTTGCAAACAGTTACTTTGGCAGGTGGCGAAAATCCCGATGCAACCGACCATGTGATTATTTCCACCATTCATAGCGCCAAAGGCTTGGAATTCAAAAACGTTTACATCGTTGGTATGGAAGACGGATTGTTTCCATCGTATAAATCACAATACAAAGATGCTGTTTTGGAAGAGGAGCGCCGTTTGCTTTACGTAGCAATCACGCGTGCCATGCGCAATTTGAACATCTCTTATGCACGTTCACGTTTTTTGAACGGCGAAATCAGTCGTACTATCCCCAGCAGTTTTTTAATGGAATTAGGCTATTTTGGCGGTTACCGTGAACGTAATTTTAATTGGTAAGTCCTAAACTTAATTTTACTGCGCGGTCTATTCGTTGTTGGTCGGTAGAGTTAATCGTGGTCATTTTGTGTCGTAATCGTATTTTATCGATAGTTTTAATTTGCTCACATAAAACCAAACTGTCACAATTTAAGGCGTAATCTTTTGCGCTTAATATCACGTGGGTCGGAATTTTATGCTTGTAAATTTTGGATGTTAAACAAGCCACAACGACGGTAGGGCTGTATTTGTTGCCAATGTCATTTTGGAGAATTAAAACGGGACGAAAGCCTTCCTGTTCGCTGTTCAGGTTGCAACTGCTGTCACCGAGATTAGCGAAATAAATTTCGCCGCGTTTCACTTCCATATTTTATTCTATGTGGTATAATCAAATTGTGGGATTTGAAATCTTTGGTTGTCATATCGCTTATTATGGTGTCATTATCGCGAGTGGACTTTTAATTGGTATTATTTTGTGTGATTTTTTATGTCGCAAAAAGGGTTATAACAGCAATCTTCCGTATATTTTGGTGCTATTGTTGGTGCCGTTGGCCATTTTCGGTGCACGACTTTACTATATTCTTTTTTCGGATCAACTGACCATGGCAGACTTTTTTGATTTTTCCAATGGTGGTTTACAAGGTCTCGCCATTTATGGTGCTGAAATCGGTGGATTATTGGGGATTATTATCTATTGCACAATTAAAAAATGTAGCGTTTTTGCAATCACCGACTTAGTCGTTCCGTCATTGATTTTGGGACAGAGTATTGGTCGCTGGGGAAATTTCTTCAACCAAGAAGCCTTTGGGGTTGCCACCGATTGGCATTGTTTTCCGTTTACGGTGTACATTGATGCGCTGCATGAATATCACTTAGCGACTTTTTTTTATGAAAGCATCCTAAATTTTATTGGATTTTGGGTGCTGCTGACAGTTTTCTTCAAACGAAAAAAGATTGGGACGACAACCGCAGTTTATTTAATTTGGTATGGTATTGTCCGCGCGATAATTGAACCGATGCGAACTGATAGTTTATTGTTCCCAGGAACCACGGCAGATTTTGTATTTAATCGAGTTTCTTTTGTTTTAAGTATTGCATTATGTGTCGCAGGTGTGGTATTATTATTCTTAAATAAAAAGGGGAAAATATCGCAAAATGACAAACACTTACTTAAATCAGTTAATCAATGAATTTGACCAGGAGTTCGAATCTTTGGTGATTCCATTTCCGCGTTCTTATGTTGTGGCATCATTAGACGAAAACATTGACAACAACGATGTAAACGGTGTTGGACTGACAGAAAATAATGCAGCACAAAAATTGACTAAGATTGAATCATTGGCAACCGAAATTTCGGCGGAACGTTACAGCCCGAATTACAATCCCGAAATTTGTTTAGCCAATTTATTAAATTATATTTTGTCAGCAGACGACCAAGATATGCAAAATGATTTTTTTCAATTGCTCAATCAAGATCATAATGTGAATTTAGATCAGGCTTTGAACGATTTTGATTTTTATCTTGATAACCCCTATAAAAAGAAAGCAGAAAAAATTCTTTCCAAAATTGAGGCACGCAAAAATAAATGAGCGTGATCGTTTGCAGTTACGGTGAAATTCATTTGAAAGGGGCAAACCGCGGCTATTTTTTGCGTATGTTAACACAAAATATTCGGCAATTATTACCACCGACGGTTAAAACTGAAGTCACAGATACACGCGTCGTGGTTAGTAATTTTACTGATCAGAAACCGATTGTTGATCGTTTGAAAAAAGTTTTTGGGTTGACCAGTATCCGTGTTTGTGAAACGGTTAATTACCAAACTCCTGACAATATTTTGGCTTATTTAGCGACAGTGCGTATCACCGGAACATTTAAAATTGTAATTAACCGTGCTGATAAAAATTTTCCGATTAAAAGTCCAATTTTTGCGCCCCAATGTGGTGACGTAATTTTGAAACACAATTCACAAGCCGTTGTTGATGTACAAAATCCAAATACCGTAATTCAAATTGAAATTCGACACAACGGGGTAGCCTTTGTTTCAATGGTTTGTGAGCGTGGTTTAGGTGGACTGCCTGTCGGCGTTTCGGGGCGTGCAATTTGTTTAATTTCGGGTGGTATTGACAGTCCAGTCGCGGCATTTTTAGCAATGAAACGTGGGTTAGCGGTCGATTTCGTCCATTTTACGACACCGCCGTATACCAGTGAATTAGCATTGCAAAAAGTCGTTACCCTTTGCCAGCAAGTCAATACGTATGGGAATACGGGTAATTTATACGTCGTACCTTTTACCGAAATTGGTTCGCAAATTCAAAAAAACTGCCATGACCAATATACCATCACTTTAATGCGTCGCTTTATGATTGCGCTGGCGGAAAAAATTGGACTTGCGCACGGTGCCGATTGTATTATCACAGGTGAAAATTTAGCCCAAGTCGCCAGTCAAACGATTCAAGGCATCACCAGTAATAACTTCGTCGCGCGTCAGTTACCAATTTTGCGACCTTTAATTTGTTTTGATAAAGACGAAATTGTTCATTTAGCAAAACAAATTGATACCTATCAAACCAGCATTTTGCCATATGAAGATTGTTGTACTGTCTTTGTCCCGTCGCATCCTACAATCAAACCCAATTTAACCGCCGTTATTGCAGAAGAAAAAAAATTAAATTTTGACATCCTGGTAGACAATTGTTATACTAAGGTTGTATGCAGAAAATTACAAAATTCTTGTGCGGAATCATCCAACAAGCCGCAAAAATAACCAATAAATCATTTAATGTTTATGCCAAAGATAATTTCGGTGATATCGTAACCGACATCGACAAAGATGTTGAAAGTTTTTTAATCGAAAAATTAAATCACAAATATCCTGAATTTGATATTATCAGTGAAGAGTTTAATCCTGATCGTAATACAAAATCACAAGGTGATAAACCATACCTAAACGATAAATACTTTATTATTGACCCGATTGACGGTACCAAAAATTTTGCTGTTGGAATCCCTTTGTGGGGAATCCAGATTGCCGCGATGGAAGGTGGTGAAGTAATTTCCGCTGCGATTTATTTACCAAAGTTAAACGAACTATATTATGCCGATTGTGATGGAGCATTTTTGAACGGAGAACATCTGGAAATTTCGCCAAATCACCAAGCACATACACCTGTTTATGCCGTTGAAGGCGGTGATGAATTTCCATTATTGATGCAAATGAAAAAAGACGTTGGCTATTGTTACCGTCGGATGGGGGCATCTTCGGTGTTCCTTGCTTGGGTAGCGGCAGGACGTTTAAGTGGCTACTTTTTACGGAATCAAAAAGTCTGGGATTTTACTCCTGGTATGTATTTGGTAAAAATGGCTGGCGGTTATACCAACGATGATCCAATTTATCATGTTGCGGCTACTAACGAAAAAATGTTTGAAACTTTAAGCGGTTTACCAACCTTGTACCAAAAAGCAACTGCAAATAATGAATCTAAATCAATGGCTACGGTAAAACCAAAGACCAAAACTAGCCAAGCGGGAAAAACCACTAAATCTGCGAATAAAAAATCAAAAGAAATTTAATTATTTGAAAATTTTGGGAATGTATTTTAAGACTGGTTCAGGTTGTTCCAAAACCACAGAAACAATGCAATCTTTAATTTCATCCAAAACATTATGGTTGACTTTTTTCAAATTGGTAATAAATGGTAAGCCGATACGAACGCCGCTGGTTTCAACCGCAGTGCGGGGGTCATCTTGAATTTTGTTTTTGTTAACGACGATACCAAATTTTTGTTCCAATTCGTCTTGCACTTGGCGTCCTGACTTATTGGTATCACGCAAATCAATTAAAAACATATGCGTTTGTGTTTTTCCCGAAATAATTTTGATACCATCTTTTTTCAATGCCTCACATAAGTAATTGGTGTTTTGGACTACTTTTTCCATATACCGACGATAAGATGCAGTGGATGCCTCTTCCAAGCAAACCGCTTTGGCCGCAATCACGTGCATTAACGGACCACCTTGACAACCAGGGAAGACCGCTTTGTCGATTACCTTGGAAAATTCTTGTTTGCATAAAATCATACCACCACGTGGACCACGTAAAGTTTTATGAGTGGTCGTGGTGACAATATCTGCCCATTTCACGGGATTAGGGTAAAGGCCAGCCGCGACTAGACCCGCAAAGTGTGCCATATCGACCATGAAAATCGCACCAACGGTTTTGGCAATTCTGGCAATGCGCTCAAAATCAATGATTAAACTGTAAGCACTGCATCCAGCAACAATTAACTGGGGTTTATGTTCTTTAGCAAGTTTTTCTAAATTTTTGTAATCTAAAACACCGTTTGCATCCAAGCCGTAATTCACCACGTTGTAGAGTTTACCCGAAAATGAAACTTTGGCGCCGTGTGAAAGATGTCCGCCTGCATCCAAAGACATAGATAAAATTGTGTCTCCAGGCTTCAACACTGCGTGATAAACCGCCATATTGGCCGACGAACCACAGTGGGGTTGTACGTTAGCGTGTTCGGCTTCAAATAATTTGCACGCTAAATCGCGGCAATAATTTTCGACTTGGTCAACGATTTCGCATCCTGAATAATAACGTGCGCCTGGATAACCTTCGGCATATTTGTTGGTCAAGCAACTTCCCATGGCACGCATGACGTTTTTGCTGGCAATATTTTCACTGGCGATTAAGTTAATTTTGCTCCATTGTCGTTTATTTTCTGCTTTGATGAATTGTTGAATTTTATTCATTAGCCAATTATAACTTTAACAACCAAAATAAGCAAATTAAAAATAACCAATCGGGTCGATGTTGTTGCTTGTCATTGTCTTGATAGGCTTGGGCAAGTTTACTGGCTTCGGCGCTGTCGTAAAAATCAAGATTAGATGTCATAAGTACTTTTATGCGTTGAGAAGTATATTTTGACACCGCCGATACATACTAAGTGTATGGAAAATAACAAAAGCAATACAACGCAGAAAAAACAAAAAAAATCAAACCCGATGAAAAAAATTGGCGCCAGTATTAAAAATACTTTCATTGAAATGAGCAACAGTTTAGCAGGGTGGATTGATGATACGGGAGCCCAATTTACTGGGCAAAAAATCAATCGTCAAAACCAAAAAAACAATAGTACTACACAACAAAAAGCAACTTCTAATCAAAGTAAGAGTAAAACTAACGCTTAAATTTTTGGCGACCCGCAACAGACTTGAACTGTCGACCTCATGCGTGACAGGCATGCGCTCTAACCAACTGAGCTAGCGGGCCAAACATTATGATTATACAGGATGTTTTTTTTGTTGTCAATCTAAATTCATTGACAATCGGACAATTTTCCGCGATAATCAAATTAAGTCGTTACTTATGATAACAATGGGGGATAAGTTAAAAAAAATTCTGTGGTTGCCACTAGGTTTGCTCTGTGCCATTGTGGCGGTGGTCAATGTTACCCACTTAACAGTTGCTGCGTCTTGTACTACGTCTTGCGGCGTGATGGCAACGACGGATTCGCAAACCTCAAAGCGTGATGAGTACTTTGCATTTTTTGAACAAGTTGCTGAATTAACTTCACAACATAGTATTGATAAAAATGCCGTGGTCTTTTTTGATAAAACGCAAGATTTAGCCACCGATGACAACGGTAATTATGTTGTAACCGAACAAACTTTTACCGACTTAACGGGGATTGTC
Source organism: Prevotella sp. (assembly GCA_023666145.1). Lineage (GTDB taxonomy): Bacteria > Bacillota > Clostridia > Christensenellales > UBA1242 > RGIG8050. The sequence continues at coordinate 46,560 of JAMPCO010000001.1, read as the reverse complement.
CCCAATGAGTTACCCACGACAAAAAAACAAAGGTTAAAATCCCGTGCCAACGACGTACCCGTTTATGACCTAAATGAACTTGCTGCACAAACTGGCTACCATGTTACGTCTGGTGCACAAAATATGATTTTAAGCCGTTCTTTTGCCGCCAAACGTTTAATGATTTATTCTACAACAAGCGACCTTGACCCCTATGGTGCAGTGGGGGCGCTTAGTTACGGTGAGTTGCATATTCATCAATATGCGACCGAAGTCGCCACCAGTGAAGCCTACAATTATTACTTAACGCGTTCAGATGTGACCAATGTTTGTGCTGACAGTATGTGCTGGGTGGAAGATACTGTGGAAAGTATCAATGACATGGTGACACTGGGGTGGGATGACTCCTTTTCGTATTATTCTTGGGGTGCCAAAGAAATGGGCGTGTCTGGTTATTCTCAATATTTAACCAATACCGTCAAAGCGGTTAATAACGATTTTACGGCTTTGCCCGAAGTGGTGGTGGCGGTGCTGGATACCGGTATTGATACCGACCATCCTTGGTTTAAGAATCGTTTGTTGGTTGACGAAAATGGCAAATATATCGGTAAAAATTACACGGACAAAGTTAGCGAAACCGAATATGATTTTGAAGATGACCAAGGTCATGGGACGCATTGTGCGGGAATTATCCGCGATATGACCTTGTCCAACGTTAAAATTTTGCCGTTAAAATTCATGCAGGCGACGGAAGACGGCAGGGCAACCGGTTCAACGGTACATGCGCTTTTGGCGGTCACGTATTGCATGCAGATACGAGAACAATACAATCTTGTCGCCATCAATATGAGTTTTGGTTCTGAATCTACTGACGACCCAAATTCCAGTGAAGCAGCCCTGAAGAGATTGATTGAATCGGCTTATCAGGCGGGGATCTATTCGGTGGCGGCGGCAGGTAATGAAAGTGAAAATGTTAGCAATCATTCACCCGGTAATTGCGAACGTTGTGTTACGGTCAGTGCACTGAAAAATAATCCGTTGTGTTTTGATACTTCTTATTCTAATTTTGGCGATTTGGTCGATGTCTGTGCCCCTGGAACATCTATTGAAAGCGCGTATATTGGTGGCGGCACCGCGACCATGAGTGGAACCTCAATGGCGACCCCACATGTGGTGGCATACATTGCTTTGCTCAAGTCAGACCCGACACATAATTATAGCATGACGGATATTGACCAAATCTTGATGGGAACGTATGACGGTTTAGAAAGTATTATTGACCTTGATGCCAGCGCGAATTGGGACAGCGTGCTGGCGACAGAAGGTAAAGACCAAATGTATGGTTACGGTATGCCGACTTTGGCTCATGCTTACCCAGATTACCTATCTGTTGATGTCATTGCCAGTGAACATGGCACCACATCGCTGCTTGGTTACAATATTTTCCCCAATACCGACAGTGTGACCATCACTTTTACACCAGATTACGGCTACCGTGTCGAAAACATTTATATCAACGGTATCCGACTTTACACGGAAAATGACATTAGCAAGGAATTTACTTTTACGAACAAACTGATTAGTCATGACACCAAAATTAAGGTTGAATTTGCCATCAATCAATATCTCATAATCGCGACGGCAGGCGAACATGGAACAATTACACCTGTTGGTGAAATTACCGTTGCACATTCTGACAATGTCGTCTTTCACATCGAGCCAGAGTATGGTTATCGCCTGAGCGCAATTAAGATTGATGATGTCGCTTTGACGCGTATGGAGTCCGAAACGCAATATATCTTGTCGAATGTGACTGAACCGCACAGCATTGCGTTTGAATTTGTGATGCTAGAAGTAATTACGTACACCGTTAACCATTATTGGGAACCAATTTACGATTTGAGTGACATAGACCATAACTATAAATATGAATTACATGAAAGCGAAACTTTGTCGGGTTACGCAGGTCTTTTTACGGAAATCAGTGCCAAAAATTATCCTGGTTTCACAGCGCAAGAAATTAGTCAAAGAATTATCGAAACTGATTTAGTCATGAACATTTTTTATACGCGTAATATTTACACTTTAACCGTTGATACAGTAACATTCAATGAATCGACACAAGCCTTTGCAAGTATCAGCGGTACAGGAAATTATTTGTTTGGTTCATCCGTCGAATTAGTTCCAACCATGAAAATTGGCTTTGAAAATTATTTGTGGTCGGTTGACGAATGTGACGATGCTGAATTCTTACAAAATTTTAACACTAATTCTAGCCAACAATCGTTCACAATGCCAGCATCAAATCTGACTTTAACCGCGTATGCAAATCGTAAAACATTTTTAATCACCATTCAAGTGGAAGGTAATGGTAAAGTATCGCCAAAGCAAACTACCGTTAAATACGGTGATAGTGTTGTTTTAGAATTTACCCCTGATGATGGCTATGAAGTTAAAACAGTGTATCGTGACGGTATCGATTTGAAATTTAATCGAACGTCATACCCCATTAACGCCATTACTGCTTCCACCGATATTAAAGTGGTTTTCGATAAACAAAATCCTACCGAAAATAGCGAAGCAATCAATTGGACTGATATCATCATTTGGGGCGGTGGTGGTTTGATTGCCGTAATATTGTTTGGCAGTTCCGCCGCAATGTTAATCATTGCTTTCACTGGTAAGAAGACAGTGGTACACAAAACCAATCAAACCCCAGTTATCACACCTGAAAATCGACTTTTGGTGGCGTTGGAATACATTACTGGTCGTGAATCTGATTTTATTAATTTTTGTCATCAAAACCAAATTGATTATAAATCTCAATACCGCCAATCTGTGATTCAATTTTATAATGCACACCACAAAGATAATTGATGTAATAATTCGTTAGTGTAAGTTACTTGATTGAAATGCTATTCAGTGTTAAATTGATTGTATCATGCAATCAAAAACGAGCCGTAAAACTCGCCCCAAAACAAAACTGAAAACTGCGCCCAAAATCGACCCAAAAAAATTGCTTGCGATTGCTGGCGCTGTTTTGATTTTATTGGTTGCTCTAATTGGTCTGGTGGTTGGGTTAAACCAAAAACACCAATTGGCGACGGAAACTACCGATAAAATATCCAACCCAGGAATTGGTTTTTATCGTACTGCGCCGTTCAGTTTAACCGAGGACGGTGGAACCGAAATCCACCTATACAAAGATTACAATTTACACCATTTACGCATCAATTTACGGAATTTTTCCAAAGCATATAACCACAACGCCGATTTAGAATTGACGGAAGCCGCATTGGAAAAATTAGAAGCAAACATTCAGAAACTTTATGACAATGAAAAATGTGCGGTAGTTCGTTTCGCTTATGATAATTTTAATGGTCTTGCCGACCAAGAACCAAGCGAAGCAATGATACTAAAACACATTGAACAGATTAGTCCTATCTTGAACCGTTATCCCCACACGATTACGGCCATTGAAGTCGGTTTAGTCGGCAAATGGGGAGAAATGCATAGCAGTCAATTAGCAAACCCAGCAACAATCAGTAAATTGATTGATAAATTTCTCACTTGTACTCAAGAGATTCCCATCTTGGTACGGACACCAAAAATGATTTATGATTATTTAGGGATTAAGTTATCTGATTTAGATCATTATCACATTGACCAAAAATCGCCAGCGTACCGACTTGGTATTTTTAACGACGGTTATCTCGGCAGCAGTAGTGATTTGGGAACATATACGAAACGGGAACAAGAAATTGCATGGCTCAGTCAACAAACGACACATCTGCCTTACGGTGGAGAAGCGGTACACGTCGATGAGAAAATGATTAAACTAGAAAACTGTTTAGATGAAATGCGGCAAATTCATTTATCCTATCTGAATTATGAATGGAATAATATTACAACGCAACAAATCTGGGCGACTACTTTCGCCACCAAAGTCTTAAAAAATGAGGCGAACCATTATCAATTAACACAACCACGTTCTTTAATGACGGTGCAAAGGTATCTTGAAAATCGCATGGGCTATCGTTTCTTAGTTACAAATCGGAAAATCAAAGTAAATCACCAAAAAATCCAAATTACGATGTGTGTCACCAATGTTGGTTTCGGCAATTTAACTAAGACGGCGCATGGAACAATAATTTTGCAAAATCAAGACAACCAAACATTTTATTATTCGGTCACTGACTTTACGGGACAGGGTAATTATAGTATTGAATTTGAACATGAACTGGCAACGGGAAAATACAAAATTTATTATTGTCCACATTTAGACGTCAAAGAAAACCACCCGTATTACACCATTGCATTTGCTAATGAGCAAATGTACGATGCGACTTTGAAAGCCAATTACATCGGTAACTTAAACATTTAGTACTGTTACGCCGCAATTCAAATAATACGCGTAGAACAACCACATAATGTAAGCAATAATAATGATGCCAGCAGCCATCTGTGATTTATAAAAACGACACGCAACAATAATAGCCGATACAATATTTAACCCTAACCAAATGATTGAAAATGCTAACAAATTTAAGCGGAAAAAGAATAATGGCCACAATAAATTGAAAAACAAATGAATACCATACCAAATTAAATCATTACGACGTCGTGAAGCGACTTGATTGGCTTGATAAGTCAAAAATGCCGCAAAACCAATAGCAGTGTATAAGATTGTCCAGACTACTGGAAAAACCCAGTCAGCAGGGGACAGCGGTGGTTGAATGTAATCATCATTCATTTTGCCGCCCAATAAAGAGCCAATAACACCAATCAGCAATGTCGCGCCAATGATAATTAAAGCGATTACCCAAGGTTTTAATTTTTGGTTTTGCGGTTGGGAACTGTTCATAATATGATCCATCATATTATATTTTTTCCCAGTGATTATATTTTATACCTTGTAAATTACAGCAGATCAGGTTAAAATATTGCCATTGAAGCAGAGTCAGAAATCACAACAAAAAACTTGGCTCAAAATTGCAGCGATTTTATCGCTAATTTTGCTAGTTCTGGTTTTATTCGTTGGTATTTTTACACGGAAAACGAAAATACCAACCGTACCCAAAGGAGTATGGTGGTGGAATCGTGATTTACCTGCAGAACAATATCTAAATTTTGCTCAGTCGCAAGGCATCAACGAAATTTATTATTGCGATAGCACGTTCAGCACTACAACGGCAAATTTTATTCAAACGGCAGAGCGTCACGGTTGTAAAGTTTATTGGTTAGCGGGGGAATACCAATGGTTAACAGATGAATCTGGACTGATCCAAAATTTGCAGCGTTATCAAAATTACCAAACTAATCATTCCAGCGCACAATTTGCTGGTGTGTATTTAGACATTGAACCACATCAAGACCCAAATTTCGAAGATGAACGAACAGAATTACTGACTATATTAGTCAATTTAGCGAAGAAACTGAAAAAAGATTATCCATCTATCACATTTGATTTCGATATTCCGTTTTGGCTAGAGGATGAATTGGTTATTGATGGGGTCAGTCAACCTGCTTATGCACATCTGATTGATAATGCTGACCGTACATTTATTATGAGTTACCGTGACACAGCCAGTACCATTTACGATACAGCCAAAGAGGAGATCGCTTTTGCCACAGCCAAAAACAAAACGATTTTTCTCGGCGTCGAAACATTCAGTGAAGAAGGGGACAACGTATCTTTCCAAGAAGAAGGTAAAGAATATATGAATTCCGAACTTAGCAAATTGCGTTCAATGATTCCCAGCAATTTTGGCATTGCAATCCACCAGATTCAAACATGGTACGATTTGAAAAATTAGTTTAAGCATAGGTTGAAGTAAGGCTGCAATAATAATAATTTATTGTTTTGATAAATTAAATACACTATTGTATACTTAAAAGTATCAAAATACATAGGAGTAGGGAATGGCCTTAATTTGTACTGGAAAATGTTATGAGTGCGGGAAAGAAATTCAAAGTCGAAATAGTGACGAACACTATTTTTGCCGAGAATGTTTTAAGAAATTGGTTGAAGATAAAAAGATTGAACATTGCCCAGATTGTGGTACCTGGCATTATACACAAGGAAATTGTTTATGTAATACTGCGTTTTATCAATGTAAAACTTGTGGGCGTTGGTGTGTTAATAGCGATGAATGCATTTGTCAGTTAAAAGTTGCGCCTAAGGAATATGAAAAAAAATCAAGTAATTCGGAAGCAGAAAAAATTTTCAGACGGAAACTTGAACATATCCTTTCTGGTTCACATTATATTGTTGAAAGCCAAAAATCTTTGCGTCAAATTGTAGAAAAACGTGAACGCTGGAAGTGGGCAAATGAGTTAAACAAGGATATCGATTTTGCTATCTCAACAAAAGATGATTACGAAATAGTTTTGCTAATTGAATATAATGACAGTACTCATGATAATCCAGATCGGAAAAAACGTGATGAAAAAGTTGATTATATTTGTAAACAAGCAGGGTATAAGTTACTTTTTGTGAAACGTGACGACAATATGACAGAGGATGTTTTACGTGCTAAATTAGAATGTTTTTTAAGTTTTTAACAAAAATTTAGTTTATAAATTTGTTATGTGGCAAAATAAGGATACTTCAATTCTTTATTACTTAAGAATAAAATAACTTCGCAAAAGAAAACTTTTGCGTAGTATTGCAAAAAAAGATTTCTAACGAACACAGAAACCCAAAGTATCAAAATTTTTACAGTGAAACAATCTTGAAATTTTGTTCAATCGATTCACAAATTTAGAACTTGTAAGAAAATTTAAGTTATTGTATAATGGTTTAATATGAAAACGACCATTATTGTGGACAAGAAAAACAGTAAAAAAAATGATAAAATGACGGCTGCAGCGAACAAAAATACGGCAAAAAAATCCGTGAAAGATAATAAAGCATCAGAAAAAAAATTTGTTACAGATATAACTGCCCTGCTGCAAAATTTTCCCAAATGGTATACCGATATTGTGCTAAAAACTGAATTATGTGATTACGGACCGGTGAAAGGTACAATGGTCATCCGTCCGTATGGTTTTGCGTTGTGGGAAAATATTAAAAATGCGCTAGATCAAAAATTAAAAGCGCGCGATTACCAGAATGCTTATTTTCCGATGTTGATACCGTCGTCTTTTATTGAAAAAGAAAAGGCGCACGTGGCTGGGTTTGCGCCAGAATTGGCGACAGTTACCAAGGTTGGTGAAGAAACTTTGGCCGAAAAATTGTATATCCGCCCCACTTCGGAAACTATTATTGGTAATATGCTCTCAAAATGGCTGCAAAGTTACAAGGAACTACCGATCAAATTAAACCAATGGTGTAACGTAGTTCGTTGGGAAAAAACGACGCGTCCATTTTTACGTACCAGTGAATTTTTGTGGCATGAAGCGCACGCAGTCTTTGCCGATGCAAAAACGGCTAAGAAAAATGCCCTTGATGATTTGTTTTTGTATGAAAATTTTTTATGTGAATATTTGGCTATTCCTGCCTTGATTGGTCAAAAAAGTGAAAAAGAAAAATTTGCTGGTGCAGATACGACTTATGGTGTGGAAGCGATGATGAAAGACGGCAAAAGTTTGCAAGTCGGTACAAGCCATTATTTGGGACAAAATTTTAGCAAATCGTTTAATATCAAATTTCAAGACGACCAAAAAACCGCTCGCTATGCTTATACTACCAGTTTAGGAACGACTACCCGTTTGATTGGCGCGATCGTTATGACGCACGGTGATGACCGTGGATTAGTTTTACCGCCACGTGTGGCACCAATTCAAGTAATTATCGTGCCAGTCGCACAACACAAACCAGGCGTCTTAAACATCGCCGAAAACATTAAACGAACTTTAGTTAACTTACATTATCGTGTTGCTATTGATGACAGTGACAATATGCCTGGATGGAAATTCAACCAATGGGAAATGAAAGGCGTACCAATCCGAATTGAAGTCGGTCCGCGCGATATTGAAAATAACGAATGTCAAATTTTCCGTCGCGATACTTTGGCCAAAGAAACGGTAAAATTAAATCGCATTGAAAGGTATGTTGCTGATTTGTTAGAAAATATCCAACAAACCATGTTGATCAATGCAACACAGATTCGTGACAAACACATAAAGCAGGTCAAAACTTTCACTGAATTGAAGAAAGCGGTCAATGCTGGTAATTTTGTGCTGGCCCCGTGGTGCAATTGCACAGAGTGCGAAGAGACGATCAAGACCGAAACCAACGGTGTTTCGACCCGTGTTATGCCCTTTGATTCCGCAGTCACAAAAAATGATGTTTGTGTTAAATGTGGTAAACCAGCGAAGGTGAAAATCATTTTTGCCAAAGCCTACTAAAATCGTAAGGAGATAGGAGTGAGAAAATACGACGAATTATTATTTGAACGTTTTAACGAAGATTGGAGCAAATTATCACCAACTAAGATGTTATCTTTGTTGCACGTGAAAACGCAAACTACCCTGCCCGCATCGATTGAACCAACCGCGTTAAATGGCAAATTGAATGTTAAATTAGGTATCGACCCGACCGGTGCGGATATACATATTGGTCATTTGTGTCCCATTTTTGTATTAAACATTTTCTTAAAATGTGGACACCATGTTGATTTCGTGATTGGTGATTTTACCGCTAAAATAGGTGACCCCAGTGGACGTAATACTGAACGTGCCTTAATTACTGACGAACAAATTACCGCCAATTTCAAAACATATACCCAACAAATTGCACCGTACATTGATACTAAAAAATTAACTGTGCGCAAAAACAGTGAATGGTTATCAAAAATTTCATTAGCCGAATTTTTGGCAGTCTTACAACGGGTCAAATTGTCTGTTGCGACCCAGCGTGAGGATTTCCGCAGCAGAATTGAAAACGTATCTTTGGCCGAAGTAAATTACGCGGTGTTAATGGGTTTAGATTCGGTTAATTTACAAACCAATGTCGAATTAGGCGGTCTTGACCAACTTTTGAATTTTTCGCAATGTCGCATGGTTCAGGAAATTTATCATCAAAAACCAGAATTGGCTTTTGGAACACCAATTTTGGAAGGATTGAGTGGTGATGGTCGTAAAATGAGTAAAAGTTACAACAATTATATTGCTGTGACATCTTCTGCCACTGACAAGTTTGGAAAATTTATGTCATTGCCCGATCACTTGCTTTTGAAATATTATCAAGCGTTTGGCTACCTTTACGCGGAAGAAATTCCTGATTTAGTTAAATTTATCGAATCCGACCCATTGGAAGCAAAAAAACAATTAGCGACCTATTTTGTTTCGATTGATGGCAATAATTTAGCGATTGGGCGTGCCGAACGTGAAAACTTTGAACGTAAATTTTCAAAACGCGAATTGACAGATGCTGATTTTATCACTATAACCGTCGCCCAGGGCACTCCGCTGCTGAATGCAATTTCTGCTACTGGGAAATTTGCATCTAACGGCGAAATTAAACGTTTAATCTTGGCGGGAGCAGTTACCGATATTGATACAAAAGAAAAATTGACAATCGGCTATAATTTGACAAAAACTGTCAAAATTAAAGTCGGTAAATTGAATACATTCAAAATGGAGGTAAAATAAAATGAAAGACGAACGCATTGTAAAATTGGCACACAACTTATTGCATTACAGTTGTAAATTACAAAAGGGACAATCGATTATTATCGAGGCAGGTCTTGAAGCCAAGGAATTGGTTAAAGAATTGGTGCGACAAACGTATCAAATCGGGGCTTACCCATTTGTCCGTTTAAGCGACGGAGAAATCAGCCGCGAAGTTATGTTAGGCATGACCGAAACGCAAGCCAAAAAAGCGTGTGAATATACTTTACCGATGTTTGAAGGCGCCGCGGCATATATTGGCATCAGTTCGCCACAAAATAAATTTGAAAATAGTGACGTTCCTGATGAAAAAAAACAAATTTACAGCAAATTTTACAGCAAGCCAGTGCATATGGACACCCGCGTTTGCAAAACTAATTGGGTTATTTTGAATTATCCGAATCCAGCATTGGCGCAGTTAGCCCAAATGCCGAGTGACGTTTTCGAAGACTTTTTCTTTGATGTTTGCACTTTAGATTATTCCAAAATGGACAAAGCAATGCAACACCTCAAAAAACTGATGGAAAAAACCGACCAAGTGCGCTTGGTGGCAAAGGATACCGATTTAACTTTCTCAATTAAAGGTCAACCAGCGGTGATTTGTTCTGGTTCGTGCAATATTCCCGACGGTGAAATTTACACTTCCCCGTTGCGTACGTCGATCAATGGGAAAATTCACTTTAATATCCCGTCTTTACACAAAGGAATTATTCACGATGATATAACTTTGGAATTCAAAGATGGTAAAGTTGTTCATGAAAGTTCATCGCACACTGCCGAATTAACCGCCGAATTAAATGTGGATGAAGGCGCACGTTATGTCGGTGAATTTTCGTTCGGCGTTAATCCGTTTATTACCAAACCAATGTACGACACTTTGTTTGATGAAAAAATTTCTGGTTCCATTCATATGGCGTTGGGCAATGCTTATGATGATGCACCGAACGGCAATCACAGCCAAAACCACTGGGATATCGTTTTATCGATGCGACCCGAATACCATGGCGGTCAAATTTATTTTGATGGTGTGCTGATTCGCGATAATGGATTATTTGTTTTGCCAGAATTAAAATGCTTGAATCCAGAAAATTTGAAATAAAATCGTTTAGATTTTTTCGCTGAACTTAACCCAATCTACCACGTTCCAAAATGCATCAATGTAACTTTGGCGTTCGTTCAAATGTTGTAAATAATAAGCGTGTTCCCAAATATCTAAACACAAAATTGGGGTTCCATTTTGTGGCACGTCTTGATTGGCGGTGGTTGTGATTTCTAGTCCACCAGCAGCATTTTTAATCAACCAAGCATACCCCGAGCCGAATACGCTCAACGCTGCATCAGCAAATTGTTCCTTAAAATTTTTCCAACCACCAAAAGAGGTAGTAATGTTTTGCGTGGCTTGTGGGGTAATTCCAATTACGATTTGTCCAGTTGCTGGTCGCAATTCGGTGAAAAAGAAAAAGTGATTGAATACCCCGCCCGCTTGGTGCAATAAATCAACATCTTGATTGGCTGCGGCATAAGTCAACAATTCGGTTAAAGTCATACTTTGCAAATCCAAGCGTGTTTCCAAAATTTCATTCAAATTTTTAATGTAATTTGTCAATAAACGGTCGTAATGTGCGCGCATGGTTTTGCCGTCAATATGTGGCTCTAACGCATCTAAATTGTAAGTCAATTTCAGATTAAAAAAAGGATATGTCATTTGTTCCCAATTTTGTGTTGCATTTTCCATATCCAATCCTTATGACAAATTTCGTAAAAAGTTGACTAAATTCGACCACGATAATATTTCAAACTATTTTTAATTTTGTGGACATAGGCATTGGTGGCTTTGAATGGACAAGACGTCAATTTAGTTTTCCCTTGTTCCGCCAACCACCGCGCCACGTTCCCTTCCCCAGCGTTATAGGCAAACAATGCCGTGTCAACGTCGTCAAATCGGTTGATTAAGTACGCCAAATATTTGACACCTAGTGAGATATTTGTTGCTGGGTCAAATAAATCAATGTTTTTTTCAGTTGTTATCGCGGCGGCGGTTGCTGGTAAAAGTTGCATCAGCCCAACGGCCTGTTTAGATGAAACTTTGTTTTTATCAAAACTGCTTTCGGCGTTGATTACCGACGCAATTAAAACAGGGTCAACCTGATAAGTTTCGGTTGCCGCAAGAATTTCTTGCCGATACTTCAATGGGAAACAGACATTAAACAACAACAGCCAAACCCCAACCAAGCCGATTGCCAGCACAACAGCAAATGTGATAAATTTTTTCACCTTAATATTATTATTGGTTACAAATGGTTAAAAATGCGTTGTCCAATCGTGTAAACTAAAGTCATGACAATTCCATTAGCCGTCGCAAGAATACCAATTATAATTCCCATCGTTACTACAATTGGCACATAACCTATTAAGACGATTGCCAAGAAAACCAATCCGAATGTGACCAGCATTCCCCCTAACATCATAATGGTGGCACTTAAACTTTGTTTGATAACTGTATTTTCATTTTCAAATTCAAATTTTGGTAAAAATAGGTTGATTAAAATTCCCGTATATGAAACCAATACAGCAGCCAGCAAAGGAATCAGCAACATAGCCATAAAATCCAAAAAAGATAAATGTAAAACGATTTGTAAAACAATCGCGCACAGTGTATTTAATGGCGCAATTAGTAAAATATTAAATAAAACTTTGGCGGTTAATATTGTATGGGCGGGAATTGGCATACTGCGTAAAATCCATAATTGTTTGCCTTCCAAAGATATGGAAACGGCGGCGGGATAAGTTAAAACCGCTGATACAGCAAAAATGACACCAACCATTAAACCAATCATTTGCTCGTTGATACCTAGAGATTGGAACAAATCGGAGGTGAATATTTTACCACGGTCGACAGTCAAATAGCCAGTCAAACAAACCATAAACAATGGCCCTAGCATCGTGTTTAACATTAAAGTCGGCGAATTAAAATAACGATTACTTTCGTTTTTTAATAAAGACATTAAAGGTGTGGTTTGTTTGGAACTGAGACGCGTCGGTTTGGCTTGTACTGCGCGGTTTTCACGGTTTAATAATTTTGCGTTCAGCCAATTACCCAAAATAAAAATCGAAATAGCACCAACAATCAATGGCAACATGATGGCTGGATTAAATGTGATCATCCAGTTTACAACGTCTAGCATGATGGTGTTGTCAATATTGATGACAAAAAATTCGTAAATCACCATAATACCAATTAAAGTGATTAAACTTAAAAAGGCTTTTGCTAGATTACCAAATTTTGAACTCGAAAAACTAACTGTGGCGACATAATCAACGAGGTAGGATAACCCGACCGCCATGAACGGGATTAAAAACATAACCACAAAACAACCGATTGTTGCCAAAATGTTAAACGGCGTATAAACAAGATAAGCAATTATGCTTGGTAAAAAGAATAGAACGACGATTGCTAAATTGAACGCAAACCGCGATAAAGCCTTAGCAATCATGATTTCTATCTTTTTCAATGGCATACTCAGCAACATTTCGTTATCACTCGCTTTTTGTCCCCCAGTAATCTTTTGTAAAGAAAAAACTACGGAAAGAAAAACCGAAATAATCAATCCCGATGCCAAAACACTGGCTTGCATCCCCAGTTCTGCCCCTTCTTCCGCCATTGCCAGCATAGATAACAACAATAAAGCGAAAATTGCTGCGTAAATTAAAATTAATGTTGTGATACCGACCAATGTTTTAGTGCGTGCGTTTTTGCGGCGTAGGTTGCCAATTCCGCAAAGAAAATAATTTTTCAGCAATAACCAAATGTTACGCATTCAAAAATACCTCTTCCAAACTTTTGTCGGCTTTGATTTCTTGCATCGTACCTTGTTTGATAACAATGCCGTTTTTAATCATGACAACTTTGTTGCAAAGTTTTTCGGCGACTTCCAAAACGTGGGTGGAATAGAAAATTGCACCGCCGTTTTTGACAAATTCATGCATGGTATTTTTTAGTACAAACGATGCTTGTGGGTCTAAACCAACGAATGGTTCATCTAATACCAATAGTTTGGGATTACGCATAAACGCAGAAATTAACACCAATTTTTGGCGCATACCATGTGAGTATGATTTGATTGGCAACCCTAAATCTTTGGTTAACTCCCATTGTTCGGCATATTTTTGGATGGCTTTATCACGTTCCGCAACAGGAATACGGTAAATTGATGCCACAAAACTTAAATATTCATTGCCCGTTAACGACGTGTAAACATCGGGATTATCGGGAATGTACGCGGTAATCTTTTTGCAATTTAGCGGTTCGGTTTTAACCGAATGATTATCAATCAAAATTTCACCCGATTCAAAATCTAAAGTGCCGACAATACAACGAATTGTGGTCGTTTTACCAGAACCATTGGGTCCAATAAAGGCACAAATATCCCCTGCTTCAACCGTTAAACTTAAATTGTTAACCCCAACCTTACCGTCAGCATAAGTTTTATTCAAATTACTGATTTTTAACATTATTCAATTATAAAACAAAATTGACACAGCAGTAAACTAAATATTTAGATTATAAAGTCAGCCCATTATTTAATGATGATTGCATTTCCGTTTTTTGCAATATAAACATAATGTTACGCATAATTTTGTCAATCTCACGTGAATCATTGTTACGAATATAGCCACCGATGGCTTGCTGAATGCGTTCTTGATTTTTGATTACCATTGCCGAATTCAATTTAGGAACACCTAAAATGCATTCAAGATAATTGATAATTTGGTCAACAAACGCTTTTTGGCGTTTCGTCATCGTCTCATCGGTTAAGTTACTGGAATAGTTCCTGGTATTTTGGCGCAATTCAATTTGGCTCAAGCGGTTAGCAAATGCATCTAAACGTTGTTCGTCCAGAAACTCAAAATTGCTTAAAATTGGATGATTGGGTTGTTGGTAAATTGTTGTGAAACATTCATTGTGTACAACAGCATCGTTGATACCTAAGTAGTTACTCTTCTGCTTAACATCTTGTAACTTCTGCACTAAAGCAGGTTTGAAATTGTTCAATTCTTTGTTTTGAAACTTCCAATTACCTAAATGGGTAATCAGATATTGTAAAGTATATAAATACAAAGCAGTTTTCTTCGTTGTCATGTAAGGTGAACGTTGCGCATGGTATTTTTTAATCACGTTGATAGTTACTTGTAAGGCGGCTTCAACCGCTTGTAACTGGCGTTCATTTTTGGCTGTAATCAACAATGTAATTGCCCGTTCAAAAGAAGGCAACGATACAGTTTCATGAAACAACGCTTCCAGACCGGCGGTAACTTCTTGATTGTTATCAGCAATTTTAGCAATGATATTATGAAAACGATTGGTTTTAGCGGTATCTTCCGAACCTAAAAACAGGCTTAAATCAACCGTTTCAAAGGTCAATTTTGAACGTTTGGTATCTTTGTTGTGGTTGTTTGATTGATTGTCTGTCATTTAATTATTATAACTCAAAATCACAAATTTTGCAAGATATTCCTCATATTATCGATTTTTCTCATTCAAATTAGCCAATTTCACTTGTCGTTGTTTTTCAATGTGACGAAAGATGGCTTTGTTGATGCTATCTATTTTATCTTGATCATGAGAACCAATATATTTCGCAATTTCTTGATTGATGAGTTCTGCGTGTTGGATTAAATATGTTAAATCAAATTCTAAGACATGCAAAGTCGCTTGAAGATGTTGAATAACTTTTTCCAATATGTTGACATAATTGTGTGTAAAAGCAGATTGCTGCGATGCTTGAAAACTTCTGGTGGAATCAAAGAGGTCATGCGGGTTTTGCGTGATTTCAAATTTATTCAAACGATTGGTAAATGAGTCTAAACGTTGTTCATCTAAAAATTCAAAATTGCGCAAATCTTGGTCGTTTGGTCGCTGATGGTCTTTGGTGAAACATTCATTATGAATTGTGTTATTGCGCAACCCTAGATTAGCCCCTTTAATTTCCACGTAACGTAGTTTTTGCATTAAACTTGGCTGATAATGATTTTCCTTTTTATTGGCAAATTCCCACTTTCCTAAATTAGTAATCAAATATTGTAGCGTATACAACCATAACGATGTTTTTTCATCATCCATATAAGGCGAATGTTGCGCGTAATAATTTTTGATTTCGTTGATTGTGACTTGTAAACCGGCTTCTACTGCTTGTAAATAATGTTCGTTTTTGGCGATAATTAGCAAGGATAACGCACGTTCAAACGAGTGAAAAATGACTTCACCGTTTAACATACTTTCAATTCCTTGCATCACTTTGGGATTATTGCCAGCAATTTTGGCAATTTTCGCTTTCGTAAATGGAGCCATTACCACAGTATATGTAATATGGTTCCGCATTTGACGATTTACTTCTTGAATTGAGAATTATAAAGTGTTGCGTACGCTCCATTTAAGGTCATTAACTGTTCGTGGTTACCCTGCTCAACAACGTCACCATGCTCTAGAACCAAAATTTTATCCGCATTGCGAATGGTCGACAAACGGTGCGCGATAATAAAAGAGGTTTTATTGGCAGCCAAACGATCCATGGCTTTTTGTACCAATTCTTCCGTACGAGTATCTACCGATGATGTGGCTTCGTCTAAAATCAAAAAAGGTGATTTTTGCAACATCCCACGCGCAATAGTAAATAATTGCAATTGTCCTGCCGAAATATTGTTACTGTCGTCTAAGACCGTATCCAAGCCATTTGGTAACGAGGTGACAAACTTTTCAATACCAATAATCCGACAAACATCCATGATTTCATCGTCGGCAATATCTTCACGGTTGTAGCACAAATTTTCACGGACAGTTCCCTTAAACAACCAAGTATCTTGCAAAACCATCGTAAACAAATCGTGAATATTCTCCCGCGTTAGGCGTCGAATTGATTTGCCATCAATTAAAATATCTCCACCATCAATATCGTAAAATTTCATCAAAAGATTGACTAATGTGGTTTTTCCTGCTCCCGTTGGCCCGACAATCGCAATTTTTTGCCCTGGTTTAACTTCGCAAGAAAAATCTTTAATCACCAATTCGTTAGGGCGATAACCAAATTTAACGTGTTGAAAACTGATGGCACCCTTAGCCGTTTGGGGATCCACATATTCGTTACAGGCAGATTGATTCGACATTTCGGCTTCGTGTAAAAACGCAAAGACACGTTCGGACGCCGCCATCCCCGATTGCAAACGGTTCAAACATTGCGAAATTTGCGACAGCGGATTGGTAAACAAGCGCACATAAATAATGAAAGCAAAAATTGTTCCAACACTGATATAACCATTGATACACAAAACTGCCCCAACAACGGCAACAGCCAAATAGCCCAATTCCCCAATAAAGCCCATAATTTGTGGCATCATGCCACCAAAAAATTCACTCATTTTGTTGCTTTTATAGAGTTTGTTGTTTAACTCGTCAAATTCTTGCGTTGTAACGTTTTGGGCGTTGTAGGCTTTGACAACATTATGTGCACCGTAAATTTCTTCGATGTGCCCGTTAATTGCGCCCAATTCAATTTGGCGACGCATAAAATATTTTTGTGAACGTTTGAGAATTATCACCATTAAAATCATTCCAATCATCGATGCCGCAATTGCGGTAAAAGCCATCACCCAATTAGTAATAAACATCATTAAAGTCGAACCCAGTAACAAAGCCACGGCACTAAACAATGTTCCTAATGAGTTAGAAAGCGAATGTGCCAGTGTGTCAACATCGTTAGTAACGCACGAAAGGATGTCACCACGCGTGTGGGTGTCCATATACGCAAGCGGAATGTAATTAATTTTTTTGGCAATGCTGTCACGTAAATTTTTGGCAAAACGGTTTGCTGTTGTCGCCATGATAAATTGCTGAATGTACGAAAAAACCGCACTGCATCCATAAATAATTAACAATGTGATAGCAATTCTTAGCACAATATCCATGTTAATGGGATCAGGTTGCGGGTTGAAATTGGTTGGCACTCCCACCAGAATTTGATTACTTAATTCCGAAATTTGGTTAGGACCGACGATAGATAGGATGGAAGATACCACTGCTAAAATGACTGCCACAATGACCGCCGGCAAAAATGGTTTCAAATAAATTAACATATTTTTCAATGCTTGTTTGAAGTTCTTGGGTTTTTCGGCAACGCGACCACGCGATCCGCCAAATCCCCGCCGTGGAGTGCGACGTGTTTGCTCAGCCATTTAATTCCTCCTTACTCAACTGCGAAAAAGCAATTTCTTGATAAGTTTTACATTTTTTCAACAATTCGCGATGCTTGCCAATGCCGACACATTCGCCCTTTTCCAATACGACGATGGTGTCGGCATTCATAATCGTGCCAATGCGTTGGGCGACAATCACATTGGTTGCGTCTTTGGTATGTCGTTTTAATTCTGTTCGTAACTTATAGTCGGTAACATAATCCAAAGCCGAGAACGAATCATCAAAAATGTAAATTTCTGGGTCACGTGCCACCGCACGGGCAATGGACAAACGTTGTTTTTGACCACCCGAAAGATTGGATCCGCCTTGTGCGACATTGCTTTGGTAACCGTCTGTCATCTTTTCAACAAAATTGGTACTTTGCGCGACAGCAATGGCTTGTTGAATTTGTTCATCAGAAATTGTTGCTTTACCGTTATCGCCAAAAGCCACGTTATCGCTGACAGTACCAGAAAACAGGATTGCCCTTTGTGGAACATAACCAATTTTATTATATAAAGTTTCTAAGTCATATTCTTTAATGTTCATACCGTCAATCAAGATTTCGCCATCGGTACAATCGTAAAAACGCATCATCAAATTGACGACTGTCGTTTTGCCACTACCCGTCGAACCAATAAACGCCAACGTGTCGCCCATTTTAGTTTTGAATGAGAGGTCCTTTAACATTAATTCTTCGCTGTCGGGATATTTGAAACTGACATTGCGGAATTCAATCACACCTTTCAGTTCTGTTTTGCCCATAAATTGGCCATTGAGGATACTGTTCTTTGTACCTAAAACTTGGTTAATGCGCGCCGCAGAAACACTGGCACGTGGCCACATGATAAAAATCATGACCAACATTAAAAATGACGAAACAACTTGGCTGGCATAACCATTAAATGTGCCCATGTCCGCATATAGGATGTCTTTGCCAAAATCAGCACCGTTTATTAAGAACGCCCCAATCCAATAAATGCCTAATGACATCAAATTCATGACCAGATACATCAACGGGTTCATAAAACCCATCGTGCGTTGGTTGAAGATTTGTGTTTTGGTTAAGGCGTGATTCTTTTGTTCAAATTTGGCTTCTTGATAAGACTCAGCATTGAAAGCATGCACGACCCGGATACCCGTCAACTGCTCCTCCGTTACATTGTTGATGTCGTCGATACAGGCTTGCACTTTTTTGAATTTGGGTAATACTAACGCCATAATGATGGTAACGCCGACTAAAATCACGATGACCGACCCAGCGGTTAACGTACTCCACTCCCAACTTTTATTAGCAATTTTTGTAATTGCCCAAATGGCGGTAATTGGTGCTTTTAATAACATTTGCATTCCCATGGCGATTAAATTTTGTACCTGAGTGATGTCGTTCGTAGTGCGTGTAATTAAACTTGATACGGAAAATTTCTTGACGTCAGCCATGGATAAACTTTGTACTTTCAAATAAATTTCACGACGCAAATTGCGCGCCAATCGTGCCGAAATCAAAGCAAAAAAGAAGCCACACAATACAGCGCCGAGTAAACTGACTAACGCACAAAGTAACATATACGCACCCTGTTCTAAAATTTGGGTAACAGTGCCACCTTGTTGAATCAACAACAAAATGTCACGAGTATAATCAACTACTTTAATATCTAACCAAACTTGTAACACGATGAAAACGACGGCAAAAGCGAAATACAGCCAGTCTATTTTTTGCAAACGTTTCATCAAGCGGAACATTTTGCGCTACCCCTCCAATTCTCGTATTGTGATTATTTTATCATATTAACCGAACTGGGAAAAATATTGGTTAAATTTGGCATAATCATACGAACTATTTCTTTATAACAAAATCTATATTAAATTGCAAGTTTTTTTACGGTTTAAAATTTATTTTACCATACTTTTTTTACGTTTACGGATGACAATGCCTGCCGTGGTACCACCACCCACCAAAGTTACGATACCGCCGCCAACTGTGGCGATAATGGGGACTAAATTCATCGCAGGTTCTATGACAACTAAGGAGTTCGTTTCAACCGATTCAATCTCATAACAGTCTTCGTAACCATTGCGTAAGATTGCACCCAATGCGAATGTGTCTCCCACCGCCGCGCTGTCTGCGTCGTATTCTTCACCAGTATATATTAACTCAATCACATCAGACGCAATGTCATCACCACACAAACCTGTCACTGTAAAATTGTCCAAAATTGCTTTCTTGCTTTGTTCGACTGTGTTTTCGCCAATGATAACTGTGATTTTCGCTTTGGTGATTGTTACGGTAAATTCGCCTTCGTAATCCGCATAATTCTGTGATGTAATTTTGAAATACACGGTATACGTACCGGCTTTTTGATAACGTGGCATACTTTCGCTGTATAAAGCGGAATCATCCGTTTTGAACAGCCAAGTGTATTGCAATTCGTCAGACGTATTGATAATCGCAGCATCATGTTCGTACCCGTCGTAAATATTTTCGTACGCCGTATAATCAACCGTTACGGGGTCAAAAGGTGCTTTGTGAATCGTAAACTCATAAACTAAATTGGCTTGTTCCTGACCTGCGGGAACCCCGACCCAAACACAATTCGGGTCCAGTGTTAAAATCAATTGATAGGTTCCAGCGTTGCGTTGTGTCGGTTCAGTTTGGTTGTTAAACGCACTACCACTCAGCGTGTAAAAATCGCGGTACATCCAATTAGCAATTTGGTATGTCTGTTCTTGACCATTGTATTCATAGTATGTCATATCTTGGTCTGGTGCGATGATTGATTTCGGCGTAATTTGATAAAGACCATATGCACGGTCGTTGTCTACCGCCGAGACGAAATTAACTTGATAATTCGTATTCCGGCTGATACCGCTGATTTTGTAGGTACCAACATTATTTCCTGCTTCACGAACTAAGGTGTACACACTGCCATCCGCATTATCATCGCCAATGATTGTATTCGACGTTACTTGTGCAGTTAAATCCTTTTCCGTACTCGCGTAAACCGAAGTTATATCGGAAATCTCAACGGTAATTGCACGCGGAGTAATTGTGTAAATTGCAGTATCTGATTCGCCATGCTCGGTTACAAAAGTGACTGAAAAATTACGATTCAAGACGCTGCCACGGATTTCATATTCACCAACGGAATCACCACTTGCTTTTTGGATTGTAAAAACTGCACTTGGATTCATTAAGGTTCCGTCAACAAATTCATAGACAGGATCCAAAATACTGTCGCCATAAACACTTGATTGGTCTTTAATTAAAACTGTTAGTGCAATGCCTTCGACATACAAGGTACCTTGATTATATTTAATTGTATAATTAGCAGCGGCGTACCCATTGGCGAAAATTGGATAAGTTCCATTACCGACAATATTATCATTCAATTGATAAATTGAACTGATGATACCACCCGTTAATACACTTTCGTCATCGTTACCAACAAAACCAGTGATACTCACCGTAAAGTTTAAGACTTCACCATAACGAACACGCAAATCATTGGGCTGAATCAACAAAGATGCTGGCGTGATTGTCGCTTCAATTTCAGCATCTTGTAAGATATAATTACCTGCGGGATCAATGGCTTTTAATTGATAAATACCAGCGTTCTTGAAGACAACCCGTTTTTCATTTTGGTATGCTGCAATTGGCAATTCAATTACTTCTTCCGTGTATCGATCAATAATTTGGGCAAAACCAGTATGTTCTTCGCCATTATAATCAACACGTTCGTATAGCCAATTGACGGTAACTTCTTGTGCTGTTATTTGATACCAACCATATGTGCGTTCTTCCGCCGAGGTAAAGGTTACGGCGTAATTAGGGTTGGTACTGCTTCCATTGATGCGATAATTGCCGACCGCATCACCCGTGGCACGTGTGACAGTATAAACACTGCCATCGTCGTTATCTTGATTATAAATCGTGCCGAAAATTTCCACCGTCAAGGTTGTTTCTGGCGCATGGTAGACCTGTGTTTGGTCGTTAATTTTAACAATGAGTGCGGCTTTGTTGATGGAATATTCCTGGCTAACCATATTGGGTAATGCATAATTTTTGTTTGTCAATTCAGAAATAGTTGCCACATATTTACCAACGTTAATGCCCTCATCTTCGCCAGTAACTAACGTAAAATTACATTGGTCGCCTGCGACTAAATTGTTGATTGTCACATTTGGTATGTGTTTTTCACCATCGTAGGTATGACTCAATTCGCCCCAGGTTAAGTCTAATTCGCGCGGTAAAACGTAAAACTCTTCTTCTGCACTGGCGGCGGTACGTCCATAACTTTCATCCCATTCCACCGCTCCGATATAGATTGAAACTTTGTATTGACCGACAATCAAACGCGAGGAGATTAACTCAGATGGCATTTCAACCCAATCAGTGCCGTCCATATAATAGTAAGTGATTTCCACTTGGTCATTTTCTCGTAAAGGCGCCGCAGATTTATAAACTAAGTTACTTGGTTCATTACCATAAATCCAATCCGCAATTTGAATTGTGATATAGTTTTCAATCGTTTGGTCTTCCGCTAAAATAATAAACGGCGCAGTATTTAAGCCTGTCAAATTGTAATTAGGGTTGTCAATCGTGATGGTAACTATATAATTACCAGCGGCAGTCGGTTTATCATTGATCACTGCGGCTGAATCACGGTCAGAATAAGTCGCTATATATGTCACACTGTCCCCATCTTCAATACCATTCAATCTCGCACTGACATATTCGATTTCATCACCAACCCGTTGAATGTAATCAGGTGTTGTTATTGTTACAGTAATTGCCTTCGGCGCAATAGTATAATTGATTGTTGCATTGGCCAGTTTGTAATTAGTATTTGTGGTTACCGCCGTGGCAACATAGTCACCAGCGTTAACCGCTGCACCTTGTACAGATACAGTCAACGTTTCGTCCACAATACCAGTTTGGGTAGTCGCGGTTGGGGCTTGTTCATTGGCACGATAGATGAAACTGGTTGAACTCCATGTTACTACAATTTCTTTGGGACTGATTATAACGGTTGCTTGTCCGTTTACAGTAGTATAATTAACCTTTTCGACACGGTAATAAATAATGTATTCGCCCGCATCTTTATATTCGGGTAAGGTTGAATAATACGTATTGCCTTCGCCATAAATGGAGTACGTCCAAACTGCGTCGTCAAGACTTGCTTCTTTGCTGACAATACCAGCGTGACTGTTGCCGTCATAGATACCAGTATAGGCGGTCGCACTGGCGGTCATTGCGGCGGGATCAATGTAGAAAACAGTTTTATCGACTGTACCGTCGAAGTTTCCTTGACCAGTAATCGTTAAGTGCGCCCAAGCGTTGGCGTTCGTATTTTGGCTGTACGCGTAAGTAAAATCGGTGTCAGCAACTAACTCGTGACCTTCTAAGGTAATGCTTGGTAAAGTGGGTGTCAAAGCGTTACCCGTATAAATTTGATTCGGCATACTGGCGAAAACCAAATCATTGGTATCAATAGATTTTTGCCAGACATTGACGGTAATTTCCGCACTGGTGATTGTTACGGGCAAAGCGTAACCGTTGTCAGTAATAGAAACCACGCAATAGTAATTGCCGCTTTCGCTCACATTGCTGATTTGTAAAATATTGTTATTACTGGAAACGACTTCATCATTTTCGTTATAGTAAACATATGACACTTTAATTCCATTACGGGTGTTAGAATAAGTGTAATTGTATTTTGCGGTCATAGTAATTACGGGCGCACCAAAATTATACCAATCGCCTGTTTTATCGGCTGTAAGCGTTAAATTACCCGTTTTGAACGCCCAAACCGCATACAAATTGTTATTGGATGATTGCACCACATAAGTACTGTTGGCCGATAACAATTTACCGCCTAAATCGGCTTGTAAACTCCAACCAATGAAAGTGTAATCTTCAAAACCCGCTTCGTTAGATAAATCCGCTAAAATATATTCGCTGTCAGTGTTTTGTACAATCGTACTGTACGCTTTACCACCTTTGTACAAGACGACATTTTGTTCATCTGCACTCCACTTCGGATACAAAGTTAAATTGGCTAATTCTTCCGCATTTAATTCCTTAGTGTTTTTAATGATGGAACCTTGTAAATCCGCGCTGTTGAACCAACCAACAAAAGTATACCCAGCACGACTAACCATTTCTCCCGTCGGTAATGCGACAGGATTTTCAATCGTAAACTGGTACGGTGGCTCATAGTCATCAATGAAATTCCAAACACCTGCATCTTGTTGATGACTGTAAGTAATGTTATACGTGACCGTGACACAAGTACCTTGAATCGTTAACGGAATCCGTGCGGCATCGCTGTTATAGTCTTTGATTTCGTAATTGACAATTGAATTGGAATAATGTTCCGTTTTTCCTTCAACGGTTAAAATTAACTCTTGGAAAGAGTAACCGTTTTTCGCGGTAACCGTAATTTCTAATATCGAACCAACCGCCAAAAATTCTCCGCTGTTCACGACCTTTGGTTCTTCGTTGGGTTCTGCCGCTTTGATTGCAATGGTCAAACCCGATGCTTTCGCAACGTCCAGCACAACTTTTTTGCGTGTCCAGCCCGCGTACAAAGTCATATCGCCCGTGGTCCAAATGACAGTTTCGTCTAAAATGATCCGTTGGTCACCACAATTATCGGCATCTTCCGCCGCCGACGGCGCGATGAACCAACCTGAGAAATTATAACCTGCACGCGTGACGGTCGGTAATTGGTTGGCAGATAACGGTTGCCCGTTGGTCACAGTGCTGGTTTCTTGGAGCGTGGTTTCCCCATTGACAAAATTCAAAACGTATTTTGCACCTTGCCATTGCGCGTACAAATCTAAATTGCCTAACGAATTGACGCTGTTCACACGGTTGTCGTTTTCGTCCGCCCAGTACGCGAAATTGAAGCCTGCGCCTTCCGTCCATTGAATGACGTTCAGCAACATACTCTGCTTTTTTGCCATCCATTCGCCGTGGTTAAAAGTGTAAACATTCACGCGGTTAGATTCATCGTAGGTTACTTTTCCGTTGTAAGTCGTGGTAAATTGGTTTGTTGATGCGTCCGTCCAATACATTTCAACCATCATCGGTTCGTCGGTTGACAATGTTGTATATTGTTGCGGATTATTTGTGTGGAAGGATACCGTGTAATCAAGATAACACCACACCGCATAATAAGTGGCATCCTCCGTTGCAATGGTTTCGCCGTTTAACGGCACAACACCGAGTTCGTCTAATTTGCGGTTAAAAGCACTTTCGGTCATGTCGCGCGCCGAAACAGGGTCGAAGTTCGGGGTTAACGTCCAACCAACATGGGTATAATACGCACGGGTCAATTTATTTTCACCGGTTACGTTATCCAAATAAATGATCGTGTCTTGGTACAAATAAGTGCTGTACGCGTTGGCCGAACCAACACCAATGTTGGAATTAAACGCCACCGCAATCCATTTGGCAGGCACTTTCAAAGTTGCGGTTACTGGTGCGTAACTATCATCATCGGGAGTAAATTTGACATCGATGAAATAATCGAAAATTTGGTTTGGCGTATCGTAATATTCGTTATCGGGATCGGTAACGGTTAATTTGCCGTCCGTCGTTAAGAAACTGATTGTTCCCGTAACTGTGGTTCCGTCAAGTTTGTTACTGCCGACGGCGGTCAACGCCTGTTCCACCGTATAAGTTTTACCAACATAGTAACGGTCTTGCACCCATTCCCAATTGACCGTAATATCGGCGGCGTACATGACGAATTGGTAAATCAAGTCGTCGGTTGATGCGTTTTCCCACACGTAATTATGTTTGTCCGTCAAAGTAATCGTCACGTCGTGCGTACCAGTTTCGGTTTGCACGTTGCCCGCAACTTGGTAACGTTCATCGGGGACAATGACATACGTTTGGGGTGCGCCATTATAGTGGTAATACGTTGTGTCGGCGGCGGGATATGTGACGATTTGCGGCACAATGTTAAAGGTCGCGGTTTGGTTGCAGGTGTTAACAAAACTGTTACCCGAACCGATAATGCGTAAAGTCACTGTTCCCACATTTTTCGTGTCGCCTTTGCCGTTATCGTAATCGCCGCCCGTGTAACTGTTTGTGTAATCGATGCGGAAATCGTCAATGTTTTTCAAAACGACTTCGTTGTCGCCCAATTGCGCGGTAATGTAAGGAATTAAGTTATGTTCTTCTCCGTCATAGGACACTTCGGTTTGTCCCAAGCGGATGTTGACCGTGACCGAATTGATATCTAACGGCGACAAAGCAAATTGCACTTGCCCTTCATATGGTTTGTGATTGTCGGCCGAAACACGGAAATAAACGGGGATGTTGGCGGCTTTGGTGATTTGCGGAATTTGGTCTTCCCAAATTTCTTGGTCCAACGAATATTGCCATTGGATGCTGTCACGGTCGGCTGCCGTTGCCGTATCAATCAATTTGACCGTGCCTGGTATGACGGTATTGTGGGCTTGGGCATCGTAAACACCCGTATACGACGTGGCGGTGGCGGTCATATTGGCAGGGGTAATCGTTCCGCTGGCGCTGACAACGAGGTCGGTTGCCAATTTGTAATTACCCGCGGCGTTCCCTGTCAAGACCAAATCCGCGGCGGAAATGTTCATGCGCTTGTTTTCACCGACGTCGGCCACGGCATAGGTCATATCTGCGCCGTCTTTTAAGGTCACGCTGAGATCGTCGCCGTTGACAAAATGGTCGTATTGGACTTGGCTGGCGTTCAAAGTGGCGGTGGTCGTGCCGTCGTAAACTTTGTTGGCGGTTATGCCCGAAATTTCGTGAATAATTAACGGCGTAATAACGGCGTTTGACAGCGTGTAGGTGTGGCTGTATTGATACGCTTCCGTACCACCGAACACATAACGCACCGTAATCACTTTGTCTTTGCCGACATTGGCATCGTCATACGTCGCCACAATGTTGACCAAAACCAACTTGCCATTCGCACCTTCTACCCGTACTTTACCTTGCCAATCGACCGCCACGTTACGCGTACCGTCGTAAACCTTGGTGGTGTCAATCACAGGTTCGCCGACAATTTCTACGCCTGTCATCGTGCCTTCGCCATTGGTTACGTCGTAACCGTCAATCGTGAAACTGCGCGTGGTGGTGCCTTCGAAATTCATAACTTTGTAACTGCTGGTTTGTAAATAACTGGTGTCAACCGCGAATGTGACTAACGGCGTGTTGTCGTTGGATGACGGCATAATGTTATTGGTGTACACCACATCTTTGATTTTGAACGGCCCGTACGGACGTGCGGTATTTTCTTGCCATGCTGTCCCCGTCCATGTGCCCAATAAAACGCCACGGTAATAAATGGTGAAACTGGGTTTTTGTTGGTTGCCGTCGTATTTGGCGTCCGCAATGCGTACTTCAATGTTTTGATCATTGTCAATATTGACCCGACTATACTGGCTGATACGGAAATGCACTTTGATGGTCGGCGCATAATAATTGCGCCCCATGCCGTCGTAATAAATTGGCGTGGCGGTTGCCATGTAACCATCACCTGATAAACCGACACCCATTGTCGTGTCTTTGCCGTACGTCAAACCGTATAAATTTTGTTCATCGCGCGTGACCGTCCAATCTTTTAACCAATGGCTGTCCTCGTCGTTAATATCGGGTTTGAACGTTAAAATCGCGGATAATTGTTGCCCCGTATAACCATAATTTGGGTAGTAATCCACTAAGTATTCTCTAATAAATTTATTAACGGTAACCGTAATGGTAACGTTGCTGCTGCTGGTCGAACCGCCATTTTGCAACCATACGTACGGCGATTTCAAACGGAACGTCACTTCGTATTGTCCCGCGTCCGTAACAATAATCGTGCCGCGCGTGGCGTTAATGTATTTGGCAAGGTTGCTGTACGTTTCTTTGTTGCTGCTTAACGTGGCTTGGTTAGTGGCGTCGAACCACGTATGCACGATGGAAACTACTTCCATTTTTTCGGAAACGTAACCTTCAATAATGGGTTGCGCGGTGGCGTTATAGGTCGGCGTCGCGGCAATCGCGGTAGGCGTCATGGCGTATTGATCGGTGTTACTGCCGCTTTGGACGGCGACCGCTTCACCGTCGATTCGTGCAATGGTATCGCCCCAATCGCTAACAAACACGTTTTTGGGCAATTGGGTGTTGTACGTGCTGTACCCCGTGGTGATTTGTCCGCGTTTCGCCATGTGCACCGTGCCTGTCAATTCACCGATAACGGTGATTAAACTGTCACAGTTCAAATTGGACGTAACTTTTTGACTGCCAGCAGTGTTATCTTTAATCACGACATCGCCGCCCAAGTTAAGTTCGCCACGGATGTAAAGACCACCCCCGTCACTGTGTTGTCCGGTGGATTGATTATTGTCATAGTTATTGGTGAACGTGCCACCCGTAATCGTGGTTTTAATGCGGCTGTCGTTGACATAAACCGCACCCGGCAAATTGACACTCGTGTTGCCCGTGAATGTGCCACCCGCAATATTGACAAAACGGTCGTACGACCAATATGTATCCGTGTAATAGGCATACAAAACCCCCGCGGCGCCAGTGCCGTGGTTATTTTGGAACGTACCACCCGTAATCGTAATTTGTCCGCTGCCGTAAATCACCCCCGCCGCGCCCGTGTTGTTTTCAAACGTACCACCCGTAATCAAAATACCGGGGACACCACTGTTATCCGAATTATTTTTCAAAATGGATATGACCGCACCGGAACCGGTGGTGCTGGTGTTACCGCGGAAAATACCGCCGTGAATTTGTGGAATGCCACTACCGTAACTATTATTGGCAATGATACTGCCGTGGATTTCGGCGCTGGTTTGGGTATTATTTTCAAAAATACCGTGGTAAATGATACCGGTAAAATTGTTAAAGTGTCCGGTAAAAATCCCGCATTGATTATTGGCGAAAATCACGTCTTCGTCTTTGCCGTCGGGTGTACCAACGGTTTCATTAGCACCACCTTCTTGCGAACGGATAAAACCCCATTGTGCACGGTTGTGGTGGGCGTTAATGTTGTTAATGTGATAAATAAATAATCGGTCGCTAGTTGTACCGACAATGTATACTGGTGCCCAACCCGATTGATTGTCGTATTCGGTTTTGGATGCATAACCACAATATTGCACGGTCGCACCGTTAAATTCCAACGTACAACCGTGTCTGTTCCAACAATCAACCAAGATGGTGTTGTATTGTAACACCACACCACCCGTAAAATTCAACACCCCGTCCGCCCGATTTCCCGTGGCACAATACAATGCCGCCACCGCGGTGCCGTTTTCCGAGTTATGATTTTCCACCAAACCACCGTCGATGTTTAAGTGACCGTTACTAACAAAAAACGCGCGTCCCAAAGTTTTGGCAACGCCGCCGGTAAAATAACAATCGGTATAGGTGGATGATGTAGCACCCAAATTGGCAACGCCCGCACCCAACGCATCCACGGACGGGTGGTTAACGGTATTATCGCGAATTACCGCACCCGTGACGTGCAAAGTGCCACCGTTATTGGCAAGCGCACCACCGAAACGCGCGGTGTTGCCCGTGAACATCAAGTTGCTGGTCGTGCCGTTGCGTTCGGCGTGCATGGTTAAGGTACCGCCGCGCACCGCGACCGCACCTCCGCCGTCGCCTTCCCCGTTGGCGGTGGCTTGTTGGGCGGAGTTACCCGTGAACGTGCCTTGGTCAATCGATAATTCCCCACCAAAAACGCAAATGCCACCTCCTGACAAATTGGCGGTGTTGTTCATCACCGTGGCGGTGGCAATCGAGCCATTACCTGCGGATGCCAAACCACCACCATAGACGGCTTGGTTACCCGTCAAACGTAAAGTAGTAATGTTCAAGGTGGTGTTTTCCGCCGCGAAAATGGCGCCACCATAATTGTTGGCTTGGTTATTGATAAAATTCGCGTTGGTCAAGGTTAAGGAACCGCGTTCCAAAACCGCGACCGCACCACCGCCGTCGGTTTCATCGGTGCCGTTCGCGAAGTTATAACTGAACGTGCCACCCGCAATGTTGACGGTCGCACCCGTCGTGGCGTAAATACCACCCCCACTGCCTTCCGCGGAGCAGTTGACAATGTTACCGCCGTTCACGTTCAAAGTGCCATTGTTATAAATGCCGCCACCGTTGCCCAAGGTGTAACCGCCCATAATTGCGCCACCGTTGACGTAATAAGTTTGACCTTTAATCACGAACGAGTGGCGTTGGTTACCCGTGTTGGAGTCGGTAATGGTTAAGGTGCCATCGTTCAAAATGACACTGCCATTGTCGGACAACATCGCGCCTTTGTTCAAACGATAACCGTTCAAATCAATTTCTAATCGACAATTTTGTGGAACGTAAAGACAACCTGCTTGGAAACCATCGCCCGTACCAAACGAACTTTGCCCGTCCACCATCGCCACATCAATATTATTGGTCAAGGTAATTTTAACGTTACGTTGCCCGTCGTTTAACGCAGCGTTCCATTGGCTTTGTAAATCGGCTTGGTTGGCAACCGTGATGACATACAAGGGGTCACCACTGTTCGTGGCGGAGGTTTTCATTGGAAAGATCGAAAGCAACGCAATTACCCCGAAAACACCGACCAACAGGCACAAAGCCAGGGCACAAATGATGCGGGTTTTTGCGGTCGTGTTTTCTTTGGTACTCATTTACAGTTAGTCTGTACCAGAAAAAAAAAAAAAAATCAACAAGATTTTTTATTTTTCGTCAATTTGATTGGTGGAAGGGGATGGATTCGAACCATCGAAGTCGTGAGACGACGGATTTACAGTCCGTAGCATTTGACCGCTCTGCAACCCTTCCAAACATGGGTAGCATAACACAGATTGCCACCGTCCGCAAGTATTTTTAACAACGCGACGCGTGGCAAGTAAAATAAACGATTTGGCGGTCGTGTGCCAAGGTGCGCAAAAAGTCCAGCGCCGCCGCGGTTTTGTCAGCGTCCAAATTAACGAATGGGTCGTCCATGATCAGCAACGGCGGTTCGTGGTCGGCAAACAACGCGTCGACCAGTGCCAGTCGCAAACACAAATCAAACAAATTTTGGTAGCCGCGGCTGTAATAATCCGCGGAATACGTTTGTCCGTAGGCAGGCAGACCCAGCCGCAAATCGGTATCGACCGTCACGTGGGAAAAATCTTGCTGGGTCAAAATGTGCAGGTATTTTTGCAAACCGTCTTGCATGGGCTGCAAATATTGAGTGTTCAAATTATCGTACGCGGTCGCCAAAAAATTTTGAGCGGCTTGCACCGCGGTTAATTCGGCTTGCAAGTCGGTCAAGGTTTGTTGCAATTCCGCCCGTGCGTTTTGCAACGTGGTTAAGCGCTCGTTCGCGTTTTGGGCGTTTTGCGCGGCGATTTGGGCGTTCATTTTCGCGTTGGTTTGGGCTTGGATGGCGCGTTGGATTTGGTCTTGCTCCTGTTGCAACATGGCAAGGTCATTGGGTTGTGGCGCGGTGACGGGTTGTGCCTTACGGATCAAAAGCCACACAATCAGACACGCCACGCCACCGACGAACGCCACCACCGCGTTTATGATTGCCACGACCCCACCCACACCGCACAACCAAAGCAGCGCGGCCATCACGAACGCCAAACCGCACGCCACGGACAAACCGCCGAAAATTTTTGTCTGCCGATTGGATTTAGGTGGCAAATTTTTGAGGACGTTTTGCGCGCCGATTTGTTGCTGAATTGTGGCTTGCTGTTTTTGCAAAAGTGCGATTTGTCGGTCGGCGGCGGCAATTTGCGCCGTCAAGTCGGCAGCGGACAATGTTTGTTGGCGCAGGCGGTCAATTTGCATGGCGTTGGCGTTTAACGCGTTTTGGGTGGTTTCAATTTGACCGGTTTTGGCTTGGTTCGAAAGTGCGCGGCGTTGGTCGTTCAAAATTTTGGCGGCCGTTTCGTAATGCGTTTGTTCGTCCGTGCCTTGAATCAAATTGATGAGGCGGTCGGTAATTTGCGCGGTCGCCACGGATTCGACTTCAATTTGGGGAATCAACAACGTGCGCACAAAACTGGCGGCGTCCAAATCAAACAGCGCTTCACCCAAGTTCGCCGCATAATCTTTGGACGGTTTGCCCGTGGCTAAGTCGGTCAACGTAAAGGTGTCAGCGGCGTTGGTTTTACCGAAGAAACGGGTCACGCGGTAAGTTTTGCCATTAACGGCAAAATCCAAATTGCCACCGAAGTTTCCGCCCTGCCATGGTGCATATTTTTTGCGTTCGTTTTGGTCTAAATCATTACCGCGGTAATTGGACAACCCGTAAAACATGGTTTTGATAAATGTGATTAGCGTCGTTTTACCCCAGCCATTTTCGTGACAAAAAACGTTCAAGCCATTTTCGAATTGCAACGTGAATTGGTGTAACTTGCCAAAATTTTCGACATGACATTGCAACAATTTCATCGTAACGTTTCCCCTTGTAAGGCCTTCAAGCCGTATTGAATCACGCGTTCTTGTTGACTCTCGGGTAAATGCGCCGCCTGCACCAAACGCACAAATGCGCCACGCAAAGTACGGTCTTTGGCAAAATCTTGCGGTGCGGTCATTAAGCGCGAAATGTCGTTAATTTTAACCACGTAAAAATCTTGCAATTTTTGCGCCAACATGGCCACCTGTTTATCCATGGTCAAGGGGTACTGTCCCGTCAAAGTAATTTTCAACAAATTTTCCCGTGCAATGTTTTGCACTTGCAGCATAACTTGACTTTCCACGGCGAACCAATCCGGCGCTTCGGTAATGTCACATTGAACTTCACATAATTGACGTTTTGCGAACGGGACAAATTGTGCGGTGTAACGTAATTGCGTATCATCAATTTCCAGCAGGATAAAACCTTTAGCACCGCATTCGTCAAAGCCCCGACCTTCCAAGCAACCAGCATAACAATACGTGCCACGGGCATCCAATTGTCCGCGGCTGTAACTGTGCAAATGCCCCAGCGCTAAATAATCAATGTTGTGATGACACAGGTGGGATAAATTAATTTCATGGTTGATGTCGCCGTGCAAAACGACCACATTAAAAGCATCACGGTCAAGGTGTAAATTTCTGCCGATATCATTGACCGTCCCATGGGTCAATACCCGTCCCGTAATTTGCACTTTGCCGTAGTGAAATGTTTGCCAAGTATCATTAAAAATTTTCAAATTATTGGGTAATTCGGTTAGTGACGTAATAAAACTTGTTTCGTCGTGGTTACCACTTAAATAGATAAAATCAATTTGTGGATGTTGACGAATCGCGTGCAAAACCCGCGTCTGGGTTGTTGGGCTGATGTGCGTTGTATCAAACAAGTCGCCCGCAATGATGATGACACTGACGTCATGGTTGACACCGTATTCAATCATGCGCTCAAATGTGTCCAAGATTTCCAGATTGCGCGTCTTGGCTTGTGCCTGCGACAAGTTGGTTTGCAAATTACTGTCAAGGTGGATGTCTGCGCAATGAATAATTCTCATGTTTTACCTATTCAACCATAAACTTTTTTCTCAATTTTGTAAAATAGTTACATTGACTTAATGCCATAATAAGCATAAACTTTGGCATGATGGAACTTGCATTCGCGATTGTAATTTTTATCATTGGGATACTCTTCATCGTCAAAGGTGGTGATTGGTTTGTGGACAGTGCCACCTGGATTGCCCGCGCCGCA
This sequence comes from Prevotella sp., assembly GCA_023666145.1. Taxonomy (GTDB): domain Bacteria; phylum Bacillota; class Clostridia; order Christensenellales; family UBA1242; genus RGIG8050. The sequence continues at coordinate 13,053 of JAMPCO010000001.1, read as the reverse complement.
AAAATTCCCGCGTTTATCATCGGTGCCACGATTGTCAGTTTTGCGACCACACTGCCTGAATTGATTGTTTCCTTGGTTGCCAGTATCGAAGGTAAAAACGATATGGCCATCGGGAACGCGGTCGGTTCGGTTATTGCCAACACGGGTTTGATTATGGCGATTGCTTTCACTTTCATGAGTTTGGTAACACCGCGGAAAAATTATTGGCAACAGTGCCTTTTATTGATTGGCAGTGCCGTAATCTTGTGGTTAGGTTGTATTCATAACACACTCAGCCTTTGGTCAAGTATCGTTTTACTGCTAATTTTCATCGCTTTCATTGCCATTAACGTTGTGCAAACGCGTCACAATGTTGCGCCCACGCCACTACCCGACCAAACCGCGCAACAACCAAATACCAACAATCAAAAAACCGATGTACCGCTTGTGATTAACGGAAAAACAATTACCAAAAATATTGTGATGTTTTTTCTTGGTGCGGCTTGCGTCATTTTAGGTTCTAATTTTTTAATTAACGGTGGCTCCACCATCGCCGCCAGTTTAGGTATCCCAGAACGGTTGGTTGCTATTACTTTGGTTGCAGTTGGCACTTCGCTCCCCGAATTAGTTACAACCATTACCGCTATCCGTAAAAAAGAAGGCAGTCTTTCAGCGGGTAATATCATTGGTGCCAACATTATCGATTTGACCTTAATTTTGCCGCTTTGCAGTTTTGTTGCTAACGATTCATTTGCGGTTTCTCGTCAATGTTTTCTGATTGACTTTCCGTTTTGTTTGGCCTTATCTGTAATTGCCATTCTACCTATGCTGTGGAAACAGCGCACTTATAGATGGCAAGGTATTTTGATGTTAATTTTCTATGCGGCTTATTTAACCGTTAGTATAGTTTTGTAAAGCGGCACCAAATGCATAAAATGGTTGACAATCGGCATAGTAATAGCATACAATGCACTATCGCGGGGTAGAGCAGTCCGGCAGCTCGTTGGGCTCATAACCCAAAGGTCACTGGTTCAAATCCAGTCCCCGCCACCAAACCCAAAAGACCAACCACATCGTTGGTCTTTTTCTTTACAAAACTTCCCTGTGCAAATGTTGCAAATAATAAAAAATGTACTGTTGTGCGATACCCGCATATTGTCCATGTAAAATGGTTTGCTGTTCATCGGGTGCTAACTGGGCAATTGCTTTTTGTATCCATGTATCCACGGGTGCGGTATCCAAACGGTGAAACGCAAACAACATAATGCAAGCGGCGACCTTGGGACCAACGCCTTGAATCTTTAACAGTTCACGCTGTAAATCTGCGTTGGACAAACGTTGTAATGCAGCAAAATCTAAATTTTTTAATTGTTGCACCGCTACCGCTAAATATTGGTCACGGTAACCACACCCTAACCGTTTGAAATCCGCGGCGGTAATTGTTGCGCACTGTGCCAAGGTTGGAAAACTATGATGACCACATGGCGTCAATGTGCCATATTGAGCACAAATGTCGTTAATAGTTTTGGTAAAACGCTTAATGTTGTTATTGGCTGAAATAATAAACGAAAGTACGATTTCCACAAAGTCCGCTTGTAAGATGCGGATGCCGCCACCCCGTACCAAAGCATTTTGCAATTTTGGTGCCGTCAATGTTTGTTTAATGGATTGGTAATCGGTAGCAAAATCGAAATAATGATAAAAATACTGTGCATCATCACATTCAATCATCATCTTACCAGACAGCATTTTCATCTCTGCCCAATGATGGCCTGACATAACCAGCCAACCTTGCTCGGTTTGCCAATAACGAAAAACTTGCCCACTGTGCAAAATCGCGTATGGGTCAAATTGACTCAAATCACTAACTTGGATGGTAAAGTCATCAACAATTGTTGCAACCATAGTTAATCTTCTTTAATAATTTCGGTACGTTTTTCGGGGAATGCTTCATAGAATTCAATGACATCATTGATCAATTGACGAGCGGCATTTTGGTGCCAAAAACCATCCGCACTACCCCACAAGGACCAAATTTGATTTTGGCAAATAAAATCATCTAAATTGGCGAAATTCAACCAGTTAATTACTTTCAAAAATACCGACAGCAACTTACCATCATTAGTATGGTACATTTCGTTAGGAACATTATACAACAAGCATTCAATATAATATCCACGCACGAAATGGATATTCATATCCTCACGCGCGCTGATGGCAACTAAGTTTTTCAGCAAACGTACCATGCGCTTGAAATTGCCATTCGTCATGGTATCTTTCATATTACCGTTAACCGTGTGCAAATTGGTGAACATCAAAAAATGTTCTTCTAATTTTTGGTCATAAACTAATTTACTGCGGATACTGCCGCCTTGAGGACGGAAAAACTTATATTTGAAACACGGGAAAACATCGATTGCGTGTTGCAGTTTGCCAAATGCGGGTATTAAAATTGTCGTCGTTTCCATCGTCAAATTCACACGCAGCAGTTTTTTTAATTCATCAGCCAGAACATCCTTAAAGTGTTTGACGTCGAAATAATGTTCAAAATCAACGAAGAAATTTTCACGTAACTTCATATCACTGCGAATCATCGTGTTGTAATCAAATTCGCGTGTTTTGTTTATTTCAACGATAATTTCCATTTTCGATTGAAATTTCGTGTTCGTTTTACAAGCATAACACCCCTGTAAATAGATTGATACATCATTTGGGTCAAAGTATGGTGCCACACGTGCAGTGTTAACAATCGCCTGCCGTAAATATTTTTTAATGTAATTATAATCTGGTTGCATGGAAAGCGAAATTACTTCCGCACCAGCATTATTGACAAATTCTTCTGAAAATCCCAAAACATTTCCCCCATGGGTATGGTAGCAAAACAATTAAAAATTGTCTAGCGAGAAAATTGTCTTCAACAAGGCTGTGTTTACCGTGGCTAAACTGCACGTTTTGGTTGTTTCGCTGCAAATAATTTCTTGCAAACTTAGAATGTTTTGATTAGCAGTATAAATTATGGTTGCAAGCAACGGGTTTTGCAAATTTGCGTTTAGTGTTTGTAAGGTATCGGCACCATTTTTAATTAGATTGTACTCTGTGGTTAAATCAAGCAGTAATTGGTTGCTCTCATTTGCCTCTACTATGGCAGTTCGCAATTCCAATAATAAATTAAAAATGTTTTTAACTGCAGATAAAATTTGATGACATGGTTCAAATTCCTCAGGCGTCATTTGAAACTCTTTTCCTGTGATTTGATAAAGTTTCAATTGGGCATTTTCGGGTAAACCTATTTGTCCCATGGCGTCGTTAGCATCGTTCTCGGTCACATAAACACCTGCCACCCAAGTCCACTTTTCGCCATCAGGCAAGACGTAAACACCCCAACCATTATTTATGGCGCGAACACCAGTTTTATACGCTTCCATTTTACTGTCGTGGTCTTGAATTTCCAGCAGCCAAACATCCATGGTTGGTGTTTGTAACGTTTTTTGGTTAAATTGGTTAGGTAAATCTTGAATTTTGAAACCACGTAAAAATAATGCCGCAATACTGCACACCGTAACTACCGCCAAAATGATAATAATGAATGTCAAAAAGTGGCGACGGCGGCGCGGATTACGACGCTGTAATTGGTAATCAGCATAAAAATCGTCGATAGCCTATGCTTATTCGGTATAGGTAAAAAAATGCCCCGCAATTTGGATGGTATCACCATCCACCATACCGATATTTTTTAATTGTTCAATGACACCATTTTGAACTAATCGTCGTTGGAAATAACGATTACTTTCGGTGTCATCTAAGACAACACCACGGATTAAATTTTCAATGAAAGCGCCTGTAACTTGATATTCACCATTGCCACCAGTTACGGTAAATTGATTTTTATCAACTTTCTGTTCCAAAACGGCTTCGACCAGTAATGGTTCTGGCTTAGGTATGGTGTTCAAAGTTTGTAAGCAGGCGTCAAGCAATGCTTGTAATCCCGTATGGTTAATGGCAGAAATTTCAAACACGGGAATTTTGCGGTCAAGTTTGGCTTTGAAGGTATTGATTTGTTCCGTGGTGGCACTGTCAATTTTGTTTAAGACAACAATTTGTTGTTTATTTTCTAAGTCGGCATGGTACCGCTTTAATTCTTGATTAATCACTTGATAATCACGATAGGGTTCACGACCTTCGGTGGCGGCAATATCAATCACATGCAATAATAAACGTGTACGGGCAATGTGTTTCAAAAAGTCAATTCCTAACCCCACCCCATCGCTGGCGCCTTCGATTAAACCAGGAATATCCGCAAATAACAAATTTTGTCCACGGACTTGTGCCACGCCAATGTTAGGATACAAAGTCGTAAATTGGTAATTAGCGATTTTCGGACGAGCACGACTGATAACCGATAATAAGGTGCTTTTCCCCACATTGGGATAACCAATAATGCCAATATCCGCAATACAGTTCAGTTCTAAACGGACGCGATAAGGTTTAGTTTTAACCCCAGCCTTGGAAAAATTGGGGGTTTGTCGCGCGGCAGTCGCAAAGTGCGTATTACCAAAACCACCTGCCCCGCCTTTTAAGGCTAAATACTTTTGACCAATGGTTGTAATATCACATAACAATTTGCCGTTTTCATCGAGGATTTTCGTACCCAATGGTACGGGAATCATTGCATCTTGTCCGTCAGCACCAGTTTTATTTCCGCCTTGTCCGTTGGCACCATCGCCTGCCTTAAACTTTTGATGATAATGGAAATCAACCAAATTATTCAAATTGTTAGTACCAACAAAAATTACATCACCACCACGCCCACCATCACCACCGTTCGGTCCACCAAACATGGTTAAAGTATCGCGGTAAAACGTTGCCGCACCTGTGCCACCCGCACCAGCCTGAATCGTAATCTCAACATTGTCGACAAACATTATGCACATATTATAGCAAAATTTCATACAAAAGTATATGGATTTTAATCAAAAAACCGTTGAGCGTTTATCAAAATTAAATGACGATGAATTAACTAATTTGTTAGCCGAACAAATCCGCATCAAAAAAGCCAACGGGACATTGGGCGATGTCGAAAAGATGATTCGTGTGATTGGCCCCATGTTAAACCAAGAACAACGCACGCGTTTAATTAAAATTATCCAGACGATTCAAAATCAAAATTCATGAGGTGTGAATGGAAGACGAAACCTTAAATAACATTTTGAATTTGTTACAAAACACAACCAGTAATCAAAGTTCTAATCAAACCAATAACACACCATTTAACAACAATGATATCCAAACTTTATTGATTAAATTTTTATTGTCAGGCGGATTGAATCAAATCATGAATCTACGTAATCAAAACACCACGCCACCACAACCGTCTGCGCCAGCGCAACCTGAAAAACCACGCACAATCGATTTAACCAATTATCAACGCCTGGATTGAACCACGACATCATCGTCTACAATATCAATTACGGCATAATGGATTTGGTCGGCAATGATTTGCTCCGAAATTTTATCTTCAATTTGTGTTTGAATTAAGCGGCGAATCGGACGTACGCCATAATCTTTTTGGTAACCATGTTGCGCAATCCAAGTGATCACAGCATCGGAATAGCGGAGACTAACATTAACCGCTGACAACCGTTTGGTCAATTTTTGCATTTGGAGTGCGGCGATTTTTTCGATATCAGTTTTCGTTAATGTGTTGAACACCACCACGTTATCGATGCGGTTGATAAATTCTGGACTGAACTTTTGGTGCATTCCTGATAAAATATATTTTTCTTCTTCCGCGGGTGGTACATCGTGGTCAGTAGGGATAAGATTAACCCCAACGTTCGACGTTAAGACAATCAAAGCATTTCTAAATGAAACAACTTTACCGTGCGAATCGGTTAAACGACCTTCATCTAAAATTTGCAACATTAAATTGTAAATATCGGTATGCGCTTTTTCAATTTCGTCAAATAACACCAAACAATACGGATTATGACGGACACGATTACACAAATTCGACCCATCATCATAGCCGACGTAGCCTGGTGGCGCACCAACCATTTTGCTGACACTGTGAGATTCGCTGAATTCGCTCATATCCAGTTTGATGAACGCTTTTTCGGTATCGTATAAAATTTGTGATAATTGTTTACAAACTTCGGTTTTGCCGACACCAGTTCGTCCTAAAAAGAAAAATGTACCAATAGGACGGTTGGCGTCGTTAATACCACTGCGATTACGGCGGATTGCTCTGGCAATCACATCAATGGCTTTATCTTGACCAATGATAATTGATTGCAAATCTTTTTCCAGATTCATGAGATTCTTTTGGTCGCTCGTGTTAATTTTATTCAAAGGAATTTTAGTCATTTCGGAAACAACGGTTGCGATTTCAGCATCGGTAATCGTCGATAAATTGTGCCCTGCCTTAATTCTCGTCTTGGCGCAGGCTTGGTCCAAAACATCAATTGCTTTATCGGGTAAATTACGGTCAAAAATGTAACGATTGGATAACAATACCGCCGCGGTTAAAGCACTGTGGTTAATTTGGACATGATGATAATTTTCAAAACTTGGTGCCAAGCCCTCCAAGATGGTAACAGTTTGTTCTGGCGTTGGTGGATAAACCATGACTGGGTCGAAGCGGCGTTCTAAGGCTGGGTCTTTTTCAATGTATTGACGATATTCATCAATTGTGGTCGCCCCAACACAACGCAACGTACCGCGTGCCAAGGCAGGTTTCAAAATTTCGCCGACACTCATTTCGCCTTCTTTGTTACCGCTTGTAACGATGTTATGGATTTCGTCGATGAACAAAATAATGTCGTCGCGTCCTTTTAATTCTTGCAGAACTTTGTTCAAGCGTCCTTCCAATTCGCCACGGTATTTAGAACCACCCAGTAGTAACCCAATATCCAATGAATAAATAATTTTATTTTGCAAATTATCGGGAACCTGTTGTTCAACAATGCGTTTGGCCAAACCTTCTATAATAGCACTTTTTCCAACGCCCGCCTCACCAATTAAAACAGGATTATTTTTGGTTTTACGACAAAGAATTTCAATCAAGCGGTTGGTCTCATCATCGCGCCCGATAATGCGGTCGATTTTACCCTGCCGTGCCTTAGCGGTCAAATCTTGCCCGTAATCAAGTAACACCGGCGACAAATCTGCGTTGTTATTTAAGGTCGGATTTGGCGGCACAGGTTGACTGGAAACTGACGATAAAGAATTTGTATTAGTTGCTGGTCTTGACGGCGACACAGTGATTGGTTGATTACTCACGGTCTTTGGTTGCGGTGATTCAGTTTTTTCGCCACCAACTTCGTTCGCAATTTTTTGCATTATGCGCCGTGTAGCACCAGGGTTAATTTTGTCAATGACCGATTTAGTTTGTTTGCATTTGGAACACAAAACCCACAACAATGCTTCGCTGTAAATTTCTGGTTGATTAAAAATCATACTTTGCGTTTCTGCCAAAGTTAAAATTTCGTTCACAGTTTTATCGGCGAAAAACGCTGGCGGAGTCTCCGCAATCCGTTCGGCAGTAATTCCTTCACTATTCAAAAAGGCACAAGCCAAACTGTCCGTGGCTAAACTGCAAGCATAGAGCAAATGGATCGGCGTAATCTTTTGTGGATTGTTCCCCGCCGCACGGCTTGCGAACTGCCAAATGCGTTTGATATTCCCCGAAACGTTCAAAACGTTCATATATTGATTGTAGTATTTTTCCAAAATATTGTATACTGATTTTATGGTTACACCGTACGAACCAGTGAAAAAAACTTATTCAATGAAATCCTTACCCGAAGAAGTTACGGGTGCTTTTAAGGTGCCGCACTTGCAATCAAAAATTTGCGGTAACTGTGGTTATAACTTTGATGATTTTGTTAAAACTGGTTTCCTTGGCTGTTCGGAATGTTACCAATATTTCAAAAAAGAATTGGAGCCATTTATCAATGAATTTAGATAATCTTGTGATGACGACACGCATTCGTTTAGCGCGTAACATTGCCCAGATACCCTTTAATTATACCAATCGTGAATTTTTTGAACGCATCGCGGACAGCATCACTCGTCGCCACCCTGATTTGACCGCTTTCAAACTGAACGACCTACCCGTACGTGACAGCCTATTTGAACAGCATTTAATCAGTGCTGACTTTTTACGCAACGCTGATTTTGGTGTGCTGGTGACCAATCACGATAACACCATCAATATCATGTTAGGCGAAGAAGACCATCTGCGGATTCAAGCAATTACTAATCATTACGATTTGTGGCATGTTTACCAAACGGCGAAAAATATCGCTGATCAATTGGAAAGTGATTTTGAAATTGCCAAGGATGCTACCTTAGGATACTTAACCAAATGCCCCACCAACCTGGGCGGTGGCTTGCGTGCCAGCGTTATGATCTACTTACCTGCGCTGACAATAACCCAAAAAATAACCGCTGTTTTCCAGGAACTAGATAATCAAAAAATTACGATTCGTGGTGTTTACGGCGAAAACAGCGACGCCAGCGGTTGCATTTATCAAATTTCTAACCAAAATTGTTTGACAATGTCTGATGCCGAAGTGATGGAAATGATGAACCAAATGGTAACTCATATAGCAACGACCGAATTGAATCTCGAACGCGAATTATGGCAAAAAACTCCCGACCAGATCATTGACAAAGTGATGCGTGCTTGGGGAATTTTAACTAACGCCCATTTACTAACCAGTGACGAAGTGGTTGAGCAGTTAGTTTGGATTAAACTGGGCATCGGTTTTAAGATTCTATCTTTCCGCAATCACCGCATCGTTGATGACTTATTTTTTATTACCAACCCTGCCACTATTACTACGAACCATCATCTCAGGAACGCGAATCAATTGCAACGTGATAAAATTCGGGCACAACAAGTTCGTGAAAAATTGTTATTTTTCCGCGTGAAATGACTTGCGTTAATTATTTATTTGTTCAAAGCACTATTCGTATGGTAAACTGTAATTTACAACAACCGAGGAAAACAAGACGAAGTGAGGAAATGACAAATCATGAAAAATCAAAATGTTAAAAAAGCCGTGATTCTTTGTGCTGGGAAAGGCACGCGCATGATGCCATACACCAAATCACAACCCAAAGAAATGCTTCCTGTGTTAACCACACCACTGTTGCAAATTATTATTGACCAAGTAGTGGAAGCCGGAATCAAGGAGATTTTTATTCTGATCAGCGACAACAAAGAATGCATTGTTAACCACTTTAACGGTTTGTACCCTGACGTTAAAATTTCTTATGGTCGACAAGTTAAAATGGAAGGTACAGGACCAGCGACGATGATTGCGAAAGACTTTATCAACCATGAACCGTTTTTACTCATTTTTCCCGACGAATTAATGTTGGAACAAAATCCTTACAAAGTTTTGATTGAAGATTTTAATCGCCATCACACATCGGTTTTGTCTTCTTACCAAATTCCTTTGGAACTTGCTCACCGCTATGGTATTATCATCCCGAAAAAAGGTAACGAAATTAAAGGCATCGTCGAAAAACCAAAATCTAATCCGCCATCGAATTTAGCCTCACTTGGTACATATGTTTTGGTTCCCGAAGTTTTAGATTTTGTCCGTGAACATATTGACGGCGAAGGCGAAATATGTATAGTTGATGCAATCAATAAATTACCCAAATTGCGGCATATCGCGTTAACTGGTAAACGTTTTGATTTGGGCAGTCCCTTAGGCTTTGTGCAAGCCACCACATACGCCACATACAAAGCCATTCCAGAATTCAAACCTTGGTTGCAAGATTTATTAAAGGAGTAAATTGAATGTTGAAGTTCGGGACTTCGGGAATTCGTGATTTAACCAAAAAATTGTTAACTAACCATGTCGGCGCACAAATTGCCGAAAAATTGTCGGCACTGGGATGGCAAGAAGTTACCATCGGACGTGATGGTCGTACTGGCAGTGAAAAATTGATGAATGAATTTATCAAATACTTTTCTGGTATCGTGCATAATTTAGGTATTACCACTACCCCAGAATTGGCGGCACAAAATGGGCTGAGCATCATGATTACCGCATCGCATAACCCATGTCAATACTGTGGTTTCAAAATTTACTTAAACCATTTTGAACAAAGCACGTTAGAGTTACCACCTGTACCCGTTTACCATAAATGGGATTTACTTCCGAAAGACATCATCATTGACTGTGCCAATGGTGGCTTAGGTTATAAATTGCATAGTTTAGGGTTTAACAATCTTGTCAATTACAAAGGCGAAATTAACCAAGGCTGTGGTGCCACCCACCCCGAATTTTTGACACAATATTGCCAAGAACACCATTTGGAAATTGGTTTTGCTGTTGACGGCGATGCTGACCGTTTGTTGATGTATTTAGGCGACCGGGTTTTATCCAGCGAGGAAGTTGCAATTTTGCTTGCCACCTTACTCAATTTATCCAGTATTGTGGTTGACGAAACCGTTAACAGTGCTTTGGAACGTAATTTCCAATTAGTACGCAGTAAAGTCGGTGGCCAAAACATGATCCACACCATGCAAAACGCACACATCAATTTTGGTGCCGAAAAAAGTGGTCATTATTACTTTGATTCTAATCTCGGCACTTCAGATGCTATTGATGCAATGATTTTAATCGCGGATGCATACCATGACAATGGAATATCAGGTTTACGACAAATATTAAAAAACTATCGCCCCTACTACCAATTTATCCACAACGTTAACATCGAAAAATTACCTGACAATTATGCATCAATCATCGAAAATTTTAATTTGCCGCATGGCATCCGTCAAGTGATTCGTAAAAGTGGTACTGAACCTTTATTACGCATTATGTTGGAAGGGAAAAAAGAAAATGCGGTCATGAAAGTATGGCATACATTGGCGGCACAATTAAACATCCAATAAATTTTTAACCTAAATTTTAGTAGTGGTATTTTTTCCGTTTAGCAAACAAGAAAATCAACGAAATGATGATTGCCATACCTTCGGCGAATGTAATTGACCACCAAATTCCTTCAACACCAAACCAAATTGGTAACAAAATTGCAGCAAGCAACTTAAAACAAAGTGTGCGCAATACCGAAATAATGGCCGAAATAATTCCATTGTTCAGCGCTGTGAAAAATGAGGATATAAATATATTTACGCCAACGATTAAAAAATTTATGGAAATGATACGGAACGCGTGAGAGGTCAAATCTAACAATTCTTGGTCATAACCGACAAAAATTTTTGCGAAAGGAATTGCTAATCCCAGTGACAAAGCGAACATAATGATTCCAGCCAACAAATTGAGTTTCAAACTTTTTCTTAATAAGCCTTTTAATTCATCGTGGTTTTCGGCGCCGTAATGATAACTGACGACGGGGGAAGAGCCAATCGTGTAACCAATAAAAATTGCAATGAAAATGAACTGCACGTACATTAGCACGCCATATGCGGCTACCCCATTTTCGCCAGCATATTTTAACAATTGCAAATTATAAACGATGCTGACAATTGAACCCGAAATATTGGAAAATAATTCCGAAATACCATTACCGCAAACTTGCATTAACGCACGGAATTCCAATTTGGTTTTCGTTAAACGTAATAAACTATGATTACGCTTTGAAAAGAAATAAAAGATGGGCAGCAACCCCGCCACGGTTTGGCTGACGCCCGTTGCCGTTGCCGCACCAACAATACCCCATTTGAAAACGCCAATAAATAAGGCATCCAAAACAATATTAGTGATGCCACCCGCTAAGGTAAAATACAAACCTAACTTTTGTTTTTCCGCGACAGGGAAAATCACTTGAAAAACATTCTGCAACATAAAACAAGTAATGAAGGATAATACGATGCGACCATAAGTCACACAATCTTCCAGCATTTCACCTTCTGCGCCCAATAACTTTGCCACTGGTCGAATGAAACTCACACCAATCGCGGTTAAAAGCACACCCACGACTAAAGTGAAAATAATAATCATGGAAAAATAGCGGTTGGCTTGCTCACGTTTTCCTTGTCCCAAAGTTTTACCAATTAAGGCGGTACCACCCGAACCAATCATAAAACCAATTCCGCCCAAAATCATGATGAATGGAAAAATCAAATTAATGGCGGCGAATGGTGTTTTACCTGCAAAGTTTGAAACAAATAAACCGTCAACGACACCATATATGGAAGTGAAAACCATCATGACAATTGGCGACAAACAAAATTTAATTAACTTACGATAAGTAAAATGATCTGATAACTTAATTCCCATAGTAATGCTCCTGATTCGTTTGTTCCTTGAACCAAGTCGTGACAAATTGTTTCATGGCTGGAATCATATTTTTAATAACCGTACCAGAAGTATTGACGCAAAAGTCGTAACCCCGTTTATCACCCCAGGGATAAACTGATGTAACCATATCATGCGTAGCGGCACGTCCTTTATCAATTGCTCTGATTTTTTGTTCCCATTCGCGGTCAGAGTAATTTTCGGTTTCAGTTTGACGTTGACGGCAGCGTGCAACTTTCGATGCCATATCGGCGTAAACAAAAATCCGTAATGGGCGTAAAGTGTCTAAAACTAAATCTGCATTACTACCAACAATCACGCAATCACCTTGCGCGGCTAATTGTTTCACTAATTTATGTTGTTCGGCTAAGATTCGACTGTTTTGAGTGGCTAATGTTTTTGTCGTCAAAGTTTTACCAAAAGATAAACTGTAATTATGTGTCCAATTTGTATCCAAAGTACGTTCTAAATAACTTTGGTCCAAGGCTAATTTTTGCGACAATTCCGTCAATATTTGACGGTCAAAATACGCAAACCCTAAACTATCCGCCAAACGTTTTCCGAACTCCCGACCACCACTGCCAAATTCTCGATTGATGGTAATTATGCGCATTATCTTTTCCTCCGGTGCAAATTTAATTAGTTATTATTATATGCGATGCATTGATTTTTTGTCAATAAAACCATCCAGACACAAAAAAAATGCCTGTATGATTTTAATCAATTTTAATGGTAATTGGAGCGGGAAATGAGGTTCGAACTCACGACCTTCGCCTTGGCAAGGCGACGC
>JAMPCO010000019.1 GCA_023666145.1 Prevotella sp. | reverse complement strand
GGGGGGGGGGGTACCCTATCTTGGGGCAGTTTATGCCCACGCGAGGAGAAAAACAAAATGAGAAAATCGGCTTGGGTCATGTTTGGTGTGGCGGTACTGGGCATCGTGGCGTCGCTGGCCTTGGTGTTGGTGGTGAATCCCATGGTGAACGCCGCGGATGATAATGCGGACGAAATTTTTTTGATTGAAAGCGCCACCAAAATCGGGGAAATTAAGTTGGGCGAATATCCGCAAAGTTATGTCGGGGATGAACTGAACGAAACTTTGAAAAACAGTAACTTAACCGCGACGGGGCGCAAATTTACCACGGATGTCGACGGTAAAACCACGGAATTGGTGGAATACGATTACAGTGGTCAAAAAGTGGCAAAATTAGAGAGTGCGCGATTTACGAATGGTATTTGTGACGGATACAATCGTACTCCTGTTTATTTTTCTGATAATACGCTGATCACCAACGGTGCGACTTATTTCTTTTACGTCGAGCCGATTCAATGGGATTTGTTTTTGGTCAATAACAACAAGTTGGTGGTGTACGCGCAAATGGCTTTGGGGTCAACCAAATTTGGGTCAACCAATGAATGGTCACAAAGTACCTTGCGTACTTATTTGCATGATGTGTTTGCCGTGGAAAGTCAGGTGCAAAATTACATTCAAACGATTCAACATTATGATACGGTTGAGAAAAATGACACGGCGGGAGACCGCGTGACGGACACGGTTTGGTTGCCGAGTGTTAAAGAATACAAGACACTTTATCAAGAATCGCAACCGCGACCTTGTACTGATTTTGGGCGGGCAACCGCCACCGAAGACCGTGGTAAATACGGCATCAATTCGGGTAACGGAGCCATCTGTTGGTTGCGCAGTGCACATGGAACCGCCAGTGATGCTACTGGTTTTATTGACGGCAATGGCAATGCTTATACTTCCACAGTGATCACAATTAACCGCCCTTGGTTTGCGTATGCTTCCGCGTTTGTGTTAAACGACGCCACCGCCCAATACGTGGAAAACGTGATTGAACCGACGTGCACGGCGGAAGGGTACACCGAAAGTTATTGGCAAATTAACGGCGAAGAATTTGGTTACGAACAAACCAACGTCACGCCCATGATTGACCATCCATGGAACGATTGGACCACCACCACGGAAGCCACCTGCACCACGGACGGATTAAGCACGCGTACCTGTACGGATTGCGGTGCCACCGAAAACCAAACAATTCCTGCCACAGGGCACACGTACGGAGATTGGGAAATGACCACAACGGTCACGTGTACCACGGACGGCGTCCACCAACACACCTGTACCGTGTGCGAACATACCGAAACCGAAGTAGTCCCCGCCATCGGTCATAATTATACGTATACGTTCGACCAAAGTACGGGTTTACGTACCTACGTCTGTGCCAATTGCCATGACACGTATTTCCTGAACTGTACCACCGGTGACAGTCATACCTTTGTCACCACCAAGGTGGATGCCACCTGTACGGAGATTGGGTATACCTGGTACGTGTGTGACGTTTGCAAATACAAACGCCAAGATGATTTTGTGGATGCCTTAGGACACCATTACCAAGATACTGCCATCCCTGCCAAATGTGACGAAATCGGCTACACGTTACACATCTGCGACCGTTGCAAAGACCAATACCAAGATAATTATCTCCCCGCCACGGGGCACAGTTATGGTACCTGGAAAACAATTGAACTGGCGACCACAGACCGGGAAGGTGTGCAACAACGCATCTGCGACCATTGCGGTGCAGTGCAAAACCGTACCTTACCCGCTTTATCTGCTACTGGTGGTAACAGTTCCAGTGACAACAACACACCTTTAATTATTGGGATCATCATTGGCATTATCGCGGTACTTTCGGGTTGTGGCGGCCTGGCCTGGTTCATCGTCTCCATCAACAAAGCCAAACGAGCCACCCCAAAAAACAACACCAAAGCCAAGTTAGCGTAAGGGGAAAATTGCCATAAAAAAGAGTAGCGGAAGGGCTACTCTTTTTAGTACTGCGGGGAAAAATTATTTTTCCAAGGCTTTGATTTGGCTGGTATGCAGTTCGACTTTGTTGTTGCGACCAAACATATTGACCATCACGGTAATTTTGTGGTTGGCGGCATCGACCGCGGTAACTTTGGCGGTTTGTCCCATTAACGGGCCGTCAATGATGTTCACGACGTCGTCGACTTCGAACGACACTTTGGTGTTTAATTTACGTTCTAAGCGCATTTTCATCACGTCGGCGTTAGACAAAGGCAAAGGTCGACCTTTGGGACCGACAAAACCCGTAATGCCGCGGGTGCGGGTAATGGTGTGCCAAATGTCGTCGCCGTAAATCATTTTCACAAAAATGTAGGTCGGCATGGAGTGTTGGGATTTAATCATTTTCGTGCCGTCTTTCTTTTCGGTCATCACGTCTTCCACGGGGATAAAAATTTCCAAAACGCGGTCTTCCAAATGGTATTTTTCCACAACTTTTTTCAAGTTATCTTCCGCCACGGTTTCGTAGCCGTTAAAGGTGTGCAACACGTACCAACGGGCTTCGGTGTCGTGACGTTGGTTGCCCGCTACGTTTAATTGCGGTGGCATATCGTTCGCCACCAAATCTTGGGTCAAATCTTGGTTGTTTGTAATGTTTGTGTTCTCTTCCATAATTCCTCCTTACATGACCGTCCAGCCACTGAGACTGCCATTGACTAATAAATAATGCAGTAAGCCGAATAAAATCCAAATGCCTAACAAAATAATTCCGAACAGAATCACAATGCCCAAAACGATCCCCGTGGCTTTCATGACTTGCTTGAACGTTGGCCAGTGGACTTTTTTCAGTTCACTGCAAATACTGGCGATACTGCGTCCCAACCAGCGAAAGAAACGCACCAAGAAAAAGGGTTTCTTTTCCTTTTTCTCTTTGGGTTTTTCGGGGGCGTTTTTGGCTTGTTCTTTGCGCAACAGTTTTTCTTGCTTCGCGCGTTCTTTGGCGGCACGGCGTAAATCCTTTGGTGTCATGATCGGGGTGGTGGTTTCCGCCATCACCGCCGCCGTTTCTGCGTCAACCGCCGTGTTGGCGGTCGCGGGCACGGGTGCTTTGTTTTGCGCCCGATTGTATTGCTTTTGTGCGTGCCTGCGCTTTGATTTTGAACCCATGCAGCCTCCTTATTTACTTTCTTTGTGTTCCGTGTGTTTGCGACAGAAACGGCAGTATTTGGTTAATGTCTTCCGTTCTGGATCGTTCTTTTTGTTTTTTTGCGTATCGTAGTTACGTTGGTTGCATTCGGTACAAACCAACACCATGGGAACGCGGTTACCTTTTTTTGATGCCATTTTTTCTCTCCTTAAAAAAAAGACCCCTTGCGGCCGTCTTATTTCTATATCAATAATATATCCTAGCCCCTTGATTGTCAAGCGGATATGTGTTAAAATGCCGACAATGGAAACAGCAGTAATTCAATATATGAACGCACACCACATGATTAACACGGGGGAGCGCGTGGGTGTTGCGGTGTCGGGTGGTGAAGACAGCATGGCTTTGCTGACCTTTTTGAACGATTTGGCGCAGAAAGCCCACTTCCACGTGGTGGCGGTGCACGTCAACCATAACATCCGTCGCGCGGCAAACAGCGATGCCCGTTTCGTCAAACAATATTGTGACGAACATTTAATTGAGTTCGCCAAGTACAACGTGGACGCGCCTGAATATTCGACCGCGAACAAAGTCAGTTTGGAAACCGCGGCGCGGGTGTTGCGCTACCAAAGTTTTGAGGCCGCCATCAAAAAATATAAATTGGACAAATTGGCGATTGCCCACCATTTGAACGACCAAGCGGAAACCGTGTTAATGCACTTGTTCCGTGGCTGTGGTTTGGACGGGGCGGCGGGCATGGCACCCGTGCGCGGAGCATACATTCGTCCGTTTTTGGAAACCAAGAAATCCGACATCATTGCGTACAATTACCGTAACAATATTCCGCACGTGACGGACGACACCAACGAAGACAATGGTTTCCGTCGGAATTACATCCGCAACATGATCATGCCCGAAATTACCAAAGAATGGCGGGGGGCGGCCGAAAACATTGCGGCGTTTGCCAAGATTGCCGCGCGCGACAGCCAATTCATCACCGACCAATGTGACATGAACGGGATTGTCAAAGACGGCAACGTGGTGCGCATCCCGTTGAACCGCTTTTATTTACCTGATTCGATTATCACGCGCATGATATATTACGGTTTGGATTTGTTGGACTTACGGGTTGATGTGGACATCAAACACATCAACGCGATTATGACGTTAAGTGCGGACGGCTTGAACGGGGAGAAAGTTTCTTTGCCCCACAATGCCTATGCCGTGAAAGAATACGAATACATCAGTTTGGTGCGCCGTGAAGCCCGTCCCGAGTTTAAGGAATACAGTTTCAAAGTTGGCAAGACCACGATTGAAGGTTTCGGCACGGTCACGGTCACCAAGACCATCAGTTACAAGTTGGCGATTCAACGCGGTTTGTGCGTGATCGACGCCGCCAAATTACCCAAGAAAGCCAAATGGCGTTTCCGTTTGGATGGCGACCAATTTGAAAAAATCGGCGGCGGTACCAAAAAATTGAACGCATACTTGACCGACAAAAAAGTCCCCGCGCGTTTACGTCCGACCACGCCCGTATTGGCACTGGAACACCAAGTTTACGTGGTGGGTGGGGTTGCCATCAGTGAAAAAGTTAAAACCGACCGCGACACGCTGGACGCATACGTGTTGGAATTTACCCGCCAATAAGCCACAGTAGCGGGACAAAATTTGGTTGAAAACATCAGGCAAAAGTTTTATCATGGATGCGGGTAAAACAGGATGCAAACAACTGTCAATCAAACATCATGGTGGCAACGGATGACGGCACAAATCCGCCGCAAGCCGTGGGCGCAAACGGTTCTGGCGTTGGCGGCGATTGCCTTGGCGGGGTTGGTGGTGATTTTACCACTGTTGATTAACGGCCACGTCAATGGAATTGACAGTGAATATCATTTTTCGGTGATCCGGGCTTTGCACCAAATGTGGCAAGACGGTACATTCGGCAGTAAGATTTTCAGTTATTCGGGCGCAGATTTTGGTTACGGCACAGGGTTATTTTATCCGTTGCTACCCGCCAAAATTTGTGTCATTTTGATGAACCTGTTGCATTTGAACGTGATTGGCGCGTTGGGTATCGAGTTTTTTTCCTTATTCGGGCTCAGTGGGGTGGTAGTTTTCTTTTTTGCCCGCCGTGTGTTTGGGCACCGTGGGTGGGCGTTGGTGTCCGCGTTGTGTTATATGTTCTTTCCGTATTTTTTAACTAATTTATATATCCGTTTTGCGTTCAGTGAAATTTTCATCATGTTGGCCATGCCGTTGTTGTTTTGGGGATTGTACGAATTGGTGGAACGCCAAAATTGGCGTGCGTTCTTACCGTTGTTTATTGGTGGGTACGCCTTGGCGTTGCACGCGCACGTGGCAGTGACCGTTTACATCACCATTTTTGTAGCCATTTATTTGTTGTGTCATGTCAAGCCATTGTTCCGCACCAAACTGTGGATCCCGTTGGTGGTGGCGGGTGGTGTGGTTTTGTTGTTGGCAGCCAGTTTCCTTTTGCCAATGTTACTGAACATGGGCTTAACGCGTCAATCCGAAATGGCAGGCAACGGGCTAGATTTTTGGAAAGGCACAACCAATATGCTGAGTTATGAACTGGCTCCAACGTGTTTTTTGGTGCTGGTTGTTTTTATTCCGTTCGCGGTGTTGTTTTGTCGCCGCAAAGAAAAACCGCGCACAGAATACTTAATCTTTGGTTTTACGAGTATGGTGCTATTGCTATTGACACCGATTTTCCCGTGGCCGTTGTTAAGTTTCACCCCGTTTACGATGTTGCAATTTCCATCGCGCTTGAATATGATTTTGGGTTTGCCGTTGACGCTAATGGTGCCAGCATTTTTGCAACAAATTAACACTACCAAGGTCAAAACCATTTTTGCAACGTTGGTGGGGTTGGTACTGGTAACCGCGCTTTGTGTGGCACCACAGTTACATACTTGGCAACATTTGAACCAAACGTCAATCAGTTTTGCCAGTCACCTGAGTGCAGAACATGGTAATGGTTACAATAAAAACGGGGATTATTTCCCCAAAGGGATGACACGGGAATATATGTATACCCGTGGTAACGTTTTAATCAAAAATATCGACACCGATCTAGAAGTTTCGGAATTGGCCCATTACCAACAATTGCACCAAATTAAATGCTGTTTGGCCGCTTGCGACCAAGATACGTTGATCACGTTGCATTTACCGTTCGACCAATGCGCGGGTGTCACCGCCACCCAATATTGGAACACCTGGGGGCGGGAGGTGGTACCGTTGACCTTATCCAGCGATGACGCGGGTGATTTGGTTATCTCATCACCACAAGCCGCGGAATGTATGTTGATCATTGATTATTCCGCGGGCGGGGCGTTGGACGCATATTTGCAAGCCCATCCGTTTGAATTTGTGGTGCGTGCGGGGGAGGCCACGGTCACCAATTTTGTGAAAACCACCACCACCCATTACACCGCGGATGTGACGGTCACGCAAGCGGCGGTCATCGAACTACCCACCTTTTATTACCGTGGTTACGAAGTGACTTTCACCAACGCGGCGGGGGAAGTCACACGCTTAACCCCCATGCAAGGCGAACACGGCATGGTGGAAGTGTCCGTGGCGGAAAGTGGCACTTTGACCGTGCGCTTCGTAGGCAATTACATTACGGTGGGGTGGGCCATCACGGGCATAGGCGTGATAATTTTCGTGGGCATCGGTGTTTTTTGTGGCGTGAAACGGGCAAAAAAAGTTGCTTTATCACATTGATAGGAGTAACATAACAGTAGAATACTATCATAACAGGAGAAGAGTGGCATGGATGTAATGGACATATTGTTTCTGATCAATCTCATTTTGTCGATTACGTTGGCGACCTTCTTTTTGTATAAAATGGTACTGGGTTTCGTGGGAATCTTTTGGAAGAAACGTTACCCCGAAGCCAAAGCGGAACATACCTATGCGATTTTAATTGCGGGGCGCAACGAAGAAAAGGTAATTGGACATTTAATCGATAGTATTAAATTGCAAAATTATGATTTAAGCAAACTGCGCGTTTTTGTGGTCGCGGATAACTGCACGGACGAAACCGCCGCGGTGGCGCGGCAGTCAGGGGGGGGGGTAGACCACCCCTTGTTGGTTGACGTTTTTGAACGCCACAACCTGGAAAAGGTTGGTAAGGGTTACGCTTTGGACTTTTTATTTCGGCAAATCCGGGAAACTTATCCCGACTATGTCCCCGACGCCTTTTTTGTGTTTGACGCGGATAATTTGTTGGACCCAAATTACGTCCGCGAAATGAACAAGGCCTTTGACAGCGGTGCCGAAATTGTGACCAGTTACCGTAAACCGAAAAATTTCCACACGAATTGGATTACGGCTTGTTCGGGGATGTGCTTTTTACGCGAATGCCGTTTCATGCACCGCCCGCGGACGGTGTTGGGGACATCCACCTTTATTTCGGGGACGGGCTTTTTGGTCAGTTCCCAAGTGCTCAGTTTTGCAAGCGGATGGAATTACCAAACGATGACGGAAGACATCGAATTCAGCGTGGGCGAAATTATCAAAGGCAAAAAAGTCATGTATTGCGACGATGCGATTTTTTACGACGAACAGCCGACCACCCTGAAAGCCAGTTGGAACCAACGGATGCGTTGGCAAAAGGGTTTCTACCAATGTTTTCTGGGTTATTTTACGGCACTCTTTAACACGCTATTTTCCAAAAACTTCTTTTCCAAATACGAAATGTTGTTGATGATTTTCCCTTTTACGCCGCTGACTTTCTTTTGGGGAACGTTTTACTTCATCACACGACTTTCGGTGGGCTTAACCCTGGCGATTACGCACGGAGTGATGTCGTTGGCGTTGAACTTTATCATTACCAGCCTGATTTATTGGGGAATTGCTTACTTAATTTTGTTTGCTTACGGAATGTTGATTTTATTGTGCGAACAACGACGGGTAAAAACCACGTTCTGGCAAAAACTGAAATATGCGTTGGCGTTTCCCATCTTTTTGCTCACGTACGTGCCGATTTCAATTATTTGTTTATTCAAACGCAACGTACAATGGCAACGTACCACCCACAACGATGCGCGCAGTATCGACGAACTCAGCCAGCCTGCACATTAGGAAGATCATGGAACACGTTTTGCATTTACAACCCGCCTTTTACGCTTACATCTTACACGGTACGAAACGGATTGAACTCCGCCTCTATGACGAAAAGCGCCAACAAATCCAATTGGGGGATACCATTAAATTTTGCTGTGAACCCGACTTGACCCAGTCGTTGCGTGTGCGGGTGGTCGGAATTTTGCGTTATCCCGATTTCGCCACACTGCTACAAGATTTCGACTGTGCGGTTTTGGCCGACCGTGCTTACAGCAAAGAACGGTTACTGGCGACCTTGCAAACCTTTTATCCGCTGGTCAAGCAACAGCAGTACGGGGTGGTCGGACTGCGCATTGAACCGCTTTAACTTTGACACCGCTCGCGGTTTTCGGCGGCGATTTCTGCCAAAATTTGGGCGAAGGCTTCCACCCCGATTTCTTCAATGTGACCGCTTTGGTTCGCACCCAGTACTTCACCCGAACCGCGAATTTCTAAGTCGCGCATCGCAATGTTAAAGCCCGCACCCGTGGAATAAAAGTTTTTGATCGCTTTGATGCGTTCCAAGGCGGCGTCCGCGACGTAGGCTTCCCGTGGGTAGGTCAAATAAGCGTAGGCTTGCACCGCGCCGCGCCCGACCCGACCGCGTAATTGGTGCATTTGCGCCAAACCCAATTTGTCCGCACCAAGCACGAACAAGGTGTTGGCGGTGGTCAAATCAATCCCGTTTTCGATAATGGTGGACGCCACAATGATGTCAATTTCGTGTTCGTAAACCGCGGCAATCGTGCGTTCAATGGCGGCGGTCGGCATTTGCCCGTGGACGTACGCCACTTTGTCGGGGTAACGCACCGCAATTTTGGCGGTAAATTCCGCGATGTCGCGCACCGTGTTGTACAGCACAATGATTTGTCCCTTCCGCGCCAGTTCGTGGTCAATCGCTTCCCACAACAGTTCCCAATTAAACTCCGCCACCTGGGTGATGACGGGCAGACGGTCTTTGGGTGGGGTGGTAATCACCGAAATGTCACGCAGACCCATCAACGATAAATTCAAAGTGCGTGGAATCGGGGTGGCGGACAAAGTCAGGACGTCGATGTGGGGCGTCAATTTTTTGATTTTCTCTTTGGCTTCCACGCCGAAACGTTGTTCTTCGTCCAAAATCAGCAAGCCTAACTTTTGGAAGTTAGTTTGGGCTAAAGACAGCAATTTATGCGTGCCAATGATCAAATCAATTTTGCCGTCACGTAAATCCGCCAAAGTTTGGGCTTGCTGTTTGGCGGTGATGAAACGATTATAAACCGCGACGCGCATCCCGTACGGTGCAAAACGGGCGTGGGCATTTTGGTAATGCTGCACGGACAAAATGGTGGTCGGGCAGAGCAGCACGACTTGGTAGCCGTTCATAATCGCGGCAAAAGCGGTACGGAACGCAATTTCGGTTTTGCCGTAACCGACATCGCCACAGACTAAACGATCCATCAATTTGGGACTGGTTAAGTCGGCGTAAATATCGGTCATGACTTTGGTTTGGTCTTTGGTTAAGGGGTACGGAAAACCCGCGGCAAAAGCGGCGTTATTGTCGTCAAAAATTTCGTACGGGGGGCGTTTGATGGCCGCGCGTTGTTGGTACAAATCACTTAATTTGAAGGAGAGTTCTTGCAAGCGTCGCCGAACCCGTTGCTTCGCATTGGCGAAGTCTTGCCCCCCAATTTTGTGTAAGCGCGTGGGTTCACCGACATAATTGGACAGCAGATCTTTTTTGTCCGCCGCCAAATAGACCATGGTACCACCGTCGTATTGCAAAGCGAAATAATCCGCCCAATTCCCGTCGCCCAATAAATCCAAATGCTTCATGCCCATGAAACGCCCAATCCCGTGCAAAGCGTGTACTACGCATTCACCGACCAGGGGCATAATAAATTCTTGTTTGCTTTTGGTCAGCAGGGTGGCGGTGTCCGCGGTTTTGCCGGGGTCGTTGTCGGTCAAACTGTAAATTAGTAAATCGTCTATTTGGCACGATAACGGAAAGGTAGACGGGATGATGTTGATACAATGCGGGAACGCCGCCCCTTTGGTAATCACGAAATCAATTTTTTTACTGCGTAAATAATTTTCCGCGGTTTTGGTATTGCCAACAAATAGCAGGACGGTTTGGTCTTTGACGGTGGCCAATTCGTCCGCCAGTAAGGAAACCGCACTGTTGTAATTGGGTAAAATGGCGGTTGGGGCGGTCACCTGCGACCAATCACGGTCGGGGCAAACTTGTTTTAAGATGTCGAGTGCCAACGAAAAACTCAGGTCGGTGCCTAAATTGACCAGGGGCAATTTTTTGATGAACGCACGGGTGGTGGCGTCAATCAACCGTAAATCTTCAATCGTGTCGCCGTCAAACATAATCCGCACGATGTGGGCTTGGTCGGGTAAAGTGACGTCGAGAATGTCGCCGTGCGTAGTCACTTCGTGGGTGGCTAAGGCGGTTTTGACCGCCGCCATGGTGATGTTTTGTCCCACGGTTAAGGTCATTTCACACCTGCAATTACGTCGTGCGCGATTTGCACCGCGGCGTCCAGAGCGGTATCCACCGCGGGACGGTCGGTGTCGGGAATTTTGGATAAAACGTAAGCGGCGGTATTGCCTTTAATGTCAGCGGATGGTTTGGCGCCGATTTTAATTTTGACGTAGGTGGTGGCATGCAAAAGTTCACTGACCGATTGCAAACCGTTGTGTCCACCCGTGCCGCCACTTTTTTTCAAACGCACCGTGCCGATGTCGAGATAAATGTCATCCACAAAGACAATGATTTGTTCCGCAGGAATGTGGTATTTACGACTGACCGCCAGTACGGCTTGTCCCGACAAATTCATGTAAGTTAATGGTTTCAAGATGATGACTTTTTGGTCATGCAGGTGGGTGGTGGCCAACATTTGGTTGCCTTTCTTAGTAAACGGCAGGTCGCCCGCCAAACGTTCCGCGGCCTTAAAACCCAGGTTGTGCCAGGTTTCAAAATATTTGCCTTCGGGATTGCCCAGTCCCACGACCAGAAATGTTTTCATGTGGATTAACCTTACCACGCTCCGTGATTTTTTTCAAGTTATTTAGCGGTTGTTGGGTGGTGGACAATTACTTGTAACCGCGCGTGGTTTGGTTTATAATCAGCAGTAGTGCGTCAGGTGAAAGTCAAAGCCAGGGAATTTTATCGGTTCAAGCCCGTGCGTAACCGTGCGGGTGAAATTTCGCGTTATCATCGGGAGTTTGTTGACCACGCTGATTTTACGTTAAACCCACGTTTAATCCAGCAATTGGCCTTGGACACTTGTCCTGAAACCACCCCCGAAGGACGTGCACTGTGGTTGTACTTCCGTTTGTGCCAAGTCTTAAAATACGATGAAGGTTACTATTACAGCCATTACCGCTACAATTTGAACGACGACCCGTACGCCAGTGTGCGTGTCGCGGGTGAGGTAACCGCGGAAACCCCCGTCACTTGCTTTAATTTTGCGCGCATTGCGGTCAAATTGTTGAACCAAATTCCCGGTGTGCACGCGTTAATGATTGCGGTCGGCACCAACATGGGACATTTCCGTTTTGGTTATTATACGGACCAAGTTTCGGTTGACGCGGAACCCAGTTCTGCGCAGCACCATTACAACGATATGACGCGCGTGAAATTGGGCATTGTCCCGCAGGGGTTGAAAGTCTTTAACGGCAAACATTTGATGCAGCAGTTAATGGACCGCATGGCGCCACAGATGTTGGTGCCACCACAGGGTTTACAACCTTACTTGGATTACTTGCACACCCTGCCTACCATTCCCCATACCACCCAAATTAACTTGCATTATTTGTTGCAAGCCTTACAAGCGCAGGGGGTAGACGGTAACAGCGCGGTGCAATTCTTGTTTGCTATGAACCGTCACTTTATGCAACCGCCGTACCAATTCATGCGTGCGGCAGTGGCGGATGCCACCATAGGTCTGCGGAACCCGCAACCGCAATTATTGGTGCGGACGGGGCAAGATATGGCGCAGATTGATTTGACGACATTGGATATGACACCATTACCGTTGTCGGTTTACCAGTCCATGATGGAAAGCGGTCAAATGGTGACACCTGACGATACATCCAGTCAACAAGCGAACTTTGAACAGGGGTTGGAATTATGAACTTAAAACTGTTACGCGCGCTGAACCAAGCCCAAATCCGTACCTTATTGGATCAAGGTCGGGATTCCGACGAATTGATGCGGGCGCAGGTGGTGGCAAAAATTTTGGCGGATGACCAATGTTTCCAAAAACTGCCGCAGGAGGAAATTGTGACGGTCTTAACCGCGTTAGGGTATCAACCCGCTTGCGCCCGTGACCAAGCCGCGCAAATCAAGCGCCAAGTGAACAATGGTTGACAAAACGGCGACCGTGTAGTATCTTAGGAATAAGAATTTAATAGCCGAAGAAAGCAAGTGGCGGTAACGCGGAAATCTTGCCGAGGTAATGATGAACCTATCTGTGCTATTACGTTCCTTAAAAGGAGGTTAAATGGCCGTTAAAGCAAAACAAAGTAATGCCAATTTTCAATCCAAAGTGGCGACTGTCCAGGAAATTGAAGGTAAACTGAAAAATGCGAAGAGCGTGGTGTTCGTGAACTACCAAGGTTTGAACACCCAAGAAGACGCTGAATTGCGCCGTAAGTTCCGTGACGCCGACGTCAATTATCACGTTTACAAAAATAACTTGGTGCGCATTGCATTGAACAATTTGGGCATTACCGATTTGGACGACAAATTGAACGGCACACTTTCCATGGCATTTTCCAATGCCGACGAAGTGGCCGCCGCTAAAATTATCAAGGACGCGAAGTTCAAAGATAAAATGACGTTCCAGTTCGGGTTAATCGGCAATCAGGTGCTGTCCCAAGCCGAAGTTGTCCGTTTGGCAAGCATGCCGAACAAGGAAACGTTGATTGCGCAATTGATGGGCTTAATCAACAGTGGGGCGCGCGGAATTGCGACCGTCATCAATGCGGTGCCGCGTAACTTGGCAATGGTAATTAACGCTGCGAAAAAATAAGCGTAACTCGTCCAAGAGAAACAGCAAAAATCAAAAAAATAAAATTAAAAGGAAAATTAAAAA
Source organism: Prevotella sp. (assembly GCA_023666145.1). Lineage (GTDB taxonomy): Bacteria > Bacillota > Clostridia > Christensenellales > UBA1242 > RGIG8050. The sequence goes on along the minus strand of JAMPCO010000019.1, from coordinate 5,015 downwards.
ATATGAAAACTCAAGAATTAGTCGAAGAAATTGCAAAATTAACTTTAACGGAAGCCGCCGATTTGGTGAAGGCTTTGGAAGAAAAATTTGGTGTCAGCGCCGCTGCGATGAGCGTGGCTGCGGCTCCTGCGGCTGCCGCGGGTGCGGCCGCTGCGGATGCTCCTGCCGCTAAAACCGATTATGAAATCTTCTTGAAAGACGCGGGTGCGAACAAAATTAACGTCATCAAAGTGGTGAAAGAAATCACTGGTTTGGGCTTAGGCGATGCGAAAGCCATCGTTGACGGCGCCCCCAAAACCATTAAGGACAAAGTCCCAGCCGAAGAAGCCAAAAAATTTGAAGCCCAATTGAAAGAAGCCGGCGCGACTGTTGAATTGAAATAATTCGACCAGTACCGAGTGATTGGCACAAAAAGCGTTCCATCGGAACGCTTTTTGCTTGTCAAACGGGGAAACCAGTTATATAATTATCCTATGGAAACAACCACGGAAACTATGGTAGAACCCAAATTTAATTTGGAAATTCCTTACAATCATCCCGTTTTGGTGGCCGAAAGGAAACGCAACAAAATTTCGGTTAGTGTGATTTTGTTGATTGTGGCGGCGGCGTTTGTTATTTTGGGCTTTTGTTCGTACGGCGCCCAAAATTCCAGTGATTGGGTGTTGTACATTTTCTTAGGCTTTGCCGGTGTGTCAGCGTTGGTGGCGGTGTGGATGTTATTAACCACGAAACCCAACCCGAAACACAACGACCGCATGATTAAAATGGTGTTTTTTGAAGATTATTTGAAAGTGACCCAAGATAACGGCATGGTGGGCGGTAAAGTCAAAAATTTGGAAAATTGCCTGTACCGTAAATATGCCAACAAGCAATATGTGCGTTATGTGTTCGAATACCATGACCGCATCATGCTGCGCATTTTAACGGGAACGTACAACGGCGCCCCAACGTACAGCAACCATTCGATCCCGAAAGCCATTTTTGCGGCGGGGGAAGCCGACAATTTCAAAACTTTCTTACAAGATAAAGTCGGTAAAGATTACAAAGTCAAGACCAAATAATTAAAATCATACTTGTTACTCGTAAGCGAAAAAGCCCCGCACTGGACGGGGCTTTTTAACGAAAAATTATTTTTGATCGGGGACGTTAGCGGTGATTAAGGAAACTTTGTAACCCGTCCATTTGTTGGCGGTTTCTTCCATCGTGGACGGAGTTGGCACTTCGGTATCGTACTTGGTCGCCAATTCAAAATAATATTTAATCAGTTCTTCGGCGCAGGCATAAACCGATTCCAAGGTTTCACCTTCGCAGTACAAAGTCAGGTCGGGGATGTAGCCGTTGTAAATGCCGTCCTCTTCATTAAAAATGAATACCATGGGATAGGTAAATTTCATATGTTAATTTTAGGCAATAAATTGATACTTGTCAAAGATTTTATTTATGGTATAATACCACCATGGAGATAGCAAAGAAAGTGCAAGCAAGTCAGCAAAAAATTGCGTCTGGTTTCTGTGCCTTACGTGATAAGCACGGCAATTGGATTGCGCAAACCGTATCAATGGACTCTGATCAACAATTGACCCGTGGTCAAGATTTACCGTTTCATCCGTGCCCTCAAATTCAAGCCGATTTGGCTAAACACGGCATGGAAATTTTGCTTCCTTGCCAAAACAGTCATGTCTTAAATCAGCAAGTACAAATTGACGGCGCGGAACAAAACCAAGGACAAACCATGGCGCACGCGAACACTGTGGAACGCCGCTCGGGTTACAACCGTTAAGCCAAAAATCTACATTGACAAGTCCAGTGAAAAAAGATAAAATATCATTTATAACATTAGAGAGAAGGGAGAAAGTATGCCTACGATTAACCAGTTAATCAAAAACGGACGGAAAAAGTCCGTCAGCAAAAGTAAGGCGCCGATTTTGGAACAAAATCCACAAAAACGCGGCACCTGTTTGCAAGTAAAAACCACCACACCGAAAAAACCAAACTCGGCGTTACGTAAAGTGGCACGTGTGCGTTTGTCCAACAAACAAGAAGGTACCTGCTACATCGGTGGGGAAGGTCACAACTTACAAGAACACAGCGTGGTGTTGGTGCGCGGTGGCAAAGTGAAAGATTTGCCTGGTGTGCGTTATCACATCGTCCGCGGTGCTTTGGATTGTGCTGGCGTAGCGAAACGTAATCAAGCCCGTTCAAAATACGGTGCCAAGAGGGGGAAGAAATAATGCCAAGACGTAGTGGAATTACACCGCGGGAAGTTTTACCCGATCCAATTTACAAATCAACCGTGGTCACAAAATTGATTAACCAAGTGATGTTAGACGGCAAAAAAGGCATTGCGCAAAATATTGTCTACAACGCTTTGACGGGTTTACAAAAGAAGACCAACGTGGAACCAATGACCGCTTTCAACCAAGCCATGGAAAATGTGATGCCGATTTTGGAAACCAAAGCCCGTCGTGTGGGGGGCAGTAACTACCAAGTGCCGTGTGAAGTCCGTCCCGCACGTCGTCAAACTTTGGCGATTCGTTGGCTGGTGGATGCCGCACGCAAACGCAGTGAACGCGGCATGGAGGCTTGCTTAACCGCGGAACTATTTGACGCTTATAACCAAACGGGCGGCGCTTTCAAGAAAAAAGAAGAAATGCACCGCATGGCGGAAGCCAACAAAGCCTTTGCGCATTATAAATGGTAAGCAACATTACACAGCACGCGTCGGCCAACACACCGACGCGTTTGACTGTCAAAAAAACTTTTGATTAAAGGGGAAAAATTGAATTATGGCAAGAACGACAAATTTGAAAGATTACCGTAACATCGGGATTATGGCGCACATCGATGCGGGGAAAACGACCACGACGGAACGCATCCTGTATTATACGGGTAACACGCACAAAATCGGGGAAGTGCATGATGGCGCGGCCACGACTGACTGGATGGTGCAAGAACAGGAACGCGGCATTACGATTACTTCGGCTTGTGTGACCGTTATGTGGAAAGACCACCGCATTAACATCATTGACACACCCGGGCACGTGGACTTCACGGTGGAAGTTGAACGCAGTTTGAAAGTCTTGGATGGCAGTGTGGCGGTGTTTTGCGCCCGTGCGGGTGTGCAACCGCAAAGTGAAAAGGTTTGGAGCCAAGCCAACAAATACCACGTACCGCGCATTGCGTACATTAACAAAATGGACCGCGACGACGCTAATTTCTTGCGTGCGGTGCAAACCATGCGCGACCGTTTGAAAGCCAACCCCGTGCCAATTCAATTACCCATCGGTGCGGAAAAAGATTTCCGCGGGATTATTGACTTGGTCACGATGAAAGCGATTATTTACACCAACGACTTGGGTACCAACATGAAAGAAGAAGAAATCCCCGCCGATATGTTGGACGAAGCCAAAAAATACCGCGCGCAAATGATTGAAGCCGTCGCCGAAATGGACGATGCCTTAATGGAAAAATTCTTTGCGGGCGAAGAATTTACCGAAGCCGAAATTCGGGCTGGTTTACGCAAAGGTACCGTGGCTTTGAAATTCACGCCTGTTTTGTGCGGTTCATCGTTCAAAAATAAAGGTGTCCAATTATTGTTGGATGCGATTGTGGATTATTTGCCCAGCCCGTTGGATGTGCCTGCCATTAAAGGCACCACCGTGGGTGACGACAAAGAAGTGGAACGTCAAAGCAGTGACGACGAACCATTTGCTGGTTTGGCCTTCAAAGTGGCGACCGACCCGTTCGTGGGCAGCCTGTGTTTCTTCCGCGTTTACAGCGGTAAATTAACGGCGGGCAGTTACGTTTACAACAGTACCAAAGACAAAAAAGAACGCGTGGGGCGTATCGTGCAAATGTACGCGAACCAACGCAAAGAAATTGACGAATTGGTGGCGGGCGACATCGGCGCGATTGTCGGTTTGAAAGACACCACTACGGGCGACACGCTGTGCGACGAAAAACACCCGATTTTGTTGGAAAGCATGAACTTCGCCGAACCCGTGATCCAAAATGCGATTGAACCCGCGAACAAACAAATGCAAGACAAAATGGTCGCGGCGTTGGTCAAATTGGCACAAGAAGACCCGACGTTCAAAACTTTCACCGACCCCGAAACCACACAAACGATTATCGCGGGGATGGGCGAATTGCATTTGGAAATCATGGTCGACCGTTTGCGTCGCGAATTCAAAGTCGACGTCAACGTGGGTAAACCACAAGTGGCTTACCGCGAAACCATCCGCAAACGCGTCGAAGTCGAAGGTAAATACATCAAGCAATCGGGTGGTCACGGTCAATACGGTCATTGTAAAATCATTATGGAACCGTTAGAAACGGGCAAAGGCTATGTGTTCGAAGATAAAACTGTGGGCGGCAGTATCCCGAAAGAATACATCCCCGCGATTAACAAGGGTATCGAAGAAGCCAAACGCTCGGGCGTGTTGGCGGGTTACGAAACCGTGGACTTCAAAGTCACCGTGGTGGACGGATCTTACCACGAAGTCGACAGTTCGGAAATGGCGTTTAAGGCCGCGGGCTCGATTGCGTTCAAAGACGGTGCGCGTTCCGCGAATCCAGTATTGTTGGAACCCATCATGAAAATGGTCATCGAAACCCCCGAAGAATATTTGGGCGACGTCATGGGCAACATTTCATCCCGTCGTGGCCAATTGCAAGGGATGGACAGCCGTCAAGGCACCCAAGTGATTAACGCGTTGGTGCCGCTGTCTGAATTGTTTGGTTACGCGACCGACTTGCGTTCTTTGACCCAAGGTCGCGGTACGTTTGATATGGTCTTCGACCACTACGACGAAGTACCAAAAAGTGTTGCCGAGAAAGTAATCGGAGAAAGAGCCAAGAAGTAAGGCGGCGCGTAAAAATGCCGCAGGTGTTAAGAGTGTCGCCGAGAAGGTCATCGGCGAACGCGCGAAAAAGTCCAACCAATGTTGGGCTTTTTTGTTGTCTTGGCGTTTTTAACCCGTCTTTTGCCCGAAAAAATGTGAAAAAGGACTTGA
>JAMPCO010000018.1 GCA_023666145.1 Prevotella sp. | reverse complement strand
TCGTCCAATCGTTAGCCGTCGGATAAACGCGCGCCCCCATCGTCACCGCGTAATAGACTGCTCCCATATAGCCGCCATGCTCACCTGCGTTGTTTTGTTTGTACGACAAGATGGTTCCCGACGCATCCTTCAACGGTTGATTATCGGCATCTACGATTTCGTAATCAACGGCGCTGGTAAATAATTGGTAGCCCGTGGCCTTGTACGGTAAATTGCTTTCCCCCGTCAGGAACGGTCCATGCACCGCGATATTGGCTTTGCCAATTTGAATGGCCAATGTGGATATTTGTTCATTACCTATGAGTTCCTCCAAATCTGGGTCGCTGTCGGTGTCTGGTTTGTAATACAAAACATAGAGTCCCGCGTTAACTTGTTGCGGCAAATTTGCATAAGAATACCATTCATTGGCCTTGTTTGTCCAACTGTAGAGCAAGGGCAGGTTGTTCTTACCGATCTGCCCACTGGTTTCGCTTGCCGGTTTGTAATTGGTCGTTTTTGCAAAGCCTTCCGTGAACAGTTCGTTGGACGTAAAAGGCGTTCCTTTGTAAATAACGTAAGTCGTGGTCGGACTGACGGATATGTTGGCACCAACCTGAGTAACTTCAACGTAAATGTACGGGTAGCCGCCATTCGGTTCGCTTTGCGTTGCGAACATAGTGTCGTATTCCGCACCACGGTAATAAAGTTTGTACAAGCCAGCGGCAATTGGGTGCAAAGTCTTGGCGTTGACATCACGGCTCCAGCGCCAACCCGTTCCCGTTTCAAGATACCCACCCAGATCATCACCATTGTCAATTTCATCATCGGTCAACGCAATTTGTTCTTCCACAGGTTTACCATCTTTCAAAACCATGAACAACGCGTATTCCACCGTGGGCGCATCTTGCCCACTGGGGATGAATACCTCGCGACGATGGCCAGTATATTCTTGGGCGTTGGCGCGCGGATTGATCATCACAAAGGATTCAGTCTTAATAATTTTGGCGGTGTCAATCAGATACGTGCGGGCAAGCGCAACATCGCTATCTTCCACCGTCACCAACACCCATAAATAATAGTCGCTGACGTCCGTCATTACCGCTTGATCCAACGAATTGACCCAACCGCTGTTGTTCGCCAATTTGCCCGTGGTGGGTGTGACTTTTTCCCCGTCGGCGGATAACATATATTGATACGTTACGGACGGCGCACTATACAGGTAGCCTCCAATCGAAATGCTGGGCGTAACGTCGGTTGTAAACAACGCCTGCGCCACACCTTGATAATGCCCTTTTTGGTTGTCCGTGGTGCTGTCCGCGTCGTAAACGAATTGCCACGCGTAAGGATGTTCGTCGGTTCCGTTGACGTCTTTAACCGCATAATGCAAATCCGTGCTGGTGTTATCGGTTAATTTTTCAACGATGAAACACGGCATCCTGCGCGCATCGTCCATTTTGACGCAGTAGGCCATCGCCCCCGCGGAAACATTGGCACTACCTGGCCACGACATCCATAAATAATACACGTTCGCGTTTTTCACGGTGACTTGCTTAAATTCGTTCCAGCCGTAATAAACACCGTTCATCACCGTGGAACTGGTGCTGACGCCGAACGACAATTCGCCGTAGCCAATCAAGTCCGCGCTTAAATCGGTACCCGCCAAATTGTAAGTGCGGATGTCGCTTAATAGAGCGGTATCATCGGATTCACCAATCGTGCCCAACCTTTGTTCGGCATTATTAAACGGCACGGAATAAATCGCCAAAGTGTTGTTGATTTCGGGTTCTCCCCACGCAAAATTGATACCCTCCGAATAGAAACTGGCGTCCGTTTGCACTTGCAATTGTTTGATTTCCAGATGGGCGTAAATGACACCTGGCGTTCCTTGTAAGTTATCACTTTCGCCCCATTTGACCCATAAGTAGTAGGTATTAACGTCTTTTTGGCGGAATACTTCATAATCCAATGAATCGTACCATTGCAAATTTTCCAAGACGGCATGGTTGGAACTGGTGCTGACGCCGTAGTACACATCTTCGAAATGCAAAGCCCATTGCGATGCATCGGGTTCAATCTTGGTGCCCGCTTTGACCAACGGGTGATACAAGCCGTCGTAAGGAATGGAACCGTCTTTGGCCACTTCGTACGCCCCCGTCATCGTGATACCCGACAAGCGGACTTTGGCGTCGTTAAATCCCGCGCAGGAAAATTGCGCCGCCAAGATTTTAACGTCTTCGGTCAAACTGTTGTGTTGCACCACGCCCAGCCACAGGTACCAAATGCCCTTGGCGTGCCCCGACACATAAGTGATGGTTTCGTTCAATTTGTTGGGGCTGATTGGGATGAAGCCGTAGGTTTTTTCGTCAATGTAGTTCAAAGTGGTATCGGTGGGAACACCCGTTTCCCGGGTCAACAGGTAACCCATTTGGTTGTATTGGTTCGGGTTGTTGGTGGTCAAGCCGTTGTAATCCACCACGCCGCCGACCGTCAAATCCAATTCGTGGAATTCTTGGTTTTCGGGGATGTACGGTACGAACGGATACGCCGAAGCGGTGATATCCAATTCAAAGGTGACACTGTCGTTGTAAATCAAGCCGCTTAATTTAGCCAAGTCGCGGTTCGTGGCTTTTTCGATGTCGAAAATTAAATCGGTGGTACAGGTTTTGATATGGTTACGGTACGCGGGCTTGGGTGTTGTAATGACGCTGAGGACGTAATGTCCCGCGTCGCGCGCGGTGCGTAAGGTGGATACGTCTTCGGTTTCTTCAGATTGGACGACCACACCGCTGTGCGATGTAAATGTGCGTTGGTATGTCACCACGACCTTGTCCAAGGAGCCACCCGAATCCGCCGTAACAACGGGGGCGTTTTCGTACAGGTTGTGGTTCAAGCCATCGTATTTGACCGACGGATTCATGGCGCAATTGGCAATGTACGAGGCCTTTTCAATCACCGTGGCGATACCCGAATACGTCCAGTCCATGGCGGCGTAATTGGTGTTCGTGGACGGAACCTCCACTTTGTAAAACAAATAATACGTGTATTGGTTGCCGCTGTTATCGCACGCGTCCGTGGCTTTCAACGCGGTGGCACTGGTGCTGGATTGGCTAATCGTGGCCCCTGTGGCACTGCTGTTGGCCCAACCGTAATAAACCTTCCCCCCCTTGCTATCGGGGGTTGGACACGATGCGGTGCCGTCGTACAACTGTAACTCGTTGCCCGTGTAAATCAACCGCCGCGACGCCAACGAATTATTTTCCAATGTGTGTTGGTATTTGTTAATCGTGACCGTGATGGATCCATTCGAACTGTTGTTGTAATAGGTGTCACCTAGGGCACGGTAATAAATGGTGTACGTGCCCGCGTTGGTGGCGGTCAAACTGCTCCAACTGGTCGTCCAACCGTTGTCACTGGCACTGTTTAATTGGTATTGCATCGTACCGTGGGTGGCGGTGCCGGCCTTACTTAACAATTGTTGCGCTTGGCCGTTGTAGGTCAACGTTTTGCCCGTCGGCGCGGTGGCGGTGGCGGTACCCTTAATGGTTAACGTCACCGTCTTTGAACAAATGGTGTAATTGTCGCTCCCCGCGGCGGCGGCGGCACTGGTGTATTGCATATGGTAATTAGCACCAATTGTTTTGGTTTCATCCTTTGTGTGCTCGACGGCGTAAATCACGTATTTGCACTGGACACTGTAGGCACCAATGCCACTTTGTGCAATACCGTTGACGTCGGTTGTCCAATCGCTCCAAGCACCATCTTTATAAACACGGTAAACCCAGGCGGTCGCAATGCGGTTCGTGATGGTACTGGGGGTAAACGGGCCACTGCCGCCCGGGTTGATGGTTCCCGATGTGGTGGTTGTCGTTAGCGTGGTGCTTTTGGATGATGGCATTTTGTTGTCGTATGGGGTTAAACGGTAATACTTAAAAAAACCATTCGTATCGTATTGCAACCCATGTTGGGAATCACGGGTATAAACGGGGTAACAATTGGGTGAACACGATCCGCCACCACCAGAATAGTGATAATACCAATCGGCATCGTAAGTACTAGTGGAACCAGCGCCCCCACCCATACCAACGTGATAGCCATTGCCACCGCCCGCGGATGTATAAGAAGTGACAGTATCGGGTTCGCGCCAATTACCACTGTGACCTATGCTATAAACACCCCAAGTGGCACCATTGATATTACCCGATCCACCTGTACCATTGCGACTTTGGGTGGCACTGCCACCGTATTTACCGCCGCTGCCGTAATCGGTACAAAATACGGCGTGGTAATTAGTACTGCTAACGGAACCCGCGCCGCCGCCGCCGCCCGCCCTGGCCCAACCTGCGCTGGTATCACTCGGCAAGGCAAAATTGCTGTACGCATCGGTATAACCGCCACCATAATTGTAGCCAGAACTTTTAGTGTAATTGGTATATTGACCATTTTGGTTATGCCCTTTAGAAAAGGCTAAACAGGCCGCACCGCAGCCACCACTGCCGCCGCCGCGACCGCCCGCGAAATAAAGCATGTAAACCAGGGACGTGTCAAGATTGTGATTGGTTGAAGTATCTTTATCGGTTGAACCCGATACACTACCAGAATCGGCGGCCGCGACCCCCGTATTTTGTTGGAAAGATTTGTCGGTTTGCATTTTTTGAAACAAATCGTAAGCACCCGTAAAAACCGCGACCGCGGCAATCAACACCGAAAGAATGATGATTGATGCTTTTCTTTTGTTCCCCATTATACTAATTTAGTATTTATCACAATTGGAAAATAATGTAAAACGAATTTCCGCCATGCGGGCGGTCACCACCGCATTGGTAATCGGTTTCAACGCGGCGGCGGGTGTGCCCACACGTGGCGAATACGGGAACAAATGCACCCGATCCAATTTTAAGGTTTGTAAAAACGCCAAGGTGGTTTGAAACGCGGCGGCGGTTTCGGTCGGGAAACCGACAATCAAATCCGTACCAATGGTGGCATCGGGAAACGCGGCACGGATGTCCGCCACGATTTGGGCGTATTGGGCGGTAGTATAATGGCGGTTCATGTCACGCAACACGGCATCGCAACCCGATTGCAAACAAATGTGAAAATGCGGGACGAAATGGGCACAATGCCGCAAGGTGTCAATCAACGCGGCGGTCATCAGCGGCGGTTCCAAACTCGAAATTTCCCATGCCAAACCACACGCGTCCACGGCGCGGCACAGCGCGGCGAAGTCGGGATAATAACACAAATTGATGCCACACAACACCACGGATGTCACGTGCGGCGGTTGGGCGCGGATTTCCGCCACCACATCCGCAATGGAACGGCATTCAATGGTTTTACGGATGTGTGGAATAATACAGTAACTGCAAAAATTTTGGCAACCGTCTTGTACTTTGATGAAGGCTTTTTCGCGGCGATGTATCACGGTTGCGGGTGGCACGCCCCCACGCCCCACCCCCAACAGATCCGCAATTTCCAGTGCGGCCATTTCCGCTGTTTTCCGCCCGAACGCGCAACCCATGGTGACAACCGCGGCGGCGGAATGATATTTTTTGATTTTCGCGACCCCGTAACGGGATTTTTTTTCCGCCATACTGGTCACGGCGCAAGAATTCACCAAAAACACACGCGCGTGTGGCAAACGGGCAAGCGCGCCGTCCGCAACCATTTGGTTGGGAATCCCCAGCGCGTCCAATTGCGCCGCCACGGCTTCGCTTTCGTAATAATTCACTTTACAACCGTAGGTAATGATGTACACCCACGGCGCTTGACTTTGCATCATGCATAGTATATAATCGAAACATAATTTTGTAAATTAAAAGCGGGGTGAGAAAAAGTGAGTCAAGTCATCGTCGGCGAAAACGAAAGTTTGGAAAACGCGTTGAAACGTTTCAAACGTAAAGTCCAAAAAGACGGCATCATTGCGGACATGAAACGCAAAGAAGAATACGTGAAACCCAGTGTGGCGCGTAAATTAAAAAGCGCGAACGCCCGTAAACGCGCCCGTAAAGAAGCGCGTGGCGCCAAAACCGCATTATAAGCACCAATGTAACAAAAAAAGGCTGTCCACCGACAGCCTTTTTTATGTCCAACCCAGTTCCGTTTATTTGGCCAATTCGGTGGCGCGGGTTTCGCGAATCACGTTGACTTTGATTTGACCTGGGTATTGCAATTTGCTTTCAATTTCTTTGGCAATGTCTTTCGCCATAAACACGGCCTGCGCGTCCGAAATTTGGTCGGGTTTCACGATGACACGGACTTCGCGCCCCGCCGAAATGGCGTAACATTTATCCACACCCGATTTGGCTTTACAAATATCTTCCAAATCGTGCAAACGTTTAATGTAATTTTCCAAGTTTTCGCGGCGCGCGCCTGGACGAGACGAACTGATCGCGTCGGCCACCTGCACCAAAATGGCTTCCACCGAATGGTACGGCACATCGCCATGGTGGGCTTCGATACAATGAATCACGGCTTCGCTTTCTTTACAACGCTTGGCCAAATCCACGCCAATCGAAACGTGCGTGCCGTCGACTTCGTGGTCGGTGGCTTTTCCAATGTCGTGCAACAAGCCACCACGGCGACAAACTTGTTCGTTCGCACCCAATTCCACCGCCAACATCCCCGCCAGTAAGGAAACTTCCACGCTGTGTTTCAAGACGTTTTGCCCGTAACTGTAACGGAATTTCAAACGCCCCAAATGTTTAATGATTTCCATCGGCAAACCGTTCACCCGCGCATCGTAAGCGGCGTGTTCACCCACGTTTTTGCAATTTTGCTCCATTTCCTTTTTGGTGCGCTCGACAATTTCTTCAATGCGCGCAGGATTGACGCGGCCGTCCATAATCAATTTTTCCAATGACAGGCGCGCAATTTCGCGGCGGTACGGGTCGAATGACGAAATGGTAATCACGTCGGGCGTATCGTCGATAATCAAATCCACGCCCGTCGCGGCCTCAATCGCACGGATGTTACGACCTTCTTTCCCGATTAAACGGCCTTTAATTTCGTCGCCCGAAATATTGACGGTCGATGTCGTAATTTCGTTGCTGGTATCCGTGGACAAACGTTGCACCGCGTTCGTGATAATTTCACGGGCTTTGGTGTCTGCGTTCTCTTTGGCGTCTTCTTCAATTTCACGAATCAATTTGACGGCATCGGTTTTGGCTTCATCGGTCAAATTATCGATAATCAATTTTTTGGCTTCATTTTTGGTTAAGCCCGACATTTTTTCCAATTGTGCAACCGCATCGGCTTTGGTCTTTTCCGCGGCTTGCAAATTGGCCTCGACTTGGCGTTTCGTATTTTCAATTTGGGAACGTAACTTATCCAAGGACAGTTCTTTGTTTTCCAAATTTTCTTCGCGTTTACCCAATTGTTCTTCGCGCGTGAGAATACGGGCTTCCATACGCTGGATTTCGGTACGGCGTTCCCGAATCTCATTATCGCATTCGACTTTTAGTTTGTGAATTTCTTCTTTGGCTTCCAGTATGGTTTCCTTTTTCACCGTGGCGGCTTCGTTAATCGCTTTCTTCGCCAATTCACTGGCGGCTTGTCGATTTTTCTTCATGGTCTTGGATTGGAGTAACATACACAACAACCAACCTCCACCCAATCCAACAAACAGAGCCACGATGATGAGGACAATTGCTACTCCAACATTCATCGTTATTTTCTCCTTTACTTTTTATCGGTTATGCTCCATTATACCGTTAAGAGGTATTTATGTCAAAACATATTCCCAACATCATTACCACCATCCGCATCGCTTTGTTGCCGTTCGTTTATCTTTTCTACTTAACGGATTTCACACCGTACAGCCAATACATCGCGATTGCCATTTTCATCATTGCCGCCGCGACCGATTTCCTCGATGGCATGATTGCGCGTAAGTTCCATTTAGTTTCCAACGTAGGAAAATTACTGGACCCGATTGCCGACAAGATGCTGTTTTATACGGGCTTGTTTTTGACCATCGCGACGGGAATTTTACCGTTGTGGGCGTGTGTCATCATTTACTTGATTAACTTGTGCCGTGACTTCGCGATTGATTGCTTGCGGATGCTGGCCGCGACCAAAGGCACGGTTTTGGCAGCCAATATTTTTGGCAAAATTAAGACTGTGATTGCGTTCGTGGCTTTGCCATGGTTATTGTTACAAGGTTGTCTGCCCACCGCATGGAACGGCTTGTTCGCCTTCCAAATCATTGGTTACGTCTTGATTGGGGCGCAGACGTTGTTCTGTTTACTTTCGGGCATCATCTATTTAATGCAAAACCGCCAAGTTTTCGTCGAAGTTAAAGCGTAGTTCCTACGCTGACGTTGACTGCTAATTTGACTGCTAACTGGACAGCGTTTTCCATGTGGCGTTTGACAATTTCACTGACCGTGTCAACTTCATCGGGCAAGCAATCAAACACCAGTTCGTCGTGAATTTGCAAGATCATTAAACTTTTCAAGCCGCGTTCCGACATTTCGCGGTCAATGTTAATCATGGCTTTTTTGATGATGTCGGCGGCGGTTCCTTGCATCGGCATATTCATGGCAGCACGGGTGGCAAAGGCAACGACGTTATTATTTTTTGCGTACAATTCGGGCAAATAACGGCGACGCCCAAACATGGTTGAAATGTATCCATTTTGCTTCGCACTGGCGGCACAATGGTCAAGGAACGCTTTAATCTTTGGGAAAGTCGCGAAATAATTTTTAATTACCTCCGCGGCTTCACGGAAACTGCAATGCAAATCTTTCGCCAAACCAAAGGACGAAATGCCATAAATAATGCCAAAGTTGACTACCTTGGCTTCACGGCGTCGTGCCGGGTCACCAAACATTTTTTCGGCCGTTTCACGGTGAATATCTACCCCACGGTTAAACGCATCAACCAAACTATCTTCACCCGACAAAGCCGCCAGCAAACGTAATTCAATTTGCGAATAATCAGCGGACAAAATCTTGCCGTCAGGAAAACGCGACACAAAAACTTGACGAAAACGTTCGCTGTCCCCTGCACGCTGTGGGATGTTTTGTAAATTTGGTTCACTGGAAGACAATCGACCTGTGGCGGTTTTATCAATGTTAAAAGTTGTGTGAATCAAACTCTCTAAATCGACAGCGTTACCATAACCACGCACATAAGTCGAATACAATTTGTATTTACCACGGTACTCCAACACTTTGGCGGCCAATGGCACCGTTGGCGCCAATTGTGACAAAACCTCTTCGTCGGTGGAATAACCGATTTTCGTCTTTTTGGTTAAGTTAACCCCCAGTTTACGTTGCAACACATCGCTTAATTCTTGCGGCGATTTGATGTTAAACGGTGCACCCGCCAAAGCATAAATTTGGGTTTCCAAATCAGCAATTTCGGTTTCTAATTTCGTTCCTAAGGCGTTGAGAGCCGCGACATCGACTTTCAGCCCATTGGCGGACATTCGCTGCAAGATCGGCAATACGGCTTCATCCAAAGCCTTACTTTCGTCTTTTACGTCCGCAAACAACGGCGGAATTGGTTGCACAACCTCGGCTCCACTGACCCAAAGATTGCGGCGGAGTAAACTTTTGAAACCAGCCTGCTCGAATTTATTTTTCACTTGATCATCAAACGGGAACACAAAACGACAATCTTCCAAATGGAATTCAAGTGGAACTTGACAATTGATTTCGGCCAATTGCTTAGATAATTTCACCATGGCAACACAGTCGTTCACTTTCTTGTTGGCGCCCGCTTCAATCACTGCCTCAACCGAACCATATTTTTGGATTAAAGCCACCGCCGTTTTTTCACCAACGCCATTGGCCCCAGGGATGTTATCGCTTTTGTCGCCCATTAACGCTTTCACATCAATCAATTGACGAGGTGTTAAACCATATTCTTTTTGAATCCGCTCCACCGTCCAAACGTCAAGGTTAGTCACCCCCGTCTTGGTTAAATGCAATTCGACGTTCGGCGCCACCAATTGCAACCCATCGCGGTCTGCCGTCAAATTGATGACCGTCACACCCTGAGTTCGTTTCGCAATCGTGCCAATAATGTCATCGGCTTCATAGCCAGCACATTGATAAATTTTCACCTGCATCGTTTGCAAAATGTCTTTTAATTGGTCAAACTGCACCGCCAAATCATCAGGCATTTTATGGCGGTTCGCTTTATAGCCTTGATACATTTGATGACGGAAAGTTGGTTGGCGCAGATCAAACGCAACACAAACATAATTAACTTTCAAATCAGTCGCTGCCTTGATAAACATATTCAAGAATCCGTAGACCGCGTTGGTAGGCATACCACCAAAACTCAATTCGCCGACTTCACCGCGGCCACCAAAAGCGTAGTACGCACGGTTAAGCAAACTGTTCCCATCAATGACTAAAAATTTATCCACAAGTTAATTATAGCATACTTAGGCCAGTTCTACATCTTTATTTCGCAAGCGTAACAATACCGCCGAAACCACCCCGACCAAAGTTTGGAATAACAAATCGCTTAACGCACTGAACCCAATCGTGAAGTTACCATCCAACAAAGAGAAGATGAGAAAAGTTAACACCATGTACAAAATACCGACCACAGCACCGTACAGCCAACCTTTACTTTTTGCGGGCTTAAGTGCGATTGCCACCGCGATAAAGATGCAAATCACTTTGACTACTTGCATGACGGGCGAAATCACACTGCTGCTCATGCCCGATAATTGGACAATCAGCGCGAATAACAAAACAAAAAGGAGCGTGCCAATTACCGCGCACAACACTCCTTTACAAATGCTTTTAATCATGTCCCATTTATATGGTACCAAGATTTTAATTATTCTACCGAGCAGTATTTTTTGTCGTTGGCTTTACGGGTAAATTTAACTGTCCCTGCTTTCAAAGCAAACAAAGTATGGTCGTGTCCACAACCAACATTGTTACCTGCTTTCACATCGGTACCACGTTGACGGACAATAATTGCGCCTGCCTTAGCCATTTGACCATCAGCAATTTTTACGCCTAAACGTTTTGAATTACTATCTCTTCCATTAGCGGTTGAGCCGCCACCTTTATGATGTGCCATGCTTAGTTATTCCCTCCGATTTTAATTTTGGTATAAGGTTGACGATGTCCGTATTTTTTGCGCACATTATTTTTGGGTTTATATTTGAAACCGTTAATTTTATCCCCTTTACCATGTTCCACGATTGTGGCTGTTACTTTTCCCGGCTTGGTATCGATTTTACCATTATCATAAGACATTACCGTCGGCACCACAACTTTGTCGCCGACGTTACCGTCAATCTTTTCGACCACGACTTCGTCGCCTGGTTGCACATGATATTGTTTGCCACCTTGCATAATGATTGCGTTCATAACGAATATAATAAAATAATTTCGGACATTTGTCAATCACTAATTACACAGGCGATTTTCCTAAACCGCATCTTCACCCGCCGTAATATAAGCCTTCATACCGCGTAAAACTTTTTGTTCAATCCGACTGACTTGCACCTGTGACAGATGTAAACGCCGTGCCACTTCGCTTTGGGTTGCATTCCGAAAATAACGTAACAAAATTACCTGTCTTTCGCGTATTGGTAACCGTGCTAACATATTTTTAATCATTAAATGGTCTAAATAAGCACTGTCATCACTGGCGACGATTTTATCCGCTAAACATACCGTTTCATCGTTCTCATCGTTCGCCGTACCTGCGAATAAAGGCAACGGCATATGTGATGCTTCCATGGCAAAGATAACTTCCTCCTTTGTGACACCAAACTCGGCCGCAATTTCATCAACGGTCGGAGTATCCATGTCGCCGCTTTTTAACAATAAATATTTTTTAATTTTGACATACAAAGTTTTAACTGACCGGCTGACTTTAACGGCACCATCGTCCCGCAAAAAACGTTTGATTTCACCGATGATTAACGGCGTAGCGTAGGTCGTGAACTTCACTTGGTATTGCGGATCAAATTTATTGATGGCTTTCACAAACCCTAAACAGCCCAGTTGGTACAAATCATCGTACTCAACCCCCTTGCCAAGGTAACGCCGCAACAATGACTTAATCAAAGGTTGGTTTTGTTGCACCAATGTATTTTTCGCCTGCTCATCGCCTTGTTTCGCGCGCATGACTAATTCGATAATTGCATCTTGTTGCATCGGGGACTATTCCCCGCTGACTTGTTGATTTTCCTTCGTAAATTTTTTTTGCATTGTTACCACCGTTCCGCCTCCACTTTGATTATTGACCGAAACTGTGTCCATAAAACTTTGCATCACCGTAAACCCCATGCCACTGCGTTCGTTATCGGGCTCGGTCGTATAAAACGGCTCCATGGCTTGGTGAATGTCAGGAATACCAACACCATGGTCGCTGATGGTTACTTCTAACAGTGCGGGATATAATTTGCAATCAATCGTAATCAAATCATCATTACTTTGCCGTTTTTGGTAAGCATGCACTACACAATTTGTCACGGCTTCACTCACCGCCGTTTTGATATCACTGATTTCGTCGACGGTTGGGTTTAAGCCGACACAGAATGCCGCCACAACCGCCCGAGCAAAAGATTCGTTTTCACTTTTTGCTGGTATTTGCATTGATAGCGTGTTCATTATTTCACTCATGAGATTGCCCCTTTTATTTTTGGCATGATTTTGTACAGCCCTGTCATTTGAAAAATTCGTTCCGCCTGTACCGACGGATTCGCAATATAAATTGGAATACCACGGTCCTTCATTTTTTTGTAGCGTCCCAATAACACACCGATACCTGTTGAATCCATAAAAGATAGATTGGCTAAATCAATTACGATTTGCCTTGTTGCCGCATTCAACATGACTTGCTCTAACGCCAAACGTGTGTATTCCGCCGTCTTTTCGTCCAATTCGCCGTTCAGGGATATGTACAACACGTTACAGTGTGTCCGTGTTAAAACATTCATCGCGCCTCCTTTATGCTTTTCAGCATAGCGGATACCCATTGTCAAGAAATGGCGAAATTTATTTTTTTATCAATAATATTGTCGTAACTACAGTTACTAGCACAAACCCAACGCCAACACAAATATCAATCAATAAACAATCAAGCAATTAACGACTCCATAATTTGAATCGCGTTGGTTGCCGCACCTTTGCGTAAATTATCACTCACCGTCCACAGATTCAAAGTATTGCGTTGCGAAGAGTCTAAACGCACGCGTCCGACATAAACTTCATCATGTCCTGACACATCGGTGGGTACCGCGTAATCATCACAATAAACTACACCTGCCGCTTGCGCTAAAATTGTTTTGACACGTTGCAAATCAGGTTGACGATAAAATTCAACATTGATGGCAACACAATGACAATTTGCAACGGGAACTCTGGCCGCGGTCGCCGAAATGGCAATATCATCGCGCCCCAAGATTTTGCGCGTTTCATGGATCATCTTGGCTTCTTCCTTGGTATTGCCGTCGGGCAAAAGCACATCAATATCTGGCAAGACGTTGTTGGTGATTGGGTGTTTGAATTGCGGATTGCGTCCAGCGCCGCTGATGGCTTGGTACGTAACATAAACGATTCGTTTGATTTTGTAGAGGCGATCCAAGGGCGCCAAAGCCACGACCGCACCAATTGTCGAACAATTCGGATTAGCAATTAACTTGTGATGTTTAATGCTGTGCAAATTGATTTCTGGTACGACTAACGGCACCTTGGGTTGCAGGCGAAAATAACTGCTGTTGTCAATCACGGTTGTACCAGACGCGACAAATTGCGGAGCCCACTCACTGGCAACATCGGCACCCGCCGCGAACAAGGCAAAATCCGCCTTGATTTCCGCCACCCGTGCGGCGGTTAAACTTTCGATGACATACTCCTCACCGTGAATTGTAATTTTCTCGCCAGCATGATTGCTGCTGGCAAAGAAAAAATATTCGCCGTTAATGTGGCGTTCCTCTAATACTTTTAGCATCATTTGTCCCACTAAACCAGTGACACCAACCACGGCAATTTTAGTTGTTCTCATAGCAATTATATATTAAAATGACGATGAATTTGTGATGGGGGAAAAATGTTTTTTAACTATGAATTGAAAAAAATTTGGCGCCGTGTTTCACCATTATTGGTATTGGTTGTGCTGTTAGTTACGGCGGTTGGAACGATCGCCTTGACCGCCATTTTTTTTAACCATACCCCAAAGGAAGCCCCTGACGTCAGTGCACAATATGCCGCCTTGCAAACCAAAATCACACATTGGACCACCTTTGACCGTACCGATTTCGCCCAAGCGTTTGACCAATTTTATGCCGATTATAAAACTATGAACGCCAGTACGCATGACGGCAATCACCTGGTGGAAAATTACCAAACTGCCAGCCAATCATTCCAAACCTTTTACTTGGAATATTATCAACGCTACATTCACAACAGCGAGCAAGATTGCATTGACGATTATTTATTGGTACAAGAAAAATACCGCGCCGAACTTGACAACATTCTAGCCCGTTTCGACCAATTCTTTACCGCCAATTACAGCAATAAGAACGACATCGTCAACGGCTTGAAAGCAACGAACAACGCATGGGAATCTGCCAGTTTACAAACCATTTTAACTGACCTGTTTTATATTCAAATGATGAGTGCTGAAGATTTGACCGCCTTACAAACTTTTTTCGATAAATACCCCGCCAACCAAACAGACTTCGATTATACCGATGCCTATGACTATGCCGCTAACCGCTTCTGGTTAGCCATTGCCACCACATCCTCATACAGTGGCAATTTATCACAATACGAAGGTTTTAGCGATTATCAAGACGTAACGACGTCAACACGTGCCTGTCAGTTAGCCAGTTATCGTTTGGAACACCCGACCGATGATTTCGGGACACCGTTTGTCTTTGGTAATATTTTCAACGCGACCAACCAAGTCAGTTTGTTTGATTTCGTTTTTACTAACATGGAAATGGCAATGATTCCCGTAGCATTGTTGGTTATGATATGGGCTACGTGTGCTTTCTTTACCGACAATTACCAAAGTACCATGATTACACCTGTCGCAGCCGGCAAAAAGCGTTCCACGATTATTTTGACTAAAATGGCGGTGATTATGTTAATTACAGTACTTGCACTTTTGTTATTAACTGGCGTTTATTTGACTTGCGGTTTATTCTTTTTCCACGCCTACGTCAGCCCCAACATTTTATGTTTGTTTAATGGTAACACGATTTTAACCATGCCCGCTTTCAGTTATTTCTTAATTTACTTATTGAATTTGATTTTCAAATTGTTACCTTTAATTGCCATTTGCGGTTTGTTTTCATTTAGCAAAACGAAACCTTTTGTCATTATTGGTTTCACTGCTTTGATTTGTGTTTTGGTTGTCCTGGCGAACGGGTTACTCGGCAGTTTAGGGTTTTACCAATTTGTTCCGTTCATGGGCTTGGACCCCATTCGTTATTTCGGTGCCGAATTGCTTTTTGCACCAATGCCCAGTGCGTACAACCTTTGGTTCACGTTCCCCGTTATGCTCATCATTACCATTATATTGTATTGGGTGCTAATTCGCAGGTTCCGCTCACACGATTTCTAATTGTCAAGACTAAATTTGACACGTTACAATAAAGACATGGAAAATACGATCGCGATTTATACTGACGGTGCTTGCAGTGGTAATCCAGGTCCTGGTGGCTGGGGTGTAGTCTTACTGTACAACGGAAACGAAAAACCACTGTCTGGTTTTGAACCGAATACGACCAACAACCGCATGGAATTGACCGCAGTCATTCAAGGACTATCCGCCTTAAAAACTGTTACATTGCCCGTAACGGTCTACACCGATAGTAAATACATCGTCGATGCTATCAACAACCATTGGCTTGATAATTGGCAAATGAAAGGTTGGCGTACCGCCGCCAAACAACCCGTAGCCAACCGCGACCTTTGGGAGCAACTGATTTTATTAAACCAAAAATTTACCCCCACTTACGTTTGGGTCAAAGGTCACAGCACCAATGAATACAACAATCGTTGTGATGCCATGGCCGTGCAAGCCATCCAAGATCACAAAGACTAATCGACCTTAACGTCTTTTTCCCAACGTCCCTCTTCCCGCGCGCCGTTGGCGTATAAATACAAACCTTGACCGTTCTTTTGGTTATTTTTCCATTCACCGATAAATTGTTCACCATTCGCAAACATTTGA
Organism: Prevotella sp.; assembly: GCA_023666145.1. GTDB lineage: Bacteria > Bacillota > Clostridia > Christensenellales > UBA1242 > RGIG8050. Next base: position 2,409 of record JAMPCO010000018.1, on the reverse strand, counting down.
CGTCCCTTACCACTGCGTTGGTCGTTTACCCATCCACCTTGATAACCATTACCATCACCACAATCCAATATACCTTGTCCTTGACGTTTGCCGTTAACCCATTCACCACCGTAACGTCCACCGTTAGCATAAATTAAAATACCTTTGCCGTGTTGGTGTCCGTTTTGAAAATCGCCTTGATAAATATTACCATTGTGATAACGATAAGTTCCTTTGCCATGGAATTGTTGGTTCAAAATTTCACCTTCGTATTGGTCGCCATTGGCGAAACGATAGACGATTTTGCCTTGCAATGTGTCATTCTCCCAGTTACCAACCACCATGTCGCCGTTGGTATAATAATACAAGCCACGACCGTGACGATGGTCGCCTTGGAATTGTCCTTCGTAACGCGCACCACTGCGATAAGTGTACGCCCCAATCCCATCTTTTTTGTCGTCCACAATTTGACCCGTGTACGAATCACCGTTCGGATAATCAATAACCTTTTCCAATGTTTACTCCTTCACCTTCGTCCATGTCCGCAGTCGTAGCGCGCAACGGTAACGGCATCATCGGCGTTAACTCGGCACTTGTCTGCGAAACACTGTACTCATAAATTGGTTTAGCACTGCCTTCGACCACTTCGGGGGTAATTGTTATTCTTTTCAAATTTTTTTCATTTGGGATATCAAACATAATCCGCGTCATGAAACGTTCACAAACCGTACGCAAACCACGCGCCCCCGTTTGTAATTTCTCTGCCAGTTCGGCGATTTTATCGATACAGGCTTCGTTAAACTCAATTTCGACTTGTTCCACGTCTAACATTTTTTTGTATTGCGAAATTAACGAATTTTTGGGCTTGACCAACGCTTCTTTCAAGGCTGCACGGTTTAACGCCTCTAAAACCACCACCACGGGAAAACGACCGCAAAATTCGGGAATCATCCCAAACGTCGCAAAATCTTCCGCTACAACCTGTTTCAAGATATCAAAATCGCTGAGTAAAATGGTGTCACGTTCGCCCATACGCGTACGCACAATCCCTGGTAAATCCACGAACGCCCCACCACAAATAAACAATATGTTGTTGGTATCCATTTTGACGATTTGACCTTTGTATGGAACTTCGGCAATCGTACCCTCAACAATTTTTAACATGATTTGTTGGATACTTTCCCCTTTCATACGGTTGACACCAGTTACCAATTTGTCAATTTCGTCTAAGAACACAATCCCCATTTCGGCGGCGTGCACATCGCCATTGGTTTTATCCAACAATTTGACTAACATTTTGTTAATTTCGTCACCGACATTATCCGAAGCCACAATCGCGGTCGCATCGGCCACGACGAACGTGGTATTCAAAATTTTGGCCAAAGAGGTAACTTGCAACGTTTTACCTGAACCAGTTGGTCCCAACATCATCACGTTACTTTTCTTAACTTCAACACCACCGCTTTCCCCTGACTGGGCAAATTTAACCCGTTTATAATGGTTGTAAACTGCCACCGCCAAAACACGTTTCGCATCATCTTGACCAATGACATATTCATCAAGTGCGGCAACGATTTCCGCTGGCGTAAAAAGGTTAATCATATTTTATATGATAGACGAAAATTGACAGACTATCAAATCAATTTTGACGTTCACTATTTACAAAGCGAATTTGCTATTATATAATTTGGCAATGGAATACAGCAATCGATTACGAAATTTTATCCGTCAAGCGGATATTGTTGTCGATAAAAGCGAAGACCGTGAACACCTGCTCCGTAAATTATACAAAGTTTTCAAGGATGGTTATCGACCAGCACGCGGCAATGAATCTTATGGTACTAAATTAGAAAACGGCATGGTAGTATCTAATCTTGTTAATTGCTTAGGCCATGTTTTGAATTTACGCAATCAACAGTTTGACGATTACCAAATTAACTCACGCTTGTTTGGCTATTTTCAGGGTTTATGTTTATCACACAATTTCAAAGAAGATGCAACCAAATGCACGTTTGATTTTATCAAAGAAACTGGTCTAAAAGTCGAGGAATGCGCACCGCAACGCAAAATTAATGATTTCAAATCATGGAAGATTGCCCTATACCTTTCCCATAAAGATTTCCATTTTTTCTTAGAAGAAGCCCCGCGTGAATGGTCAGGCAAACTGGGCTTTGAAAACTACGTCGAACACAATTTCAAGTTAATTCCACCGAAAGTTTATCGCAACACGGTTGAAATTGACCCCGAAAGTTATGAATTTTACGGCACGTACAAAATCACCAACCCGAACGCAGACGAAAACAACCGCTACGTACAAGGCCGCGAAGACCGTATGTTGTAATCATTGAATGATATTTTGACAGCCAATTGAATCAATGTTAATCTACCACTAAACATGGTCACAACCACCGAAAATGTCACCGACAAGCA
>JAMPCO010000017.1 GCA_023666145.1 Prevotella sp. | reverse complement strand
TGGCTCTTTATTTGCTCTTTTTCTCCGTGGGTTTTTTGTCGGGCTTTTTGGTGTCCTTTTTGCTCTCTTTCTTCGTGTCGCGGCGGGTGCTGTACGTGCGCACCACCAAGCCCACACCGACCAGCGCGCCAATCGCCGCCGCCACCGCGGTGACAATCAGCACGGTTTGCCAGGAGTTCCCGTCATCTTCGGGGGTGGTCTGCGGTTGTAAGGCATCGAAGTCCGTGTCCGACAAGACCGTGTATTCGCCGACGCCGTTCAGCGTAATTTGGTAATTGGCTGCAATCTCGTTGTCGTTCATTGCGCCCATGATCTGGTACTTACCGGCGGGTAAATTGTTCGGGTCGGTTGCGTCGGGTAAGGATAACGACAATGTAATTAAATCCGTGATTTTGTCGTTACCCACTAAATTACCGCTGGTCACACGGGCGGTAAGGGTTTTTAAGACTTCACCTTCCTTGACCGTTTGGTCGTCAATCGCAATGGTTAATGCACGACGTTGGATGCTGGCGGTGACGTCGACTTGGTTGTTGCTTTGCGCGATTTGGTAATTGTCTTTGTCCGCACCGTCCAAACCTAAATCGTAATTCAGGGTTACCTTCCATGTTCCCACGTTGGCTTGCGCGTATTCTCCCACAACTAATACGGTCACATCGTCCCCTGTATAAATTTGTGGGTTATACGTAATCTTACTTAAATCCAAAATCGCACGGGTATCTCCGTCATAAACTTTATCCACCGCCTTAATGTTGGTAATCGTAAGCGTACGGGGGGTTATGGTGGCGGTAGTGGTGTATTGTTTGACCAGCGTATAATTATGGGCTTGATTGCCACTCAAATCCAAAGTCACCGTCACCATTTTGTCCGTACCCACATTTTTATCGACGTAACGCCCCCACCATTGGACGGACACGTTGGGGCTGTCGCCCGCCACAATGCCCGTAATTTTCACGTTATCGTCATCAAAAGTCACACTGGTCGTGCCGTTGTAGACGCGGTCTTTGACCAACAAATTGTCCACTGTAATGGGACGGGGTAACACGGTCACGGTCGTGGTGCGTTCGAAGTCACTAACCCGCACGGTTGCCGTGTAGGTACCTACATCTTGTACCGCGGTCACCGCTTGCCCGTCTTGGGTGTACGTAATGACCATGTCATCGGTCAACCACGCGGGCGGCGTACCCAAATATTTAATCTCTTGGTTCGTGCCGTCATACGTGACTTCAATCGCGGGTAAAACCAACTGCGGGATGCTTTCGTCGGCGGTTTTTTCGTAACACGTCACACATTCATGGTGGCGCGTGCCGGCGGTATCGTCGGTGGCGGTGGCGTCAATGATCCAATCGCCCCAAGCATGTACCTTTTCAAAATACCCGTCCGCGGTCTGTTCGATGTTGTCGCCCAAAACCAAAATTGCCCCACTGGTTATTTCAATATCGCCCACAATTTTTCCACCCGTAATCGTGGCATCAAGTGTTGCTGGATGATTCGTCAACAAGGAAACCTGTGGTCGCGGTTCGCCTTCAGCACCAACATTGTCATATATAGCACCACCCGTCATGTTGAACACATTACCAACAATATCAATCACATAACTCCCTGAATTAACATTTATCCCGTTGCGGTTATGATGGATTTTGCCACCCGACATTTGGAAAGCACCTTTACTCATCCCATGCACAATGTTAATGGCGGCGTAATTATCGCAAATTTCGCCACCACTGATGGTGATTGACGACGAAGTCGCAAAAACGTAATGAACCAATTCATTTTGGGTAATCATACCACCCGTCATGACGATATTAGTCGCTCCTGTAATAATCGACTTGTAATTTTCAGTAAAAGTTCCCCCTTCAATTTGAACTAGATCCATATCATCGAGCGTCATAACATTATCACGAAATTTAGCAATTTTGCCAGTTTGCGTAGAGGACATATCCCTAATTATGAATTTCACTGGGCTTGTTTCATCACGATCATCATCAAGCAAAGAATCATCTTTCGTGAAAAATGACTGAACCGTATTGCCATTTAAGTCACAGTTGCTCCCGTCGATAGTGTAACCATTCAAATCCAAAATAATCTTGCCGCCGTCGTTCAAAACGATTTGTTGCGTGGGATACCAATCGCCTTGCATCGTCAACGTGTACGTCGTTGTGAGGTCGGCTTTGATCATCGCGTAACATTCGTCCCACGTTCCGCGCACGGGATTAACCAACCCATCCGCCGACAAAACGAACACACCCGCGCTGTTGGTGCTGGCATCCACGGGCAAGTTCACGCACACCAACACCCCCGCCAAAAGCAGTACCAATGCCACGCACCAGCACCCGACCACGATTTTTAATTGTTTGGATATTTTTGTCATGCTTGATTCACTCCCACGGGCATAAATTGCCCCAAGATAGGGTACCCCCCCCCCCCCCGTTTGTCAAGTCCTTTTTCACGTTTTTTCGGACGAAAGATGGGGCAAAAAAGCAAACAAAAAACGCGCGGTTCCCCACGCGTTGCCAAGTTAGTAAAATGTTTATTCAAAGAGTTGACGAATGTCGTTGCTGGTTTCGATGCGAATCGTGGAACGCGCGACGGGGCCGTACATAAAGAAGCATTGCCCACGGGGTGCCGCGACGATGGTTTCTTGTTCGCGTTTGTTGATACCACCCGCATTTTTGTACAGCGTGACCAAGTCGGTCATATCGTTGGGCGCCAAGGAGAAAATCAAACTGTATTGTGACGCGTTGATAATGGCCGCGGATTTTTTGGCAATGGCGGGCGAACCGACAAAGTCCTTAATGTTTTGGGTAATGACGATTTGCATCCCGTCGTATTTACGGATACGTTTCGCCATTTGGAACATGAAGTCCAACGCGATGGGGCGTTGTTCGTCAATGAAAACGTGCGCTTCATCGACGACCACGATGATTTTGCGTTTGGTGTGGTATTTATTATTAAATTCACGGTTTTTGATGACTTCCCCTTCCAGATACTTAAACACCAACAACATTTGCGCGTTCGCAACCAATTCGTTTTTGTTCGACAGCAAAGTTAAAAAGTTAAACACGAAAAAGTTTTCTTCGGTGCGAATTGAGTTCGGGCCGTTCCACAGACCCGAATAGCGACCGCCTTCGGCAAACTTTTCCAAATACGTCGTCAACACGCGGTAATTGATGCGCGAAAATTCGTCTTTGGCTTGGGCGTAACTGCGTTTCGCCAAATCGTACAGTTCATCAAACACGGGAAATTGTTCGGGGGTCAGTTTGGCAAAGTCGGTATATTTGTCAATGCCTTTCATGGTGTACAAGCGGTTCACCAACCCGTTCAAGGCTTCCAACGCGTCGGAACGAATCCCCTCCATAACGATTTTGAAGAAACTTTCCAAGAAACGCAGGTGGCCTTCAAAACTGTCGTCAAATTCTTCGCCCGTGTCGTCGTCTTCGTCCAGCATATTCGGATAAATGTGGAACGGGTTAAAGCGTCCGTGCCCCGCGTTACCAACGTCAATCATGCCGCCGTGTAATTTTTTAGCCATGACGGAGTATTCTTTTTCTGGGTCGCAGATGTAAATGCGCGCGTTATCCGCCGCCAAGTTCGTCAAAATCGATTTGGTTGCGAACGATTTACCACCACCCGATTTACCGATGATAATCATGTTGCTGTTAACGCGGACGTCGTTACGTTGGAAGAAATCAACAAACACGGGGTTGGAATTACTGCCCAGCATGATGCCTTTGTCATCCATCAACAAATCGGAAACGAACGGGAAACACGCGCCTAAGGTGCTGGTGACCATGCCGCGTTCCACCGCATCGTATTTGTCCAATTTAGAAACGTTGGCGGACACGAACGCGTCGATTTGTTTGCCCGAGTTATTGCTGAACTTGAAGCCTTCTTCAGTGATAACGTGACGCAATTCGGACGCGGTTTTGACGTCGGTCGTGATGTGAATTTTAACGTTGAACATTTGTTCGTTCCCCGTCTTTAATTGTTGCAGCATTTGTTCGATGGTTTGCAATTGGCTTTGCTTTTCCATCTTCTGACTTTCTTTCCCTTTGTTTTCTTGTGAGCGCATTTCAATAATCGCACGGTCGATTAACTTTTCGGCTTCGCCTTTGGAAACTTGGGAAAAATTCATCACTGTGCGGCAATTCGGGTAATTAAAAAAAGTGTATAACCACGCACTGCCCACGTCCATCGGGTAATCGGTAATCGTGAGTGTCGTTTTTTGTTCGCCGTCCATGGTAAATTTGTTCACGCCGAATTTGATTTTTTCGGGGTAAGTCCATTCGATGCGTTGATCAAACGGCACATGGTCGAAATCTTTTTCGTTAAAGTACTTGTTGTAATTGGCGCGTAAGAACACGTACAAATCTTTGCCCAGCAAACGGCGCGCGTGCAAAGACGCCCCCAACGCCGACATCACACTGGATGTGGTGCTGTCCAATTCGTCTTTTTTATAAGAATAAATCACCAAATAATACCCTGTGCGGTAGACTTTGGACTCTTCGTTCATGTACTCCAACGTTTGTCCACGCGATTTGAAGACGGCTTCACGCGCTTCCAATTCTTCTGGCGAAAAGGTACCGCGGTCTACGTTCTTGGACAATTGGTCGTATTTTTCAATTTCGTTGTCGATGTAGTTATCAAACAGCAACGGCTTTTCAAAAGCGATTAAACTACCCGAATTTTGGGTGCCCACACGCCGTAACGCGTTGCCTAAGTTATTGACCAACATGGTTTGCGCTTCGGCACCCAAAAGGCCAAATTCCACGGGCATAATTTCGATGACCGACGCCACGTAATTCCCATAATCGATGAACTTGTCGTCCAGAACGCCCGTATACGGCACCAAGCGCGACATTTCGACGTAGCCTTTTTCCAACGCCTTGGCGTATTTTTTCGGGTACGCCAGATAACGGAAATACCAGATAAACGATTCGTATTTGCGGTCGCCCGCACTGTCTTTCAGCATACCAAAAAGCACCAACAACGCTACTACCGCCCCCAAAACCATCAGCGGAATCAAACCCGAAACAAACAGCAGCGCAACAAGACCAACGCCGAAAACCAGCCAAATTAAATCGGTCGAAGTTAACCCTTTGACAAAGATGGTCTTGATTTTGGTTTTGCGCGGAATATAATAGTTACTCATGGGCTGGTCTCACTTATTATTTGTCACCAATGGGGGCTTTACCAAAGCCTTTCCACTGCTCATAAGCCATGCCAGTATATGTGCTCATTAAGTCACGGGTATCATTGACCGTTTTTGCGGCTTTATTCGCGGTTATGGCACTACTGGTACCAGCCACAAACGTATTGATTGCTGTCACGATGCCTTGCTTATCATTATTCTCCGCCTTGAATTGGTTCAAGATATCCAAATTGTTTTGGATGTTGTAATCTTCGTAATTACGGGTCTCTTCATCCAGGGCTTTTATCGTTTCTTTCAAGGCAGCCGTAAACTCGTCTTTGTTAGTGGCGACCTTGCCATTCATGTCTCTGATTTGACCGTAAATGGGTTCCCATTCGGGGCCACCAAAAGTGGTGTCGACACTGTTAAAGACTTGTTTCACTTCATAGCGTGCCTGGGTCTCATCATGGCCGTTCGCGGTGATGGAAGATTTCATCATGTCGGTCAGAACTTTCGTATTCGCCCCACTGAAAATCTTGGCCAAGGCGGTTTGTGTCCCCGCCATGGAAGTACCACCCATGTCACTGATACCATTACCCAGATGGGCGACATACATTTCACCTAAGGCGCGCACACTTTCCAAACGTTTCATGTTACCGGCTTTTTCCCACGCAACCAATTGGTCCACGAAGTTTTGGTCGAAACCAACTTGGTGCGCGGCGTCGGTATCATGACGTTTCACGGCATCCACCAACTGTTGCATTTCGGTACCCAGCAAGGACAATTCCGCGGAAGTCAAGCGGTCTTGATAATGGCCGTCTTTCAACATTGCCATCACTGTCGGCTGGTCGAAGTTGACCTCGAACTGACGTTTTAATTGTTCCGTCCATTCCTTCATGGTTTCGTTGGTTGGTAACGCACGCATATCTTGTTGGAATTTTTGGGCAGTATCGTGTTCACGGATCGCACTCGCGTTTTGGGCACCGTATCTTTCGAGTTCGGCGGTCAATTCGGCTTGCAAACGGTTGGTCAATTCATCCACCCTGGCGCGGCAAGCGGGATCGTCCAAACCATTTTTATATTGATGGATAATCTCGTTGACTTGGTAACCCAACGATTCGGGGTTAACCGAATTCAAGTTCGCATCGTTGACATTTTGGAAATGACGTGCCAACGCGTCGGTGGCGGCTTGGTCGACCCCCGTACCGATTTTTTTGCGGAACAAATCGTTGCCCGCGGTGTTCAGGTCACTGCCCGTTTTCGCGATGTTCAAATCATTCAATTCGGTGTTAAATTGGACATCGTCCATGAAACCTTGGTAATTGGCCGCCAACGCTTTTTCCAAATCTTTGGCATCCACATCACCGACTTGTTTTTGGATTTGCCTGACGATGTCATCAAAGGATGTATCGCGGTTGACCTTGGACAACGCCTGCGCGATTTTGCCCGTGGCTTCGGGTTTGTTGAGCATTCCCGCCATTTGGTTGGCGTAATTTTCAATGTTAGCCTTTTTGTCCTTTTCTTTGGTGGCAATTTGGACTTGCAAATCTTTGGAGCCGATCATGGCTTTCATGCGTAACTCTTTTTCGGCGGCATTCAATTCGGCGGTCAATTGTTTGAAGTCAACCGCCACACTGGCGCCTTCGAATTCTTTCAAGCCCTGGGCAATCCCTTGTGCGTATTTTTGGTCGCCACCCAATTTGGCGTATTCATTGGCCAAATTAACTCCATCCCATTTTTTATTATTGACTTCTTTTGTCGCCGCGGCTCGGGCTTCGGCGGCGCTCTTACCCTCACGGATGTATTTGGCGGTCAATAAATCGGTGTATTTGGCTTTGGTATCTTGGTTGGCGGACACCTGTGTCAAGGCCACATTTTCTTTGGCGCCCGCGGCAAAGGCCTGGTCGGCTTGGTTGGTCTTTTCCGCAAACATTTGCAATCCCGAAAACAACGTGTCTTTGTAACCCATGCTGGCGGCCGCGTAACTGCGGTCCTTACGTTGGATGTCTTTAATGGCGTTCGCACGCATTTCAACATTATGCCAACGTCCCCATTCACCCAACAAAGATTTTTCGTCGTGCGCACGTCGTCCGTTGACCCCGAATTCGGCACTCAACATTTCGCCCACCAAACTGGTACGCGCCGCATAACCCAAACGGGTATTGGCCAACCAATTGGTGGCGGTTTGTAATCCGCCCGCAACTTTTTTGGCACCCGTGAGTGGCGACAACACCAAATTCTTGGCGGATTTGACGATGCCGTTGACCGACTTGTTAAAATCGCTGTTACTCAACAAACGTTTCCTTTCCGCGTCGACCCGTCCCTTGTAGGCTTCGTCACTTTCGCCGTCCATCTTTTTCACGGTACTGTGGGCTTTCATGGACGCAATCGCGTCTTGTTTTTTCATGCGGAAATGATCCCAAGGTCGCAATCCCGCCGTACTGTTCGTGGCGCGTGCTTTGTCAATGCGTTGTTGTTGCGCGTCAATGCCTTTCAATTTGTTTAATTCACGTTGTCCCCACCAACCCAATTTGTTTTGGGCTTTCAAATCTTCCAAATGATTCATCCGTGCATCTTTGTTGAATTGTCGGTGAGCCGCCATACGGTTCACACCCTCACGTAATCTTTTCGACGCACTCAGTGCCCCACTTTTCACATCTTTCAATTGTTGGAACGGTTCCGATAAGGTATTCTTGGCACCTTTGAACATATCGGGCAACGATTTGGATTCCAATTTATTGGCGCCCAAAATCGAAGTGATTTGGTCGCGGATCTTCGGCAACATGGAAAGGAATGCCACCAAACCTAACCAACCGATGATACTGCTGCTGGTGGTGCTTTCCACCGCTTTGGTGACCGCGGGCATCATCACGATAAACAAATTCAAAGACAGAATCACCGCGTACGCACTGATGGCTTCTTTGTAGAACGGTGACACGAAGGCTTGGTTGAAACGTTGACCATCGTCGAACGGATAGAACGCAATCGTGACGGGGCTCATGACGTATAAGACCGCCATATTGACCGCACGTTGGATTAACCCGAACGAAAAATTCAGATACACCCCGGCGGCAACAACAATCGCAATGTAACCGACCGCGTAATTGATGCTGCCGAAATCGTACAACGCGTTGACGGTACTGGTATCCGAATAAGAGAACCGACCGACATATGCACCCAACGTCGATAACGACGGGTCAACCGAACCGTTTTGCGACAACACCAAATAACGGCGGCTGTCGGGACTGGCGGCCATGTAATCGTCAATTTGGCTGGCGCTCCAATTATACAATGCTTGCACTTTACCGTCGTTACGCACGTTAATCGCCCCGCTCGTTTCCACCCACGAATCAATCACCTTTTTGTCACCGTTTTCGGTATCGGTATCGCTGGGATATAGTTCGCGGAAGGTGATAATGTGTTTGGCAAAATCGGTGGCCAATTCCGTGGTCGTATCCACGTTCGCCATGTCGGCAATGGCTTGGCTGGTTTCGTTTTGGCTGGCGGCTGTCGTAAGGTTGATTTCCGCGCTGGACGTGCGGACACTGGCGGTCGCCAAATTGGCTTCTTTTTTGGCCGCCAAGTCATCTTTAATACCGGTCACAATATCCTTGGTAACGCCTAAATTGGTGCCCGTATAGGCATAATAAATCGGGTCCGAATCGTTGACAACAATCCCGTAAGGTCCCCAATAACTGTTGGAGGCAAGTTTGTATTTCGTACTGCCGTTTTTGGTGGAAGATTGTTTGAAAATACTGGAATTATTGATAAAGTATTTCACACCCATCGCATCCCAATCGGGCGACGTATTGAGATCGTCGATCGCCGTGAAAGCCAAATCCCCCAAATCGTGGACTTCGTACACGGCGTTGCTGTGGGTGGTTGTGCTGTACAAATCCGCGACGTTTTTCAAATTGTCATCATCCCAATATAACTTGCCATATTGACTCCAATCGACCAGGCGGTAAATACCCGCTACATTCTCCGCTTCGCGGTAATTATCATCAATCAGCAGGTTGACTTTAATCGTGCCTTTCGACGTGTTACCATTAAACATATCGCGAATATCCGATACTGCTAACGCCGAGGCCGCATTTTTGGTCAAATGGAGTTCCAAAATGGGTTGGTAAAGGGGCATCGTGATTTTCGGATCGGCATAAGACGAACTGGGGTATGCGTGATAGATGTTGCTTTGATAAATGTCCACGAGATTGATAAATTCATTGCGGATGCGGTCTTCCAAATCCAATAAGGTATGGAACGAATTTTTACTCTTATCGGCCACATATTGGTTGCGTGTGTCATCATCATTCGCGGATGCCCTCGCATCTTCCCACAATTGTAACCAACTGCCCAAGCGGACGATACTGTCCCGCGCGACATCGTTGTATTTGTCGATCAAGGCTTTGTAGGCTTGCCAATTTTCTTGCCCGATGATATTTTTGTCCATTTGTTGTATCACTTCTTTGTAGCCGTCAGCGGCATCCCACGCCCCTTCGTTCGAAACTTCCAATTGATGGATGAACCTTTCGTAATTATCGACCAACTGACTCCATAGGTCTTTGAAGTTACCATCAATTTTGTATTGTTCAATCGTCAAGGGGAAGTATTTTGATTTCGGGTTAACCGACACCCAAACTCCCGCAGAAACTTGGCCACCGTCGGTCGCAAACGCCGTCACCGTGGGGTTACCATCTTCGTCCTCGGGAATCATGTACCCCATGGCGGTATTGATACAAGTTTCAAGCATATCCATGATGATGGGACCAAAGGTGGTGGTAAAATCAATCGCTAAGGGACCCACATTGTAACGTGACGGGAAAGTGGGAATGGCTTCCACCAAGCGTTGCGCCAAATTGGTATACGCCACGTTGACCACAACGGTTTTCAAAATGTTCGCGAATTGTTCGGGTTCAAACATTTGTAACGAAAAACTGGCGGAGGCTTTACTGTTTTGCAAACTGACCCCGCCTTTCATGTTAATCCCAAAGACCTTGGCGCTTTCTTCCAAAGACTTGGGGGTTGTGGCGACTTTTGTATAATCCACATATTGGAGACTCATTTTAATCAAGACACCCGTACCACCAAAGGTCACGTTTTGGTCAAATTCCTTTTTTTTGGCTGCATCTTCCTTCAAAATATAACCATAGTTCCAAATGTCAATCGGCGACCAAGTCAATTCAATGGTGGGACGAATCGCCAAAGAAACGCCCTGCAACAAATCGTTTTGATAGCCCGCACTGACCGACGCGTAACCCGTTTCGGCAAAATCGTCGTCCCAGCCGTCCGTTTCGCCACGGTCCCAATAATCGGATTGGTGGAAACCAAAACCGTTATTGATGACGTCGTCTTCAATATCACTGCCAAAATCCTGTGTACTGAGCCAGGTGGCCAACGGGGTGACCGACGTGCCGTCTTGACTGACGATACCGTAACGGTAAGCGGGGAACGCGTCCAAATATTCTTGCGTGGTGACCCGCGACGATGTGTCAACGCCCGCCTTGTCGGTTACTTCCAAAATCATGTATTTACCATCATCGGCCACATATTGCGAATCCGCGACCCGCGACCAATACATATTCATGGCATCTTTGGTCCAACCGTCTTCGGTGCGCCCGATCACTTTCCGGTTCGCATCCGCCGCCATGGTTTTGAACACTTGTCCCGCAATCGAAGTGGACGACTGTGTTCCCGTGGCGGCGTCCAAAGCCCGAAACATCACGCGCGAAGCATACAAGGCCACCACCACCGCGGCTTGCACAAAAAAGAACATTAACACACCTTTGAACGTACGGAAAACAATCTTGTACGGGTTACCGCCGTCTTTTTCTTTGTAATGTTCTTGGATAATTTTGAGAATCGTAAAAAACACAATCAGTGCCATGGAAAGTGCAATCAAATTTTGGAAAATCGCACTGACACCTTTATCGTTCAGGATGCTTTGTACCATATCGGTGCTGCTGGTCCCGATACCCGCCAAATTACGGAAAACCGATTCGATACCCGAAACTAACCACGCCAACACGCGCCAAATGTTATACAATAAGGAAACAAACAAGTTTTTCAGGTAATAAATTACCCCTGAAAGACCAGTATTAAGTGCAGTTTTAAGGTCGTCCCACCCCCACAACAGCAGATTTCCCCAATGCATAACTTTATCTTAAACCATAACCCCGTAAACGCCAAACAATTTTTTCGGTTTTCGACAATATCACACGTTAAATTTGAAATGGATGATGTCGCCGTCTTGCACGACGTAATCGCGCCCTTCTTGACGTACCCGCCCGTGTTCTTTCGCCGCCAACAAATTGCCGTATTGGACAAAATCGGCGTAAGACACTACTTCGGCTTTGATGAACCCGCGCATAAAGTCGGTGTGAATTTTACCCGCCGCAATCAGTGCCGTGTCCCCGTTTTTAATCGTCCACGCCCGCACTTCGGGTTCGCCCGCCGTCAAATACGAAATCAAACCCAATAAACGGTACCCCGCCACCACCAACTTATCCAAACCGCTTTGTTTTAAGCCGTACATTTGCATGAACTCGGCGCGTTCGTCATCATTTTGCAACGCTGCCAGTTCGTTTTCGACTTGGGCGCAGATACCAATCACTTGGGCGTGCTCCGCCGCCGCAATTTGCTTAATTTTGGCAAAGTGCGGATTGTGGGCGCCGTCGTCCGCAATATCACTTTCGTTGTAATTCGCCACGTAGATGACGGGCTTGTCAATTTCCGCATACGCCAATTCCAATTTAATCGTATCAATGTCGTTTTCGGGGTTGGCGCCACCCGCCACATGGGTTACGTTCGGGTCGTCAAACGCGCGTACCACGTGGACAATGGCATCGACCTCACGGATGTGCGCCAAAAACTTGTTACCCAAACCTTCACCCTGCGACGCACCTTTCACCAAGCCCGCAATGTCGACAAATTTAACGGTGGAATGAATTACCGATTTAGCGTGGTAATGTTGTGCCAACCAATCCACGCGCGGGTCAGGCACAGGCACAATCCCGACATTGGGTTCAATCGTACAAAACGGATAATTCGCCACTTCCGCCCCCGCCCGGGTAATCGCATTGAATAAAGTACTTTTTCCCACGTTGGGTAAACCCACGATGCCAATTTTCATAATTCTCTACTCCTTTGTTAGTCGCGTCTGCGTCCCAACAGTAACATCAAATACGACAGATAGCGTAAAAAATAAACCAGCGACAGTGCGAAAGACACCACATAGGTATTGGCCGCCGCGCGTAAAACTTGGTTGACCGCGCGTTTTTCGGCGTCACCTTCAATCATGTGCATGGATGCCAACATTTGCTTACCGCGCCGTGAAGCATCAAACTCGGTCGGCAAAGTGATAAAATTGACCAACGCACTGAGACCATAAACCACGCAGAACGCCAACAACACCCATTGCAAATAAATTTCACCCGCAATGCCTGTTAAAAAGATGGACGCGATTAAACTGATAATAATCAGCGGTGTTAACAAACGGCTGGAAAAGTTACTGACGCGCACCACCACTTGACGGATTTTCAGCGGTGCGTAGTTTTGGGCGTCTTGTAACGCGTGTCCGCATTCGTGGGCCGCAATCGCCAACGCCGACACCGAAGTACTGTGCAAAACTTTTTCGGTCAAGCGCACCGTTTTGTCCCGTGGGTCGTAATGGTCGCCCGCCGCGTCGGTAGCGGTGGCCACTTTGATGTTTAATTGGTTTTCACTGGCAATGCGTTGCACTAATTCTTGTGCGGTAATGTTCCCCGCCGCGGTCATGTGATGATAACGTTCAATTACGGTCGTGACTTTAATGGAAATGACCACCGCAATGATGAACACGGGCAAAATCGCGATACCCGACAGGATGTAAACTAACTCCCACGTCATATCCTTATATTATGACTTATTTTATCATTTGCAACAACATTTTTTTCAAGGCTGCCAAGTCTTTGACGTGGATAATTTCGGCGCCGTTCACGACATCGGGGTTGTTGTCACGTTGACGGAAAAAGTCATTGACGGTGTCAAAAATTTCGCCCGCACCCTTGAATTCGTCCACAATCAAAATTTTCTTTTTCGCGAAAAACGAAAACAGCAGTTCGCTGAACGTGCCCCAACTGCCCCCCAGAGCCACCACCACATCGCTGTACGGGGTCATGTCCATACTGCGTTTCAAAAAGTTTTCGCTGTTGGTCGGCAAAATGTTTTCATTAAAAACTAAATCGCTGACCCCGTCCGTGGTAAATTGATAGCGTTCCAAATGTTCTTGTAAATTGGCGGCGGGTGTGTAGCCAATCACTTTGCCCCCAACCTGTACGGCACCCCGCCCGACATAATAAGGATAACCGCCACACGCGCCCGTTAAAATTTCAAAATGGTTCTGCGCCAAAAATTGACCCAAATCATGACAGGCTTGAATTTCTTGCTCGCTGTAATGTTTGTTATTGGTTCCGCCGTAAACAGTAATTTTCATTTTAATAACCCTCCTTCAAACTAATGGTTTGATTAAAGACCAAACTGTCTTTTTGGTCAAGTACATAGTAACCTTTACGCACAAACTGGTATTTTGTTGACACGTCGTTGCGGTCGGTCAGCCATTTTTCCGCGTACGCCTGACTTTCGTGCAACGAATCACGGTTAATGTTTTCGTCGGTCAAATCCGTGCCAGCCTTTAGCAACGGTTCAAAAGTCCGAATCGTAATCGACGTACAATCTTGCGCGTCCACGTATTGAATCACGCCTTTGGCTTTTTCGTCGGTAATTTCGCATTCCAAAGTGTCCCCAATTTTGCGCAAGCACTTGATTTTGTACGCGCCACGCAACTGCACTACGCCACCCACCACCAAGCGTTTGTATTTCGGGGGTGGATTATCGCTGTAATCATCGCCATCAATCCAAATTTCGTGGGAGAAACTGATGTTATGGGTACCCGCGGCGGGGTCATGTGGGTTGTTCGTGACCGCAAAAGTTTCGTGGCGGTCATAATTGACGATTTTCACTTTGATGGGCTTTTCCACCACCGCGACACGGGTAGCGGTTTGGTCAAGTTCGGTGCGCACATAATATTCCAACGCCGATAATGGTACCGTCATCACATTTTTGGTGACACCCGTCGATTCAACAAAGTCCATAATCGCTTTGGCGGGATAACCGCGACGTCGCATTCCACTGATGGTCGGCATCCGCGGATCGTCCCAACCATCCACCAACTTTTCGTCCACAAAGCGTTTTAACCAACGTTTGCTCATCACGAAGCGTTCAATGTTCAAACGCGAAAATTCGTACTGTTCGGGGAGAATGCTGGGTAAATCGGGCAACGCACCCTGGCATTGCGTCACGCACCAATTATATAAAGGACGATGGTCTTCAAATTCCAAACTGCACAAACTGTTGCTAACGTGTTCGATGTAATCGCTTAAACTGTGCGCAAAATCATACATCGGGTAAATGCACCATTGATTCCCTGTGCGGTAATGGGTTTGGCGGTTAATACGGTACAGCACTGGGTCACGTAGGTTCATGTTCGGTGAAGCCATATCAATTTTGGCGCGCAAGACCCGACTGCCGTCCGCGAATTCACCCGCACGCATCCGCGCAAATAAATCTAAGTTTTCCGCCACTGTGCGCTGGCGGTAGGGACTTTCCTTACCAGGAATACCCAATTCACCGCGCATGGTTTTGATTTCGTCCATCGTGCTGTCATCCACGTAAGCCAAACCACGCTTAATCAAATGCACCGCAAATTGGTACAATTTTTCGTAATAATCACTGGCAAACACGACTTGGTCGTATTTTACACCCAGCCAATCCAAGTCGCGCTTGATGCCCGCCACGTATTCCATGTTTTCTTTGGCAGGGTTAGTGTCATCAAAACGCAGATTGGCTTTGCCGTGGTATTTGCAACGCATGCCGTAAGAAATGCTGAACGCTTTGGCGTGTCCAATGTGCAAATAGCCGTTCGGTTCGGGCGGGTAACGCAAAACAATCGCTTGCCCACGGTTTTGGGCTTTGACTAAACCTTCTTCAATAAAATTCATAATCCATATTGTAGCGTTTATTTCAATACTTGTCGATAGATTTCAAATTAAACGGTAAATTTCATTTTTCAATTGGTCGATGCCAATTTTTTGCACTGCCGAAATTGCCACCGCACCGTCGGGCGGCACAAAGTCGGGATTTTTATCCAGTTTGTTAAAAACCAATAACTGTGGAATTGCACCTGCCCCGATGTTTTGCAAAACTTGGTTCACCACCGCAATTTGTTCCGCGTATGATGGATTGGCACAATCCACCACGTGCACCAAGAGATCGGCTTCCCGCGTTTCGTCCAAAGTCGCTTCAAACGCACGGATGAATTCGTGCGGTAAACGGCTGATGAACCCCACCGTATCGGTCAACACAAAATTTTTGCCGTTCAAATAAATGGCGCGCGTGGTCGTATCCAAAGTCGCAAACAATTCGTCTTGCGCGTACACCCCCGCCTTAGTTAATAAATTGAACAAAGTCGATTTACCGCTGTTGGTATACCCGACCAAACAAACCCGCCGTTCGCCGTGGCGTTGGCGTCCCGCCACCGTCCGTGCTTTTTTCACATCCGCCAATTTGCGTTCCAAGGCTGCGATTTCGTCATGGATCAAACGCTTGTCCAGTTCCAATTTTTTTTCCCCTGGCCCGCGCATCCCGACACCGTTACGCATTTTACTCATCAACCCACCACTACCAATCAAGCGCGGTAAATTGTAACGCAACTGTGCCAATTCGACTTGTAACTTACCCGCCGCACTCTGCGCCCGCGCCGCGAAAATATCGAGAATTACTTTGCTGCGATCTAAGACGGGGACACCAAACGCTTGCTCCAAGTTACGAACTTTGCTGCCCGACAATTCGACATCAAACACCACCACGTTAGCGTTGGTTTCCGCAATTAAAGTTTTGATTTCTTCGACTTTACCCGTACCTATATAATAGGTGACGTCAACGTCTTTGCGGTTTTGCACCACGCGCCCCACGGCTTGCAAATTGCAGGTCGCGCACAGCAACGCCAATTCGTCCAGGTCTTCCACCGACAAAATTTGGTTGACACCCACGCCCACCAAAATGGCTAAATCTGGCGCAACCAGATTACTGTGCATTACGTTCAGCCGCCGCTTTGGCTTTTTTCGCTTTCACATCGTTTTTGGTTTCGATGCGTTTCACACCATCGTAATAACCGCATTCAGGACAAACGACATGCGGCAAGATTTTTGCTTTGCATTGTTTGCATTCGGTTAACGTTGGAGCCGTTAATTTACTGTTGTTTGCATTGCGCGTATTGCGACGTGCTTTTGATACTTTGTGTTTTGGTACTGCCATAATTGAGTATTTTAACAAATAGTACTTGATTTGTAAAGAACTTTCATATATATTGGTCGAATGGGTTTATTAGAGAAAGCAACTAACTACCACACAACGACGGCACCAATGACAACACCAGCGCCAAAACCAAAGCGTAAATTGTCCAAATTGTTGCCTGTTTTTGCGGCGACGGCGTTGCTCTCCTTGGCTCCGCAACCTTTGCAAACCGAACGCCAAGGTTTCACTTCCCACCAAACGTTCAAAGAATTTTCCCGCCCTACAACAGCCGAACGCCAAGAATTTGCTTTTAACCTGGCCAAGTTTCGTGCCCAACGTCAATCGCGCGTTTCTTACGAAGAACGTGCTATGTTGGCGCAATTGCTTTACGGGGAAGCCGGACACGGCACCGACCCGATCGAAGTAATTCACACGGTGTTAAATCGTATGTCATCACCCTTATTCAAAGGCGATATGCAATCGATTATCACCGCCAAAAACCAATACGTCGGTTACGACGAAAAACACCCGATTGTTTTAGGTTACTTGAAAATGATTGACATGGTGATTAAGGAATGGGAAGACAACGGTTGCCAGCCCATCGATGATTGCGACCGTTATTATTTTGTCACGGGCGTGAAAGGTTATTGCAATAAATTTGAGATCAGCCCAGACCACCAAGGCGCTTGGGTCAAACATAGCCAAAAAAAATACGCCCCCTTAAACCATTACTGTGCAACCGCCAAACGTCAAGCCAAAGCCTTTTACGCGCAAAACAAAGTCGACCGCAAAGTTTACATCCGAAACGACATCCAACCGACCGACGCCGTCGCCATGGAACCAAATTAAACCCGCGTGACGGTATCCGTACAAGTAACGTTGTTGTCAATGTGGTCATCACGCATGATGAAGTAATGGGAGGTGTTTCCCCCTGTACCGAACCAATTGAAATAAACCAAGATACTGAATTGTTTCTGCGAGGCAACACGCTTGCCGATGGCGTAAAGCACGTTAAATTTTTGGGTGGAGTTAGTGTTCAACGTGACTTCCCCACTGCAACCAATGGGCGCGTTGTTCGGGTTGTATATCAGCACACCGCCTTCGTCAAATTGCGGCGTATCGGGACAAATCGTGTCCATCACGTCACGGATGTCCATCATTTCGTTGGAATCATTATAGAGACAGATTACCAATTGCGTGTTGTATGCTTCCGACGTTAGGCCAATGACGATTTTATGTTCATATGCACCGTGACAATCATTTGCTTGATATTTACTGTAATTGCAACGCTGACAAAAGTGTAACGTATAACCCGTAGCGTCGTCACCAACAATAACTCGAACCATATCGTGGCCGTCCCCTGCCAAACAAGTTGAACGATATCTGTCGCCACAAGGGTTGCAAATATAGGTCGCAATACCCGTGTATTGATCGAAGGTAAAATGGTAATCATGACCCAATACGGTAAATGATTGCACCGCCATAGGGGTGACCACCTGTTCTCCGTCGCCGTTCGGGGTGTAATAATACACATAATATTGGGTGTTGGCTTTCAGCACCATTTGATTGGCCGAGTCATTAACACTGTCCGCCCATACCAGATTTTTCAATGCGGAACTCGCATTTACAACACGGCCTGCCGTCAATTTAGCGTTAGCATTTGTACCCCTTTTGGTGTAAAATTTGTTTTCGTGCACATCGTACATTCCCGGCACGCCATCACTCTCACGACGGACGGGAACAAAATCGCGGACTAATTTATGATTACTATCCCACATGGTAGCAAAATAAACGTGGGGATGTATACAACCAGCGTTGCCAATATCTAATAAATAAACGCGCGAATTGAAACCATTATAATTTACAACCTCATTAGAACAAAATAATCGTTGATGATCTATTTCCAAATATAAATTTTGACTGATGGTTGAAAATTCCACGGTATAACGGCCATATTTTTTTCCACCATAATAACAGTAACTCTTACTACCAGCACGAAGACCCCAACCATCGTCCACGGTGAAGAAGCAAAAATTATTGCTGGCCTGGAAAATACTACAATCCCCAGCGTCATCAAAAATTGCCGCATCAAACCGACAAACCATCCCCGTTGTGACATTAAAGCCAGTATCAATAGAATCTACGGTTACATCCGCATCCATGGGAATCTCTTCACCACTTAAATAGTCCAACGCCACGTATCCTTTCGGCACGATTTTGCCCGCGTCAACTGTGGTCGGGTCGATATATTCTGTGCTGATTGCATAGCGCATCCCCGCGGGCAAATTGGTCACGATTTGTTGGGATTTGCCTGTGTACTCGACCGATGCCCCGTTCAAGATGGTGGGTGCGGCGGCGGTGCTAACGCGCAAATTGGCATCTTGATCCGTGGTGGACGAAAATGACAAGGACACGCCAACCCCGACGCTGACCATTAATAAAACCAAACATATCATGCACACTGCACTGACAATCGCAACCTGGCGCCACACGTGGTGCATGCCATCACCATGATGGGAAATACCATTGGAAAACATCGAAGCGGATTAAACTATCCAAACTGTTTGGCACTACCCTGTTTTTGATAATTATGCTATCATGCACTCATGTTCAATCTTCATTTGCCGACATCCACTGGAGAAGACTTCCCTTGCCAAATCGCAAGTCCTGAATTGATTTATGGAGCCACTGCGCTGGTTGTGCCAACTGCGATTGCGGTGGACATCTTCCATCCGCTCACCCACGAGAAGTTACCCGTGGTAGTGTTACCCAAAACTAAAACCCCTTACCTTTTAATTCCCGCACATATTCAAAAACATTTTGTAATCGCGCGAACTTACCATTTACCAATGAAGCAAGTGGTCGCGCCCTTATTCCAAGGCTCGGGTGCACAAACAATTCGCCCCGACCTGCCCATTCAAAAACGCCAAAGCGTAATGGTGGTCGTCAAACATTGGCACGATGATAGTTATTTGTGCGTGGACTCATTCCACCGCAATTGCAAATCATTTGTGTTGGGCGGACGCGAAAACGACGAATCACCCGCGGCAGCCGCGGTGCGTGAAGTCGCCGAAGAAACGGGTTATACGAATCTTGTGGTCGATAGTGTTTACCCCATCATGCTTTTGAACCACTTTTACGCCGATTACAAAGGTGTTAACCGCCACGCTACTTTGCACATTGTTTTTTGTCATCTTGACAATGACCAACACGAAAATTTAACCGCAAAAGAAAGCAACGAACACGCCGTAAAATGGATTGCTAAAAATGACTTACGCCGATTTTTATCCGTCAAAAACAATTTGTTTGCGCTTGATATTATTGAAAATGGTGCCCACGCCTACGCAGGTGACGGGCTGATGGTGCATTCGCATGATTTAGACGGACTTACCCGTGCCGCCGCCAAAAGCGTTGCGACCGAGTTACTGGTCTAAACGAAATACTGCTGGGCGTCGTTAGGCGTTGGCGGAACGCAATTTGGGTTTACGTAACTTGATGAACAAGAACGCCACCGCCCCGCCACCAATAATCACCAAACCACCAACTACCGCCCAACCTAACCATTGCTGCAGGGGCGTTTCTTCGTGCGTGGGGGAATTTGGTTCCGTCGGCGCCGCCGTTTCTAACATCTTGACTTGGAATGTCTTTTCCACGGTACCCGTCAAAGCGTAATTCGCCGCGGACGCACCCGACAAGACAATTTTCGCGGTGTATGTACCCGCGGGGAAATCCACCACTTCTTCGCCGTCGGCATTGTAATACTTAATCGTGTAACCGACGTCATCATCCGTGATCAAACCAGACAGCACACCCGTCGGTAATTGTTCGCCTTCGCCGAACACCCAACCATTGCCAACGATATTCACCGCCACCATTTTGGGCAAGATGTTCACGATAATGGTTTGCGTAAGTCCATCTTTTTCCAGCGTGACTTGGTATGCGCCCACGTCACGCATGATTGGCGCCTCGACGATGGTGATACTGTCGTCCAACCACGCAGGATGCAGTTCCGCCAAAGTCCGTTCCGCCCCATTGTAATCTGCGTTCACGTCGGTGGCAAAATTTTGGCTGGCATCCATGACCATAAAATGCGGGTAGATCTTGTACATGGCTTCATAATAATCAATCGCCCCCTGCATAGTGGTGATGTCATAATCCGCTACATTGGGGTACTGAGACTCGTCGTAAGCGTTGACAATCGTCAAGTCGTAATTATCGTCGTCAGTGTCATTCAGTTCACAACCTATGACATAATATGTCGCCCCTGCCGTCCATGTGGTCGTGGGGTCATTGATAGCCATCTCGACTATAAATTGTTCCGCCAAGGCGGAAAAAACGTTATCATCAAAAACGGTTAGTCCTTGGTCGGCGACGGCTTGGCGCATCCCCGCCCAATCGATTCCGATGGCAAACAACGTATACGGCAAAGTTAACGATGTGCCGTCTGCGGTCAAAAATTCCACCGTCGGCAACGTAGGCGTTTGCCCGTCAAGCCAATTGGTATAGTTGATTTGGCCGCTGACCGGCATTCGTTCGATTTCATAGGAGTGCAATTGCACGTAACGCGTGTCCCCGTCCGTTTGGGTGGCTGCCACCAGGTAACGCCCAGCATCTTGCACCGTGGTTAAAGGTGTGGCATCATAACCTATGTATCCCAAATTATACATTGAATGATATGTCAGTGTCATGTCGTCCGTGTACCATGCGGGCGGCGTGGCTTGCTGTTCCAGGCGTTGTTCGTTACCGTTGTAGTTCGTGGTGATTTGGTCGCTGCTGACACTGTAATAAACCTTCTCGTCGGCCGCCGACGGCATATAGACTTGGTTTTCATAATAAATATTGCCCAATGTATTGGCTTCACCGCGGTACGGTCTACAAGAAACATTGGTGAAAAAACGTCCGTTATCCGTCCAAACACGATTAACGTATGTCCCATTGGCACCATCTCTTGTAATGATCGGGTACGCTTCCCACGTTGTACCATTTAAGCGGTATTGTTTACTACCATTCGAATAATAAATATTGGTACCATCCGTCCAAACATAACAACCCTCAAAAGAGGTTGCACCCGACCAAGAACTGATTAACCCCGACCATGTCATGCGTTCCCAGGTCGTACCATTTAAGCGGAGTTGGGTACTTCCATCCGAATAATAAATATTGGTACCGTCCGACCAAGTGTTTATACCACGGATATTATTAGCCCACCCAACCGTTGACTCCCACGTCGTACCATTTAAGCGGTATTGACCCTGATTACTATTATTATTCGAATAATAAATATCCGTACCATCCGTCCAAACATGATAACCATAAAAACTGGTTAACCCCGTCCATGTCATTGGCTCCCACATTGTACCATTTAAGCGGTATTGGCTACTTTCATTCGAATAATAAATATTGGTACCGTCCGTCCAAATAGAATTACCATAGAAACTGGTAAGCCCTGTCCAAGTCATTGGTTCCCATGTCTTACCATTCAGACGATATTGAGCGTTACCAAACGAATAATATATGTCGGTACCGTTCGTCCATGTGTGTCCATTACCATAATTATAGTTAAACCCAGCGCATTCCCAAGCACTGGGGGCGTACATCGCGTAAAAGACCGTATCCGCGGTCAAGGTCATGGTGTCGGGGTCGACCAAATTTTCACCGTCCAAGGTCCACCCGCAATGGTAAACACCTTTTCCCAAAAGCGCAGTGTGTCCAGAGGAACTGCTGTTGGTGGTGGGGGTTCCACCCACGTTCGTAACATAATACTTCTTATAGGTCGGTTCGGCGGCGGCGACGGGGCGATTGGCAAAAATCAATGCAACCCCACCTTGATACAGACCAAAGACCACCAAAACCAAAAGCAAAAAAATTACATTAAATTTTGTTTGTTTGTTTGTTTGTTTGTTTGTTTGTTTGTTTGTTTGTTTGTTTGTTT
>JAMPCO010000016.1 GCA_023666145.1 Prevotella sp. | reverse complement strand
CGCCTCTGGTGTTCCTCCTAATATCTACGCATTCCACCGCTACACTAGGAATTCCGCTTTCCTCTCCATCACTCAAGCACAACAGTTTTAAAAGCAGTTCCGAGGTTAAGCCCCGGGATTTCACTCCTAACTTGTTGCGCCGCCTACGCTCCCTTTACGCCCAGTCATTCCGGACAACGCTTGCCACCTACGTATTACCGCGGCTGCTGGCACGTAGTTAGCCGTGGCTTATTCATAGGATACCGTCATTTTTTTCGCCTGCTATAAAAGAACTTTACAATCCTAAGACCTTCTTCATTCACGCGGCGTTGCTGGGTCAGAGTTGCCTCCATTGCCCAATATTCCCTACTGCTGCCTCCCGTAGGAGTCTGGACCGTGTCTCAGTTCCAGTGTGACCGTTTACCCTCTCAGGCCGGTTAATCATCGTCGTCTTGGTAGGCCGTTACCCCACCAACTAACTAATGATACGCAACCCCCTCCTTTACCGATAAAACTTTTACCCCTTCACGATGCCGTGTTGTGGTCATATGCGGTATTAGCACCTGTTTCCAAGTGTTATTCCCCTGTAAAGGGCAGGTTGGTTACGCGTTACTCACCCGTCCGCCACTAATATTGTATTGCTACAATATCCGTTCGACTTGCATGTATTAAGCACGCCGCCAGCGTTCGTCCTGAGCCAGAATCAAACTCTAAAATTAAATTTGATAACTCAGTTCTTGACTGACATAAATTGACAAAGATATAGTGTTTATTAAACCTACAATCTTATACAAATGTGTACAAAGTATTAAGTTTTCAATGAACACCACCGTGCCCATTGCTGAACACGATAACCATAATCTATCACAGTGAAAATCCATTGTCAAGGGTTTTTTGTAAATTTTGTTTGATTGGTTTCACTTGCCGCGTCGCTTTGATTTGTGCCAGTTCTTGTTTTAATTGCGCAATCTTGGCTTGAATTTTGTCCGTGATTTGGTCGACCGCATTTGAATGTTCCGCTGCGGCTTTACTGCGCTTCAAATAATAATTGCGTTTTTTAATCCGTCCACGGGGGTCTTTCACCCACACCCCGTTTTTAAGAAATGTACGGTAACGTTTCTGAGTTTTGGGTAATTCTTGTCCCAACATCTCATAGGTAATCGTCTTCCATTCGCGCAGCCCACGGTTAGCCTGCGTTTCCACCAACATCCCCTGATAAAATTCTAAGCACAATTCGATGAATTCATCTTCGGCATTGATTGCCCGAAAATCGGCACGCCATTGTTCCATATCAACGGCGTCGTCGGGATGGTTAATCTCATCAAAAGATGCGGCGGTGACACAATCGTAATCTTCGTCCTCATCTTCTGCAACCTGATTCGCCATGATTAAATCCTCACCACTGCGGAAAGTCAGGCGAAATTGTGTCCGTAAATATTGTAACCGTTCTTCACGCTCCATACCGAATTATACCGCAAGCACTGCCCCGTGTAAAGACCCTGTTGCGAACAAATTGTGATTATTAGTGTTGATTGGCAATTTGCAATGTCTTGCAAATGTTTTCCGCGATGTTATACATCTTGGCGCGTTCTTCCGCGGTCGCCGTCGGCAATTTTGACACTGTGGGCGCACCCCAAATTTTGGCCACTTTGGGGCCAATCCATTCGTCATAATTGATATCCAAGAACACACCCCGCACAATACTTAACGCCGCCACTTCGGGTTTCGGAAAGAACATTTTCATGGTCGCGCGGATGAAAGCATTATTTTTGGCGTTCGTCATTGGCGTCAAAGTAACCCCTGGATGTACGATTGCCAAACGCACGTCTTCACGGTCCTTAAACAATTCGGACAACGCGAACGTTAAAAAACGTTTGGAATTACCATAAACTTTGGTGTTCTTTTGGTGTTTGGTAAAATCAATGTCATTTTCATCCAATTGACCGTACGTGTGGGCAATACTGGAAACCGCTACCACTTTCCCCTTGGTGCGTTGCAAAGCGGGTAGCAATTGTTTGGCCAAATAATACTGGCTGATGAAATTGATTTGGAAAACATTATTATAGCCCAATTCTCCCGTTTCCAGCGGAACGTTATAAACCCCTGCGTTCAAGATCAAACAATCAATGCGGCGGTTAATCAATTGCTCCACCGCTGCATTCACCGTTTTCATTTGACTTAAATCAATTTGCACCGTGTCAATTTCCGCCGTCGCAAATTCTTGGGTCAGTTCCTTGACAAAGGCGTTCATCTTATCGACATTACGATCCAGCATGATAATTTTTGCGTTCGTTTTCAACAGGTAACGCGTCACCTTGGTACCCAAACCACCCGTCGCGCCGACAATCGCGACGACACGTCCTTGTAAATCGACAGTATTATCTTTCAACCATTGTTCAATATTGATTGCCATATTCTTATATATTACCCGACAGCCACATTTCAAGCAAACTAATTTTGCCGTTGTGCGCCACAGCCTTCGCAGTTTTGTTTACTGGTGTCATTAACTGTGTTGCAATATTGACAACGCCAAGTTCCGTGGTTGGTGTTGCTCGCTGTGCTCGTGGTGCTACCGTTGTCCGTTTTGGCATTTTCGGCCAATTGTTCGGCGGTCGCCCTTTTGGCGGTTAACGGCACCAAAATCGCCAACACAATCAAAGCCGCCGTCACACCTAACGCCACCAATGTTCCCGTGCGTAAACCATTGCGCAAACTTAAATATTCCACATATTCGACATCGTCGGTTAAAACCGTGTCCTTGAAATCTAATGGGACGGAGTCGGTCACCGCGGTGGTTTGGTATTTGGGTGTATCCAAGGCAATCACTACCCCAGTGCTTTTTAATTGATGGGCGGTGTTGTAATCATAAACGTAGAAAGTAAACCCTTCCACGGTATAGCCCGTTGGTGTTTCAAACGTATAAAACAAGCAATATTTACCACTGTCATGGTATTGTTTGTAACTGGTGACGGTGGCTGTCAGTTGATACACTTCATCGTCCGCGGCATCCAACGCCATTTGTTGGTAAAACGCATAATCATCACAAATCGTGGTTAAATCTTCTTGCACACCCGCCCAACCGATGCCCATAATCACCGACGCAATAATGGCCAAAACAATTAACACACCCAAAATTGAAACTGTCCCCGCCCGTGCCGAACCTAAGTACACAGGGCGACCGAAGAAAATCATCGTGTGGGGATGACGCCAACCACGCCCACCAAACGAAACCAAAGGACGCGAGCCCACACTGCGGGAGCCGCCGAAGTGTCCACCACTACGGGAGCCCGAAAACCCACCACCGAAATGTCCCCCGCTGCTATGTCCATGACCACTTGGCATCATAACCTCCTGTTTTGTTTCTGATACTATCATACTATTACGACCGTCACAATTTGTCAATAATTGCACGACCACCAAGATTGTAATTGTCGTTTAGGGCAAAATGTGTTACCCTGCCCCAATGAAATTAAATGTTTTGATTGGAATGTCGTGGCCTTATGCCAACGGACACTTACACCTTGGTCACATTGCGTCGTCCTTGCCCGCCGATGTGCTGGCACGTTACTACCGTGACCACGGTGCAGCGGTCAGTTTCGTCAGTGGCAGCGACTGTTTCGGCACACCGATTTTGGTAACCGCCAAAGCCGAAAACTTGACCCCCAATCAAATTGCGGAAAAATATGCTGCCAGCCACCAACGCGACTTCACCGATCTCGGTTTTACCTTTGATAATTACACCGCAACTTTAAGTCCTGCCCACCAACAATTTGCCGCCAACTTTCACGCCGATTTATATAAGACCGACCACGTTTTTGTAAAGACTGTACCGCAATTATATTGCACCCATTGTCAACAATATTTACCCGACCGCTACGTGGAAGGTATCTGTCCGCATTGTGGTAACCCCGCGAAAGGCGACTCCTGCGACCATTGCGGCAAAATTTTGGAACCCGAAGATTTGCAAGAACCCCGCTGTAAATTATGCGGTGCCACACCCGAAATGCGCGACACCCAACAAATTTACTTACGTTTAAGCCGTTTGCAACCGGCGATTGAAGCCAACCTGCAAGCCAAACAAAAACAATGGACCAATAACGCTGTCGGGATGACCAACAAATACCTACACGAAGGTTTGGTCGACCGTGCGATTACCCGCAATATCACGTGGGGTGTACCCTTGCCCGCGAACGCGACCAAATTATTGGGCGATACGACCGACAAACGCATTTACATTTGGGCGGAAAATGTACTGGGCTACCTGTCCGCCACCCAAGCCGTCAAGCCCAATTGGCAAGAATTTTTGCTGGACGACAACAAAACCACGAAACGCCATTACTACGTCCACGCCAAAGACAACATCCCGTTCCACAGCGTGATTTTACCAGGACTCTTACTGGCGGAAAACCAACACCAATGGCACTTACCCGATTACATCATCAGCAGTGAATACCTGACGATGAACGGCAAAAAGATTTCCAAATCCACGGGCAACTATATCAGCGCGCGCCAACTGATTGACAATTTTGACGTGGACATGATTCGCTACTATTTCTTGCGCAACACCAACGATAAAAAAGACGCAAACTTTTCGTGGGAAGATTTTGTCTACACCGTTAACGGCGAATTGATTGATAATTATGGCAACCTGGTCAACCGCACCTTAAGTTTCATTAAAAACAAATTTGACGGCAAGATTCCCGCCATGCGTCCAAACCCCAACATCACCCAAACCATCAACGACACACGTACCGCTTTCAACCAACAAATTGAAGCCGGGGCGTGCAGTAAAGCCCTGGCCACCGCGATGACCTTGGTCGCATTTGGCAATAAATGGTTCAACGACCACACCCCGTGGAAAACTTTGGATCCCCAGACCATTGCCGAATGTACCACCGTCATTCGTGCCGCCACCGCGATGCTAAAGTACTTTATCCCCGTCGGCACCGCCAAGGTGGAATCTTGGCTGGCGGGCAAAACGCTGGGCGACATCTGTGTTTTATACCAAAAACTTGACATCAACCACATTAAGGAGCAACCATGGTAATTCGTAATTTGAAAGGTGTCACCGACTTCGACCCCACGGTGATGAACCTGCGCAACCACATCACCGACACTTTACGCCGTAATTTTGCCTTGTACGGTTACCAACCGTTGGATACCGCGATGTTAAATTACCGCGACTTGTTGACCTATAAGTACGGCGAACAAGCCGAAATCGTGAAAGAAATTTACAGTCTGTCCGACCAAGGCGCGCGCGACTTAGGTTTGCGCTTTGATTTGACCGTCCCGTTTTGTAAATATATGGCTTTGAACCGCAGTTTGAAATTGCCGTTCAAGCGTTACGAAATCGGTAAAGTTTTCCGCAACGGCCCCGTCAAAGCGGGACGCTTGCGCGAATTTATCCAATGTGACGTCGACGTGGTCGGCGACGGCAGTCGCGCGATTGAAGTCGAACTGTTAGAATTGGCGATTACCTGCTATCGCCAACTGGGTATTACCCCACAAATCCAGATTGGACACCGCCAAATTCTGACGGGGCTGTTGCAACATTTGGGTGTGACCGACCACCACGACGCGGTTATCGGCGTGTTGGATAAAATCAAAAAAATTACCAAGGAAGAAACCTTGACCGAATTGGGTAAATACCTGTCCGCAAAGCAAGCCCAACAACTGCTTAGCGCCGTGGCGTTAGATTTACCCGCATTGGAGCGCCTGCTCCCCAACAATACGGGCATCGCCGAAATCAAAGATTTATGGTCACAATTAACCGCACTCGATTTGGCGCAGTACTGCCAATTTACCCCGTCGTTGGCGCGCGGTTTGAACGTCTACACGGGTGTGGTGTGGGAAGTCTTTGACGCCCAAGGCCGTTACACTTCGTCGTTGGGCGGTGGCGGTCGTTACGACCAAATCATTACCAATTTTGTGGATTCGGGCGTGGCTTACCCCGCGGTCGGACTGTCGTTTGGTTTGGAACCGATTACCACCTTACTGTCTGCCACTCCGCCCGCGAACCCAATTAAGTTACTGTTGGTACCAATGGACACAGCCCCGCAATGTCACCAGATCGCCAACCAATTACGCGCGTTGGGCATCCCCACCATGTTGTGGACCGCTAAACCCAAAGTCGGCAAAGCCCTGGAATACGCCGCCGCCACCCAAATTGCGTGTGCGGCCGTGCTGGGCGTGGACGAAATCAACCGCGGTCAATGCCGTGTCAAACACCTGGCTACGGGCACACAAACCGATTTTGCCTTGCACGACATCGCGGCTTTGGCGCAATACCTTACCAAAATAAACTGACCAAGCAAGCCAGATACATCCCCACCAACAAGCCACCCCACCAACGGGCGGTTTTGCGTGGTAAAAATAACATCACCATGGACACGACCACCATGCCCGCCACCCACGGCAAAGTAATTCCCACCGTGCTGGCGGTCAACCGCAGTCCACCACTGAAAATTGCCGCCAACCCCAACCCCACCGTCGCCAACAAAACATTGGCCGTCAACCAGCCCCGTAATAAACGTTCAGGTTGCCATTGGCGGTTGCGACGGATACCCAACCAACTGCTGATTCCCAACAACGGTGCGGTCACCACCACCGCGCACAAAGTGGTTGGCAGTTCCAATACCGCCTCCACCGTGGCTTGCTGCCAAACCACACCCCACGACCCCACGATGATGCCCAATACCGCCCCCACCAACACGACCCATTGCCACCACGCGCGTGGGGCAGCCTTGTTTTGGTCGGGACATACCGTTGGTTGGTCGTTTGGTTGGCGCAGCCACAGCCACAACGCCACCAACCCCACCACCAACAAGCCTACCCCCGTGAACACCCCCAAAGTGCCACTGCGTCCCGCGAGCAAACACACGCCCCAACCCATGGTCAACCACAAACCGTGCCTGCACCCATGGGCGCGGTCGGCACGCACGTTCCAACCCAAACTTAAAAGACCCAGGCACCCCAAATTGATGGCCACCGTGCCCCAAATTATCCCGACCGCCATTTCGGTTTGCCCCGTTGCCGCGGCCAACAACGCCACCGCACCCGCGGGCAACACGGGTGCCCATACCGAAAAACACCCCACAAAAAAAGCACCGAGTATCATCAACCCGTTGCACAAAAGAAAAATCAAAAGCACCCCCGTGACAGACACATCTATGTGTATGTCGCACGGTGCCGCGGTTATTTCATCACTTTCGCGATGTAATCAACCACGTCGTTAATGGTTTGCATTTTCACCAAATCATCGTCCGCAATCGTGATGTGGTATTGTTCTTCCAAATTCATCATCAATTCGACCAAATCCAAACTGTCGGCGTTCAAATCTTCTTTCAATTTTTTGGTGGGGGTCACATCCGCCACGGGTTTACGTAATTGTTTGGCAATCGCCGCACAAATTTCGGTTTCTAATTGTTTTGCATCCATTTTTTCCATATTCAATTTTATCATGTCGCGCGGGGAACGTCAAACGATGTTCAACATTTCTTATGCGGCCACTGTATTACCGTTAATATTGCCAGAAAGTTTAACCTGCACTTTCACCAATACCGACTTCGCTGGATCGTTGCCTTTGACATTTTTGAAACTGACAGCACAAGTTACATAAAGCGGTAAAGATTCATCGGTTAAGAAAGTAAAGGCGTTACACGGTTCCTTTGGTTGCATCTGAGAGTCATCATATTGATATGTAAATGTCGCATTAGTAATTATATTATTTGATTTAGTTTTCGTGGTGTTAATCCGAATCACAGGATTACTTTCCGTCGGGGTTCCCGGGAAACTACTTGGGTCGATAAATGTCATATCCCCCGTCCATTCAATACCAGAAACATCACTCTTAACGTCGTCCTTAACCAGTTTGACGTTATTGATATCAACGGTAAAAGAACCAGTAACAGATGTTGACCCACTCGAGCGCGATAAAGTTAGCGCGGGGGTATCATCGTACGTGTAACTTGCCGAAGACCAATCCGACGAATCACCCAAGTTGGGGGTTGTCCCATCATCACTAACTTTAACCTCGCCGAATTGAACTTTAATCATCGACAATGCCGCGGTTAAAGCAAAAATCAGCAAGACCGAACTGATGACCTTGAGTAAACGGTTTTTCGCCGCACGGCGTTTGTTTTCGTCGGTGGCGGTCGCAAACAAATAACCAATGTAACAAGCGTACAAAGTCATCAAGGCACCCACCGCCCCCACGATAGTCACCAGGATTGTGCCCAAATCGGATTTGAAGTCCGCACCGTCGTACAATAATTGTAATGTCATCCCCATGGTTAACCTTAGTATACCCAATTTGTCACATTATGTCGAGAAAATTATTTTCAAAACCACGGCGTAAATTAACAGCACTGCCACCAACAAAACATCCAATAACGGTTCGCATTTGGTTTTGGGTAAATGCAGGCGCGCACTGCACGCCGCCAACACCACCCACAAAAAAAAGACCAGTACCAAAAACTGCAAAATTTGCACCACCGCGGTGTTCGTCAGCATGGTTAACACATCCATGGCTATGCTTAATGGAACAAATTTTTGAACGAAAATTTGCGTTTGTCGGTAATCCCCGTGTATTTTAAGGATTTCACCAACCCGCCAATCGCGACTTCGCCCGTTTGGATGCTGGCGGACACCACAAACAAATTGGCACCGCCAATCACCAACGCGGCGTTATGTAACAGCAAGACAATTTGCTCGGGTTCACTGCTTTTGATTTTTTTGACCCCCGTCACGCTGAGTTGGTTGCGGTTCAGCAACGTCAAATCGCTTTTTTCATTTTCCATACCTTATCTTATGCCGTATAATAAAGTTATGAAACTTTACAACACTTTGACCAAACGCAAAGAAGAGTTCACCACGGTGCAACCAGGCGTGGTGCAAATGTATTCTTGTGGTCCCACCGTGTATTATACCGCCCACATCGGCAACTTGCGCGCCTATGTTTGTGGCGACATTTTGAAAAAAACTTTACGCTTCAATGGCTACCAAATCAACGACGTAATGAACATTACCGACGTGGGGCACTTGGTCGGCGACGGCGACAACGGCGACGATAAGGTTGAAACCACCGCGCGCAAAATGGGATTGCACCCGTTAGCGATTGCCCAAAAATACACTGACATATTTCTGCGCGATTTACAACGCTTGAACGTGACACCATCCCAACACATCGTGCCCGCCACCCACTGCATTGACGGCATGATTGGCCTGATCCAAACCTTGGAAGCCAAAGGTTGCACCTACCGCACCAGCGACGGCATTTATTTCGATGCGTCCACGTTCCCCGACTACTTCCAATTATCCAAAGGTAATTTAGCGGGCAACATCGGTGGCGCGCGGGTCGCACTGGGTGAGAAGCGTCATCCCAACGATTTTGCGCTGTGGAAATTCGTGGGACCCAACACCATCCAAAAATGGAATTCACCGTGGGGTGTCGGCTGTCCTGGGTGGCACATTGAATGCTCCGCGATTGCGATGCAGTACTTACCCGTCCCGTTCGACATCCACACGGGTGGCGTCGACCACATCCCGATTCACCACACCAACGAAATTGCCCAAACCCAAACCGCTACGGGCAAGAAGATGTGCCACTTTTGGTTTCACAACGAATTTATGACGATTGACGGCGGCAAAATGAGCAAGAGCCTGGGCAATGTTTACACGCTGGATGACATTGTCGCCCAAGGTTACGACCCGTTGCATTTGCGGTTGCTCATGTTGCAAACAATTTACCGCAGTGTGTTGAACTTCACATTTACCGCGTTGGACGCCGCACGCGAAAATTACCGCAACATCGTGACCACCCTGCGCCGCCACCGTGACGCCACCGCACACACCGACCCGAAAATTTTGGATGATTTGCGTCAAGCCTTTGCCACCGCCTTAAACAACGATTTGAATACGCCCGTGGCTTTGGCGGTGTTACACCGAGCCTTGAAGCAACCCGATTCGCCCGACATTTACGCGTTGGTGACCCAAGAATTTGACCAAGTGTTGTCGTTGTCTTTGGACGCCGCCGCCAATGCGACGGTGGACACGGTTCCTGCCGCCGTTACCGCGTTGGCCGAACAACGTTTGACCGCAAAAAAACAACGCAACTGGGCCACCGCAGATACCTTGCGCCAACAAATTACCGCGGCGGGCTACCAAATTAATGACACCGCGGACGGCTACACACTGACCAAAATTAACTAACCCCCAAACAAAAACGACCGCACACCACGGTCGTTCTTCGTAATGCACGGTCGCACTGCCGTTTATTTTTTCATGCTTAAACGTAAACGTTCAATCGCGGACATAATGTCTTTGGTCGAATTCGGCAACGTGCCATTGGTTGATGTGGCTTTGATGGACGCCGTTCCCGTGGTGTTACCGTTGACGGTACGGGTCGCACTAACCGCGTTCAACGTGTTTGTATTGGTGTTGGTCGTGGTCGTGGTCGTCGTGGTCGTCGTTTTCACCACGCGTGGATTATACATGGATGTATACGCGTTCAACGGCGTGGTAGTCGTTTCCGTGGTCACGGTGCGATTCGGGCTGACCGTCGTGGTGGTCGTCGTGGTCGGACGGGTGGTAATCGATGTTGCGTTCAAAGTACGGGAAGCATTAGATGTGGTGGTAACGGGACGCGGCGTGTAAGTACGGCTCGTAGTTTGGTTGGATAAACGAATCGTGGTATTCGGGATTTTCAAATTCGGCATCGTTTCCGAAACGGGTGTTGCCACAATGGTGGGTTCGCGCATCGGTTCATACGTTTTGTCAGGAATGGGTTCCACCACAGGTAAATCAATGCCCGCCGTTTCCGCGGCTTTTTGTTCGGCCTTCGCCCGTTCCGCAGCGGCTTTGGCGCGTTCTGCGGCGGCCTTCGCGGCGGCGGCTTCACGTGCGGCTTTTTCCGCGGCTTCTTTTTCTAAGGCAGCCTGTCGTTTGGCGGCTTCGGCCTCGCGCATGGCTTCTGCTCTTTCCGCGGCGGCTTTCTTCGCGGCTTCCGCTTCCCGTGCCGCTTTTTCACTGGCGCGGGCGGCAGCCCGTTCCGCAGCGGCTTTTTCTTGTTCGACCTTGGCACGTTCTTCGGCTTCCCGTGCGGCTTGCTCGTCCGCAGCCCTTTGCGCGATACGGGCTTCCCTTTCCGCGGCTAACGCCGCTTCACGTTCGGCTTCGGCTTGTTCTTTCGCGGCTTTTTCCGCGGCAATGGCGGCTTCACGTTCCGCTTTTTCTTGTTCCCGTGCGGCGATTTTGGCGGCTTTCGCCGCTTGGCGTTGTTCTTTTTTGCTGACGGCTCGTTCGTCTTGTATTTCAATACCGTCCTGTTCTTCTTCCGTGGTGGTTTCCACAACATCGGCGGTTGTCGTTGCGTCTTCTTCGACTACGGCGCGACCTTTGGCGATTTCACGCGCATAGACCGTTTCTTTGACATAGCGGTAACGCGGACGACGGTAAAACAATAAACGCAAAATGTAGCACAGCAAGACCACCAAGAACGGTAATTCTAAATTGGCGACGACGGTAAAAATGTTACCTTCGGCTTGGGCAAAAATCACGACGGCGGCAAACGCAAAATACGTCCACAGCAACCATTGCGGCACCAAACGCTTGCGTAAAAAACAACCCGTGACCGCCAAAATTAACACGATCCCCAGTAAACCGATGCCTGCCCATAAGACCGCCACCAACGGTATCCAGGTGTTGATTTTGGCTAAAAAATCCATTGTCGTATCCCAAATTTTATCCATAGTATCATGATAGCATTTCTTTTACGAAAATTGCAAGAAATTTTAACAAATTACCTCCCCCCACCATATCATGACGTAGGACAACGCCATTTTACAAAAGAACGACGCGTCAGTTGTCCTAACATAGTAATAAGGAGACCAAAAATGATTGATGAAATGTTCAAATGCATGGGCATGAGCACGAATAATTGCGAATGCGAATGCGAAAAACCCAAACCCAAAAAATGCAGCACCAGTTGCGACGTTTTGTGGATCATCATCTTGTTAATGATTGTTTTGAAAGGTGGTTTTTTCGGTTTAGACCTTTGCACGTTAATTATCTTGTTCATCGTGTTCGGCAAAGATATTCTGTGCAAATTCCGTTGCAACCCCTGCTGCCACAACGGCTGAGCGTAACTTGCCACCGCGAGCAAAAAGTCCCTTCGTAACGGGGACTTTTTGCGTTTAACTTTATTTTTTCATCTTTAAGAGTTCTTTAATCAAGGCCTCGGGCGTATCCACCACGGTGAACAATTCTTCGGGTTTAACTTTATAGGGGCTGCCGCCGATACCTGTTTTGGTGAAACCGTTTTGGTTAATAAAATCGAAGAATTCAATTTGCTTATCGTAAAAACCTTCAAAGTTATACAAGAACAATTTGGCGTTAATTTCGCCCGAACGCAAAGTTTCCACACTCGCCCAAAATTCATACAAGGTGCCAATACCACCAGGAACAAAAACGATCGCGTCACTGTTGTGCGACATCGCATCTTGGCGTTCGCTGATGTTTTCCAAAATCACCACTTTGTCCGTGGTCATCCCGTTCAAATCGTCAATGTAAGTCTTGGGCAAATACAAAGTATTCGGTTTACGACGTTCCACGTAAACCTGGTGGATGGCCGCCAACACGCCGTATTGGTTGCCCCCCCAAACCAGTTCAATGTCGTGGTCACAAAACAATTCGCCGACCCGACGCATACTTTCCGTAAATTTAACATTGGTTGCGGGATTGGTTCCGCCGCACACACAAACTTTCATGACTCTTTTTACCTCCCTAAAACAAATAATTGGTTCGCATAATCAATAATCGCATCCACCGTTTTTAATTTCGTCAGTTTTTTGTTTTCCGCACCCGCCAATTCGGGGACCACGATATTGCGGTTCACGACTTGGGCTAACATTGTTTCAAAACCTTGAATCATCAAATCAATCATCGCTTGGTCCACGGCTTTGCGGTGCAGGCGCGTCACGATGCGTTCGGAAAACGCCAACACACTGGCAATGTTACGTAATTGCTGTGCCACGGGTGCCAACTGACTTTCCGACGGTGGAATGTGCTTTTCTTGTTCCGCCATTAACTTTTCTTGCAACGCATCCCAATTGATATCCAGTCCTACCAACGTCGCACTGGCAAAATCCAAACTGCCCCACAAACGCGTAAACGCTTGCACTTCACTGTTGATTTGTTTTTCTACCTGTGGGTCAAGTTCGGTCGTCGCATCTTCCGCCGCCACCGTTTCGTTTTCCACGGCATCATGCTGTTTCATGCGCCCCTGATAAAATTCCAAGTTCGATGCGTAGAAGTCGTTGTAACCAGACAATAAAGTCTCCGCCACGGGAATTTCCACCTTCTCCCCCACTTGGTATCCGTTCACGTACGCTATCTTTAACACAAGTTCAATTATATGTGTTTGACGAAATTCCGTCAAACATTATAATTGAAGCATCATGATTTATTTCGACAACGCTGCCACCACCCCCATCTTACCGACCGTGTGGCAAGCCATGCAAGACACCGAGCAACATAACTTTTTTAATGCCAATACCATCTATGCGGGTGGCATCCGCGCTGCTCAGGCGGTGGACAGTGCACGCACCATTTTAAGGCAAAAACTGCACGCCACCGCGGGACAAATAATTTTTACCAGCACCGCTACCCAAGCCAATCACCTGATTATCGAGCATTTGATCCGTCGCCCCGCCCAACATTTGGTCATCACGGCAGGCGATCACAATTCGGTGTACCTTGCCGCCAAAGACCGCGCTGACCACGGTTTCATGGTCGCTACCGCCCCCTTACAAAAAGACGGACGCATTGACCTTGCCGCGTTGGAACAAATGATTACCCCGCAAACCACCTTGTTTATTTTCAGTCTGGTCAACAGCGACATTGGTACTTACCAAGATGCTGCCGCCGTGGTCGCCACGGTACGCGCCCGCAACCCGCGCACTCACATTCACGCGGACGCGGCACAAGCCTTTGCCAAGTTCGATTTTGACGTGATGCAATTAGGTTTGGACAGTGTCACCATTTGTGGCCACAAAATTCACGGTCCCAAAGGCGTGGGTGCTTTGTGGGTGCGTGCGGGCATTAACATTGCCCCCCCGCACGGCACCTTGAACCATGCCGCGATTGTGGGCTTCGCGACCGCCGTCCAAAATTTCCATTGTCCCCAAGTTACCACCCTACACCATTACTTAGTGGAACATTTACCCGCCGGCTGTTGCGTCAACGGCATCAACAATAATCCGTACATTACCAATCTTTTATTACCCAATGTGTTTGGCGAAACGGTGCTGAACGCTTTGTCCACACAAGATATTTATGTCGGGCTGGGTTCGGCTTGTGCTTCCCACGCCAAAGGCAACCGCACTTTGGCGGCGATGAAATTCACCCCCACCCAACAAAAGCAAGTGCTGCGCATCAGTTTCGGAATGCACAACACGATAGACGAAGTGAAAACTTTTTTGACCGCGTTACAAACGGTGCTGTCGGCGATACGCAGTCACAATGTTCTTTAATAAAAACGCGATGGTCAGAGGTCCAATACCACCAGGAACAGGCGTAATCGCCGCCGCTTTGGGTGCCACCGCCGCAAAGTCAACGTCGCCCACCAACTTACTGTTGGGTAAACGGTTAATCCCCACATCAATCACAATCACTCCGTCTTTGACCATGTCCGCGGTTAACAAGTTCGGGCAACCCGCCGCCACCACGATGATATCGGCTGCACGAGTGTGCGCCGCTAAGTCACGTGTCCCACGATGACAAACGGTCACGGTCGCATTTTCGTTGGTTAACAACAAACTGGTCGGACGCCCCACAATGCGACTGCGCCCAATCACAACCACGTTTTTACCACTGACGTCGGGGCAAACACTGTGGATGGCGTAGGCTACCCCCTGCGCGGTACACGGTAACAGTCCGTCGCCACCATTAACCAATTTTCCCATGTTCGCTACGGTTAAACCATCTACGTCCTTTTGGGGATCAATCAAATCTAGCACCGCGGACAAACGGTCGCCCACCACGGTGGCAGGCACAGGCAATTGTAATAAAACACCATTGATGGCAGGGTTCGCCGACAAACGGCGCACCAAAGCGGTTAAATTGTCCCAACGGCAATCCACCGCCAAATGATGTAATTCAAACGCTATCCCCACCTTTTCGCAAGCCCGTTGTTTATTCCGCACGTAAACTTGGCTGGCAGGATCGTCCCCCACCAAAATCGCGGCAAAACGCACCACGCCACCTTGTGCCTGGATGGCTTGCACGTCCGCCGCAACTTCGGCCTGCACGGTGGCGGCCAACGCTTTGCCGTCAATGATTTGAGCCATACCGTATGATACCCCACCACTGCCGCTTTTACAACTATAACTTTCGTGGTTGTCACACATAACCGACATTGTGGTTGCCAAAAATGTGAGCATTGTATATAATAAAATATTACGTTTTGGCACGGTTGCTAAGTGGAAAAGCGATGGTCTGCAAAACCGTTATGCGCCAGTTCGATTCTGGCCCGTGCCTCCAATTCAATTTTCGTCGACAGTCAGCCGTGCGACATCATCACAATCGTACAGATGTAAATCAAAGCCTAACTTTTGGTAACTGGTCGCGGTACCGCCCAACATGATTTGCTGGGTGCCGTATTTACGGCGGATTTTATCGAACACATCGTCTAAGGCTTGATTCTTCACTTCATCGTTCAAATCGGCTAACAAGTTCGTTTGCAAATTGGGCGCCGTTGTCAAATTCGCCACCGCGACCCGCAAAGCCCGCACGGGGCGAAACGGTTTTTGTGACCACAATTGGTCAAAGATGGTACTGGCGGTACGGCGTAAAGTCAACACCGCGTGCGTTGGGTACGGTAAACTGGTTTGTGCACTGCACCAATGCAAACCTGGATCTTTAACGGATAAATGTACCGTGTACCCTTGTAAATTTTGTTCCCGTAAACGAAAAGCCACTTTTTCACTTAATAAATAAAGCACGGCTTCCACTTCTGATTTGCTGGTCAAATCGAACGGTAACGTAGTGCCATTGCCCACACTGCGCGGCAATTCGTGGTCGAAATAATCACTGACTTCGCTGTCGTCCTCGCCCCGTGCCGCCGCAATCAGTTTTTCCGCGTTAATGCCCAAAAAACTTTTTAACAAGGTGACATCATAATGGGCTAAATCGCCAATTGTGTTAACGTTCAATTTGTTCAAGAGCGCTTGAGTCTTCTTGCCCACAAATAATAAATTGCCAAGTGGCAACGGGTAAATTAACTGGCGGTAATTATCCAAGGTAATCGCCAAAACCGTATCGGGCGCCGCCAGGTCACTGCCTAATTTCGCGTAGGTCTTATTAAACGAAACCCCCACCGAGATGGTGAGTCCCAATTCATCTTTGACCGTCCGCCGAATTTGTTCTGCAATTTGTAAACCATCGCCGAACATTTTTTGGCTGTGGGTCACATCCAACCAACATTCATCAATGCCAAAACTTTCGACTTGGTTGGTAAAGCGGTAATAAATGGCTTGCACTTTTTGACTATAATCATCGTAGGCGGCGTAATCGGTCGACACGATTTCAATTTCTGGACAAACTTGTCGGGCTTCCCAAATGGCCATTCCCGTTTTGACGCCCATACGTTTGGCGGGTTCGCTTTTCGCCAGCACAATGCCTTTACGCAGCGACGGGTTACCACAGACCGCCAGGCACTTTCCGCGTAAGGCGGGATTACGGATGACCGCCACCGACGCGAAAAAATTATTCAGGTCACAATGCAGAATGACCCGTGTGCGATCACCTTTGACTTTAGAGTTAAACATACGCCGCCAACTGAAACCCATGTTAGCATTATTGGCGGAAAAACAAAAATCAATAATACTTGACAAGCAAATCGAATAGGTATACAATTAGCACTTGTTTGTAAAATAAAGAGGAGCCAAAAATGAAGAAACAATTTAACCCTACTCCTACCCCCGTGGGAGAACTTACTGATGAGCAAACCATCGATGCCATCTACGCGATGTTTGGGGCCAAGCGTACCCCGTTGCAAATTCAACCCGTGGGTCGTTTCGGCATCATCAATCCTGGACCCAAAGAATTCACCGGGGCTTTATTGAAATTGCAACGCAAAACGCGTACGCTGGAAGATGCCAAAAATCATCTTTCCATGGCGGACGTGATTGACCGTGATTACCGTGATCAACCCGAAGCGTTGTTTGACCTGTTATCGGATTGGTCGCGCTTTGCGATTATTATCCCCAATTTTGCCACAGCACCAATGGTGGTGGAACATTTTCTCCATCAATTCGGTGGCAAAATTGATTTTCATGATTCCGACGATTACGAAGCCATCCACCAACACACGACCTATAAGGGTGTCAACATCGAATTTCAATTCTACACCAAAGGCTATGCCGAATTAAAGAAAGCGACCGACATTTTTTATCATCAATACAACAACATTGTGATTGAACCCAATTCGTACATCCAC
The DNA here is from genome assembly GCA_023666145.1 of Prevotella sp. Classification (GTDB taxonomy): domain Bacteria; phylum Bacillota; class Clostridia; order Christensenellales; family UBA1242; genus RGIG8050. Next base: position 5,471 of record JAMPCO010000016.1, on the reverse strand, counting down.
GACGAATTTACCCGCCAACAAGACCAGTTAATTGAATATTGCCAAAACATTTACCAACACAGCGATTTCCGCAAACACCTGTTTGATGTGCAGGCCGTTGTGGACAAATACCAGTTCAGCAAACTTAACAAACCAATCAAAGAAGTCAAACACAACAAATTAAGACATTTTTGTATGTACGCGCGTAAAGCCGAATTGGTGCAAAACGAATTGGCGGACTATCTGCCGAAATTTTTGGAGCAATTAAATCAGAAAGAAAAAACTCTTTAAGTACGGTTTGTACCCACACACAAAAAAGCGCAGAACATCCATTCTGTGCTTTTTTTGCTGAGAAAATATGGAAAATGCTTTAATAATAAACGACTTCACTGGAACCATTATTGCAACTGTTGCAGCAGTTACAACCGTTACAACTGTTACAACCACAACCCGTGTTATGCCAAGTCGTTGTGCGTGTCGTCGTGTTGAACGTGGTAGGTTGACTCCAACCCCAAGTCCAAAATGACGGTGTGGAATAAAAATGTTGGTGTTGGTGTTGATGAAAACTGACACTCGTCGTCGGGAAAAACCACATGATACTCTCCTCCTTTGCGAACCGCTCTGATGGCGGTCATTAGTTCATTATATGCGTCATTAAAAACTCTGGTACTTCCCCGACGATGATGCTGTCGGAAAATAACATTTCAATTTCGACATTGGTGCGTTTCGTGCAAAACGGTAACACCACATCGACCACCGCAGCGGTGCGGAGCGTAATTTTGTGTTCGGTCTGGTTGATGCCGGCCGTGCGAAATTCCGAATCAAAACTGCAATTCACGGCGCCCACCAGTTTCAAACTAATTGGGACGGACACCCCCTTCCCGACCAGAAACGGGATGCCCGAAAACGTCCCCAACGGAACGGGAATGCCTTCGTCCCCCATCGCGTCCAAATAAGTTTGCGCCCGTGACGATACCTGCACCGCTAAAGCGTTCATTGCCACCGCGTCCGCGTTGATACTGGTAATTGTGCCGTGCGCATCACGGCGGATGTCGGTCAAATTACTGTACGTGTCGGCGTTGACAATGTCCGCCACCCCACGGTTGACCGCTTGCACTGCCACCGCATCAATCACCGCGGCGGCGTAATTGAAAACCACGGGATTTACCACCACCGTTAACCAAACCACGCCCCCAACCAATAACACGCCCAGGCGTAACAACCATTTGGTTCTCCCGCGCATATTTTATGTATACGATGAATTCGGCTTGCTTTACCCCCCGTTTTCGTGTTACACTGTGAAACACGCTGATGTAGCACAGTCGGTAGTGCATTTGATTCGTAATCAAAAGGTCGCGAGTTCGAGTCTCGCCATCAGCTCCATATGAACCAATTCATGCAAATCGCGATTGAAGAAGCCCAAGCGGGCATTCGTCAAGGTCACGGCGGGCCTTTCGGCGCGGTGATTGTCAAAGACGGGAAAATCATCGGCAAAGGACACAACACCGTGGTTTGTGATTATAACCCCACCGCTCACGGCGAACTCAACGCAATTCAAAACGCGTGCCGCAACATTAACTCCTTTGATTTGCAAGGCGCGGAAATTTACACCACAGGCGAACCTTGCCCAATGTGTTTGGGTGCCATCCTTTGGGCCAACATCAGCCACATTTATTATGGCTGCTCCATTCATGAAAACAACGCAATTGGTTTCCGCGACGAAATCTTTTACCAAGATTTGTCTTTTTCGACCCAAAAGATGCAAAACAAAATTACCCAAATCGACCACGACGCTTGCTTGGCATTATTTAACCAATACGCACAAATGCAAAACAAAGTCGATTATTGATGGCTCATGTTTTACCACCCAATGACACATACTAGCAGTAATGAAACTTTTTCGTCATTTGTTTTTTTGGTGCTCTGCCGTCGTGTTGGTCGCCAGTTTATTGTCTACTTATCCGCCACGCACAAACACGGTATCCTCTGCTCCACAAACCTCCGCGGTCGCCAACACCCGTAACTTGCCCATTTTGATGTACCACCAAGTCTCCGCCCGTAAGCATGGCAAATACATTGTCAGCGTAGCACAATTAGAAAGTGACTTTCAAGCCATTGTGGACGCAGGTTACACCCCCGTGTTTCTGCACGAAGTCGCGGACTGGGTCAACGGGCAAGGTACCTTACCCGAGAAACCGATTGTGATTACCTTTGACGACGGTCAGTACAACAATTTGTATTACGTGTTACCGTTAGCCCAAAAATATGGTATCAAATACGTGATTAACCCCGTCACGGCCTACAGCGAAAAAAGCATTCACGACCACGATACCAATAATCCGCGTTACAGTAATTTAAGTTGGGAAGCCATTAAAACGGCGTACGACAGCGGCTGGGTCGAATTCGGTAATCACACCCACAATCTCCACCACACCAGTCCGCGCTACGGAGTCGGTAAAAAACCGCACGAATCAACCGACACCTATGTCCAAACCCTCACAACCGATATTACCCACGCCCAAGAACTACTCACCGCGTGTGGCATTCCGACCCCGACAATCTTCGCGTACCCCTTTGGTAAATACCAAAGCGAAACCAAACAAATCATTTTGGACATGGGGTTTAACGTCCTGCTGACCTGCAACGAACACGTGAACCACATTACCCAAGGCGACCCAACCTGCCTGCACGCACTCGGTCGTTTCAACCGCAGTGGCAACACCACCACCGCCCAAATTATGCGGAAAATTACCGCGGAAGATTAAAAGGAACGCTGCGCTTCGTTTGGAGCAGGTGATAACTTTTCAAGTTTTACCCTCTCCCCTCCGTGTTACTTTGTAACACTCCGTGGAGCGGGTGATCGGAATCGAACCGACGCTATCAGCTTGGAAGGCTGGAGTTCTACCATTGAACTACACCCGCGGATAAAATTGATTATAACACAAACCTATGTGCAACGCAACCAAACTTTACCGCCACAAATCCATAACCGCAATTATCATATTGACAAGGTTAAAATTTTGGTTAATAATGGTTTTGAGCGAGGTTCGATTTGGCATTTTCAAGTTTAGCGGAAAAATTCAAGCACATCTTTGCAAAATTAACGCGGAGCGGCAAACTCACGGATTTGGAAATTAAAGCCGCCATGCGTGAAATTAAATTAGCCTTATTAGAAGCCGACGTCAACATTGCGGTCGTCAAAGATTTTATTGCGTGCACTACGGAAAAATGTTCGGGCGAAGCGGTCATGCAATCGTTAACACCAGGGCAACAAATCATCAAAATTGTCCACGAACAAATGACCGATTTGTTGGGTGGTGGCAACGCGAAACTCAACATTGCCCCCAAACCCCCGACCATTATCATGATGGTTGGTTTGCAAGGTGCGGGTAAAACCACGTTTTGCGGTAAACTGGGACAATTATTGAAAGGACAAGGCAAACGTGTACTGTTGGTGGCGGACGATATCTACCGCCCCGCTGCGATAGAACAATTAAAGGTGGTCGCCCGTCAAGCGGGTGTGGCCTGCTACGACGGTGGTAACAAAGACGCGGTCAAGATTGCCAAAGACGGTATCAAACACGCGTTGGCGAACAATTTGGACACCGTAATTATTGATACGGCCGGGCGTTTGCACATTGACGAAAATTTAATGCAAGAATTGACCGCCATTAAGAACGCGGTGAACCCGACCGAAATTTTATTGACGGTTGACGCGATGACGGGTCAAGACGCGGTCAATGTTGCGACGCAATTCAACCAACAGTTGGACATGACGGGGGTTGTCCTCACTAAATTGGACGGTGATACCCGTGGCGGGGCTGCGCTGTCGATTCGTTATGTGACGGGTAAACCGATTAAATTCAGCGGTGTCGGCGAAAAAATGGGCGACATCGAACCCTTCCACCCCGACCGCATTGCGCGCCGAATCTTGGGCATGGGTGACGTCTTAACGATTATTGAAAAAGCCCAAGCCGTGGTGACCGAAAACGAAATGAAACGCATGGAAGAAACTTTCCGCCGCAACGCGTTTACGTTGGAAGACTTTTTGCAACAATACGATAATTTGGCCAAAATGGGCAACCTGGATGACATTTTGGAAAATTTGGGTGGCGCCATGGGCGGACGGGTCAAACTGGGCAAATTGGACGAACAAGCCATGGCACGCAACAAAGCCATTATCCAATCCATGACCATGGAAGAACGCACTAACCCCGACATCATTAAATCCAGCCGTAAGCAACGGATCGCCAGCGGCAGTGGTACTTCAATTCAAGCCATTAACCAACTACTAAAACAATTTGAACAAGGCAAAATGTTAATGAAACAATTTAGCGGTGGCAAGATGCGCCGTTTCCGCTGATTGCCAAGTCGCTTGGGCGTTCCCGTTCGTGGGTTGTAAGTCCCAAAGCAAATTCAACAAAAGGAGGAGTGAAAAGGAAGCATGGCAGTTAAAATCCGACTGACAAGATTGGGCGATAAAGGCAACCCCTTTTACCGTGTGGTCGCGGCCGACGGTCGTTCTCCACGCGACGGCAAATTCTTGGAAGTCATCGGGACGTACAACCCGTTGGTTGACCCAGCCGAAGTGAAGGTTGACAAGGGCTTGGCGCAAAACTGGCTGGACAAAGGCGCGACCCCGACACCGACCGCAAAGAAAGTGTTGGAAATGGCTGGCGTTTTGAAACCAACCAAGTACACCCCGAGTGCAAATCGGGTAAAAAAGAATCAAAAACCAAAAACCACCAACGAAGAAAAAAAATAAAAAAGGAAAGTAAAAACAAATATGAAACAAGTAATTGAACTGATTGTAAAAAGTTTAGTCGAAAATCCCGACGCGGTCGTCTTGGAAGACGTCGTGGAAGGTGACAACGTGACGGTGAAAGTGAAAGTTGCCGACGGCGACATGGGTCGTGTGATTGGCAAAGGCGGCGCTACCGTTACCGCAATTCGTACCATTTTGAAGAATTGCAACAGCCGCGACGGCAAACGCTATTTCATCCAAATCGGTGATGAAGTTCGCGCACCCCGTAAAGAAATTCAAAATGCAAGTTACTAAAAACGTTGCATATACATAAAATACAAAAGGAGAAAAAATAAAATGGCAAAAACAAGTAAAGATTATTTTGGCTTAGACTACGTCGTCAGTTTGATTTTGGCGATCATCCCCGTGACTTCATGGATCTGCGGTTTCGTGACCCGTTTCATGGAAGGTAAATACGTGGCTGGTATCATCCGCGTCATTTTCGGCTGGAACATTATCTGGCTCTTGGATTTGATTTTCATGATTGCTAAACGCCAAATTTTCCGTTTGTTAAACATTTAATTGTTTTAACAACAGCAACAAAAAAAAGTCACCCGTGCGGTGGCTTTTTTGTACGACGATTTTTAGATTTGTGTCACAGAGTCCTCCACCATCACCACCACATTGTCGTCAATGTGGTCATCACGCATGATGAAGTAATGGGAGGTGTTTCCCCCTGTGCCGAACC
>JAMPCO010000015.1 GCA_023666145.1 Prevotella sp. | reverse complement strand
GAACGAACGAACGAACGCGTAAATTATCTGTTATTCTTGGTATAATTTTAATTATTCTTACCGTCGGCACTTCGGTGCTGACCGCATTGGCGGTCAATTTGAAACCCGTCAGTGCGGCAGATGAAAATTTGCTGGTTTTTGAAAGTGCCATCACGTTTGGCACTATTGCTTTGGGGGAGTACCCACAAACCTACGTTGGGAATACTTTGAACGAAACTTTGAAAAATGCAAATTTAACGCCAACGGGACATACCTATACCACGGATGTTAATGGTGCAACTACAGTATTGGCGGAATACAATTACAATGGGAAAAAAGTGGCACGGTTAACCTCGGCGGCTTGGACAATCGGCGTTTCGGGTTCGACCCGACATAATAAATTTTCCGATGGTACTGAAATTGTGAACGGGGCAACCTATTATTTTTACGTTGAACCAATCCAATTCGATTTGTTTTTGGTGAATGGTCAACAAGTCGTGGCGGTCGCCCAAAATACTTTGGGGTCACGCGCTTTTGGAACCAACAACGATTGGTCACAAAGCACGTTGCGTACTTACCTACAAAATACCTTTGCCACGGAAAGTGGCTTGCAGGATAATATTCAAGCCATTCAGCATTACACTACGGTGGGTGCGGATGATACGGCGGGGACGTTGGTAAGCGATACGGTTTGGTTGCCCAGCGCGTGTGAGATGTACGGATTTTACTTGACAGGTAAGGCGGCGCAACGCCCAACCACGGACATGGCGCGGGCAACGTGGTTGGACGATCGTGGCCCATTGGCGTCAAATTTTGGTGTTGGGTCGGTGAACTTTTTACGTGGCAAACTTGGTGTTAACTGCCTAACGGCGCTTAATGGCGGCACAATTTTAACGGATGCGGAGCATTTGGCGTATAATCAAAACTTTTTCGGGTTTGCCCCCGCGTTCGTTTTGAAAGCAAGTGCGGTGCGCGAAGTTTGCCAACACGACTATGTTCAAGAAAGTGAAGACAGTGACACGGGTTTGGTCATGTATCGTTGTCGGATTTGTGATGAATGTTATTACCAAGAAAACGATAGCAGCGGGAAGTATGAACACCGCATCGCAATCGGTTTGACGTCGGATGCGTACCATACCAATCTGCAAATCCGCGTGCGCAACGATGCTATTGACGCGTTGGACATCCGTTATATCATTGACAAATTATGTCAAGGTAATGGTGTCCCCATTGGTTGCAGTGGCACGGTGACATTAAACGACGAGAACGCTGGCTCCATTAAGACATTCAAAATCACGCGTGCCAAAGGTAGCCATATTGCCATTAAAGGTCAAGCCAGTGTCCAAGTCTATTTCGAGTGGTTTGCGACAGGCGGCGAAAACACTGATCATTACTTCATCATGCGTGATAACCACATCGACGACAGCGTTACTTGCGACGACACGGTGACGCAAGTAGCAATGTAATTACATCAAAATTGCCGCAAATAGATTTGCGGTAAACGGGTTGATGTCATATAATGGGGCAGGAGCAAAAGAGATGGCGACTTCGGTTGATTTTATTGAATTTGTCTGCGCGCAAATTCGCAGTCCGTTTCCCGTTCGTTACCGCAAAATGTTCGGCGAGTATTTGGTTTACGTCCATGACAAGCCCGTTTTGTTGGTGTGTGATAATTGTGCTTACGTTAAAAAATTGCCGCAAATTGCCGACTTATTGGGGAACGCCCCGACGGGCACTCCTTACGCGGGTACCAAGGAACATTACATTTTGGATTTGGAAGATCCAGAACTGGTAGAACAGGTCGTGGCAATCTTGGAAAGTGTTACGCCGTTACCCCAAAAACGCCGTCGTTGACGAGGCGTTATTTCACAAAAGTTTTGATTAGTTTGGCTTTGGTTTTGCTGTACGGTTGATACCGTAATGGTAAATCGAGCCACGTTTTTTTGTCGACAATGGATTTGAAGTGCGAAAAAGTTTCAAAACCGACTTTGCCGTGGTAGCCACCAATTCCGCTGTGTTTCAACCCACCAAAAGGCATGGCGGAGGTGGCCAGGTGGATGACACAATCATTGACGCAACCGCCACCAAAATCACAAGTGGTCAAGGCTTGGCGGATGTGACGTTGATTGGACGAAAAAACGTAAAACGCCAAAGGGTGATGCAAGGTGTTAATTTTTTGCAATAACGCGTCAAAGTCGTCGTAGGTAATGACAGGGAAAACCGGTCCAAAAATTTCGGCTTGCATGGACGGGCTGTCAAAATCAGCGGACACTAAGGTGGGTTCAATTTGCAAAGTGTCGGCGTTAAAGCGCCCACCAAAAATCACGTTGTCAGCGGTAATGAGATTTTTGACCGCATCAAATTGTTTTTGATGAATCATCTTGGGGTAGTCGGGGTTGCGCAGTGGGTCGACAGAGTATTGCAACACAATTTGGCGTTCAATTTCCCGCACCAGTTGGTCGCGCACCGAGCGGTGGCACAACAAATAATCGGGGGCGACACAGGTTTGCCCACAGTTCAAAAATTTACCAAAAACAATGCGTTTGGCGGCCAATTTAATCTTGGCGGTTTCGTCGACAATGCACGGACTTTTGCCGCCCAGTTCCAATGTGACCGTCGTGAAATGCTCGGCGGCTTTTTGTGCGACAATTTGGCCGACGCGTGTACTACCCGTGAAAAAGATGTGGTCAAAATCAAGATCCAGCAAGAATGCACATTGTTCCCGACCGCCGATAACGGTCAAGACATCGTCGGAATCAAAAGTTTTTTGCAGTAATTTTTGGATGACCGCGCTGACGTGCGGTGAATTTTCGCTGGGTTTTAAGATGACACAGTTACCAGCGGCAATCGCATCAACCAGCGGTTCGATCGAGAGCATGAACGGATAATTCCATGGACTGATAATCAGAACTTGACCTTTGGGACAGGGCAAACGGAAAGATTTGGCGGCAAACTGCGCCAATGGGGTGTGGACGCGTTGGGGTTTGGCAAAGCGCCGCAAATGTTTCTTCATGTAAGAGATTTCGCTTAACACCAAGCCGATTTCGGTCATGTAACTTTCGACTGCACTCTTGTTCAAATCCATGTGTAAGGCTTCACATATTTCGTCTTGCATCATTTTGATGTTGCGGTAAAGTTGGCGCAATTTTTGGATGCGGTAACGGGGTTGGCGCAAGGGTGATTGACCCATGTGTGCGCGTTGTTGTTGGTAAATTTTGCGAATTGCCTCGTCAGCCATTTTTGACCTCCTGATAAATTTGGGTTAGTTCTTTGGTCGTCCATAATACGGGAACGGGATACAACGGGTTGGCTTCCTTAGCGGCGGTGCGCGCCAAAACGGGGATATCGGCGGGGTCAATTTCTGGGATACTGGTCGGGATATTCATCGCGCGGTTCATATCTTCGATTTTTTGAATGAACCATTTGGCACCGACGGCGTAAGGGGTGGTGCGGTCAAAGAGTTCCGCCGCAACACCCAATTCCCATAATTTACGGTCAATTTTGCGGCCGTATTGACGCAAAACATAAGGTAAAATCACCGCGTTGGCCAATCCGTGGGGAATGTTGTATTTTCCACCTAAGGAGTGTGCCACCGCGTGGACGTAACCAACGTAACTTTGGGTAAATGCCACACCCGCATCATAAGCGGCGCCCAGCATCTTTGCGCGGGCATCCAAGTTACTGCCGTCTTGGTAAACCACGGGCAAATAAGCAAAAATGGTTTTGACGGCGCGTTTAGCATAAGTACGGGTGTGTTTGGTCGTACTGCGTCCAATGTAGGCTTCCACCGCGTGCGTTAAGGCGTCCATACCCGTGGTGGCGGTAATTTGGGGTGGTAAGCCCAGTGTCAGTTCGGGTAATAGGGCAGCGTAACGGGGAATCAACGGAAAATCGTTAATCGCATATTTGTGACGTGTTGTGCTGTCGGTAATCACCGCCGCCAAAGTGGTTTCACTGCCGGTACCAGCGGTGGTCGGAATCGCAATCAACAGCGGAATTTTTTTGCCAACCTTCAAGATGCCTTTCATTTGGGCGAGTGATTTTTTTGGGCAGGCGACACGGGCACCCGTGGCCTTGGCACAATCCATGGCTGAACCACCGCCAAACGCAATGATGCAATCGCAGTGGTAATCTTGATAGAGTTTTAACGCCGCTGCCACATTGTCGGTGGTAGGATTCGGGACAGTATCGTCGTACACGGTCAATTGGAAGCCGTTGGCGGTCAGGGTGTCTTCCAAACTTTGGGTTAAGTGCAGATTACGAATGCCATGGTCGGTTACCAACAAAACACTGGTTTTTTGGTGTTGGCGTAAGACGTCGACAATCGCTTGGTTGGTCGCTAATAATTGGGGTTCACGGTAAGGTAACACAGGTAAAATGGCACGAAAAACCCACTGGTACGTGCGACAATAAATTTTTTGTATTAAATTCATCCATCCTCCAAATTAGGGTAGCCTAACATGGTGTTTGTTGACAAGTCAACAAATTTAGTTACTACTGCGTTTCACATGACAAAGAGCGTGGTTTATTTTATGCTGAAACCAATGGATGATTTTCGGACTTTACCCGCAGGAATTTGGCAACAAACTTATACGGTGCAAAAATCCCGTTTTGTGGCTTTTGCGGCACGGGTCGACAATGCGGAACAGGCACAAGCGTTTTTGCAAAGTGTGGCGTTGCCCGATGCCACGCACCATTGTTACGCCTATGTGACCGCGGACGGGCAAAAATCCAGTGATCATGGCGAACCATCAGGGACGGCGGGGATGCCCATTTTGCAAGCCATAAAACAACAACAATTGTCCCATGTAGCGGTAGCAGTGGAACGTTATTTCGGTGGCATTAAATTGGGCACGGGGGGACTGGCACGCGCGTACGGTCAAGCCGCCACGCAAGTCCTGACCGCAGTGGCTCCGCTTTGGGTGCGTGATTGCACAGTGTTGGCATTTGTGACTAACTATGAACAACAAACGGCGGTGGCACAATTGGTGGCATCCTGTGGTAAAACCATGGAGGTGCAATATCAAGATACGGTGCGGTGGCGGGTCACCATCCCCTCGGCCAAACAAAATGATTTTACCACCCAGTTGGCGGAAGTCATCCGTGGCACACCGCAAATTGTTGTCGATGAGCCACACGTATGGGTCGAATTTCCTGAATAATCGCATATGCATGGGTATGGATCCGTTACGCGCCATTTTACCCGACAAAGTACAACAAGCGTTAGCGCATTTACCTTGTGCGCAAATCAACGAAATCCGCTTACGGGTGAATGCGCCGTTGGTTGTTTGTGTCGACGGACGTAATTTCCCGCTGCGGTCGGTCGAGGTAACGAGCGAAGATTTAGAAAACGTAATGCATAAAGCGGCGGAATATGCCATTTATGCGGTATTAGACCAAATTGTGAAGGGTTTTATTACGATTCGCGGTGGCGTACGGATTGGGATTGCGGGCGAGTTAGTGATGCAACACGGACAAGTGACCGCCGTCAAAAATCTCAGTTCGTTGTGCATCCGGGTTCCGCACGCGGTTAAAAATTGCGCGTCGGCTATTTTACCGTTTGTTTTTACGTTGAACCGTCCCGTTTCGACTTTAATTATTGCACCACCTGGGGCGGGAAAAACCACAATGCTACGCGATATCGCCAGACAAATCGGGCAAAAATATCCCCATTTGAATACGTTGCTTTTGGACGAACGAGGCGAGTTAGCGGCGTGTTACCAAGGCGAAAATCAATTGGATGTGGGACAAAATGCCGATGTGATTACGGGTGGTACCAAAGCGTTTGGTTTTGAAAACGGGTTGCGCAGTTTACGTCCGGATGTGGTGATTACGGACGAAATCGCGACAGCGGACGACGCCGCCATGTTGCAACGGGCGGTACGCAGTGGTGTGGTGGTAATCGCCAGTGTCCATGCGGCGGACTTGGGCGAAGTCCGCGCGAAACCAGATTTGGGCAGTTTAGTCACGCAAGGGGTATTTGAACGTTACGTTGTGCTGCGGACGGGTGAACACGCGGGCGAAGTGGTGGGCGTGTTTAATCGGGGGTTACAGCGTTTGTGAAATGGTGGTTAGCGGGTGGCTGGTTTGTGGCGTGCGTGTTGGTAGGTTGTGGTATTTATCGACAGCAATGGGGAAAAGCGCGTGACTACCGACAATGGGTGGCTTTTTGTGACCATTTACACCAAGCGATTGGTTTTGCTTTATTGCCGTTGCCACAAGTGGTGACGGATTATTTGGCCGTGTGTCGTGGTGGTTGTCAGTCCGTCTTAAAAGGTTATGGGCAACTTTTGGCACAAAAAACGGATTTAACCCGCGCACGATGTCAGACATTGACCGCCGACACGGCAATTGCCGAATTTCTGTACCAGTTAGGGCGAACGGGACGGGAAACCGAACAAGATAAAATCAGTGCGGCGCGGGCGATTTTTGACGCGAAGGCACAGCAAGCACAGCACGATTTGCAAACCAAAACGTCTATTATTTTGAAACTCCTAATAATTATTGGTATCGCGGGAGGAATTTTATGGATGTAGAAATCATTTTCAAAATTGCAGCGATTGGTATTTTGGCGGCGGTGGTTTGTACCATTTTGAAGCAAGCCGGGCGCGAAGAAATTGCCACGTTTGTTTCGTTGGCGGCGGTCGTCATTTGTTTAGTCATGGTTCTGTCTATGATCAGCGATTTGTTCAATTCAATCCGCTCTTTATTCGCATTGTATTGAGGGAGGGTATTTGGACCTGACCAAAATGCTGATTATTGGTGTGGCCAGTGCGCTGGGCGTGTTGTTGTTACGACAGGTCAAACCCGAATTGGCTGTTATCATCGGACTGGTCGGAACAATTTTGATTTTTATGATGGTGGTTTCGGGGTTGACCAAAATTGTCAGCAGCATCAACGGGATCGTGGCGCAAACAGGCTTAGCCACCCAATTGTTTGCCAGCATCTTGAAAATTGTCGGGATTGGTTATTTGTGCGAAATTGCTGCCAGTATCTGTCAGGAGTCAGGTGCCAAAGCCGTGGCGGATATGGTTATCTTAGGCGGTAAAATTATCATCATGGTGTTGGCCATCCCGATTATTCAAGCGTTGATCGACGTGGTTTTGGGGGTGTTGCCATAATGGATGAAACCGAGTTATCCCAAGCCGTCAGCGATACTTTGTCACAATTAGATTTTGGCGATTTATCTAATCTCAGCGTTTTTGGGGGCGCCAATTTTTGGACGGTACTGGGACAAATTTTGTCGGGTGAATACTTTAACCAATATCCCGACGTTTTCAGTGGTATATGGGCGTTACTCGGCAGTGTGGTGGTGGCGGTTTTGCCCGTGGTGGTGTTGGTGGTCGCGATTACCATTTTGTGTGGTTTTGTGGGTACCGCCAAAAACGACGGGGTCGGTCATTTGGTGTATTTCGTGGCTTACGCGGCGGTGGTGTTAATTGTGGTGGGCAGTGTGTCCGATTTAATCCAAATGGTTGGCAAAACCTTGCATGTGATTAAAACGCAGGTTGATTTGGTGTTTCCCGTGATTTTAACGCTGATGGTGGTAGGCGGTGCCAACACCAGTGCCAGCATTTATCAACCTGCCGTTGCCGTACTTTCCAACGGTGTTTTGCAAATTTTTACTTGGGTTGTGATGCCGTTGTTCGTGGTGAGTTTGGCATTTTCGGTCGTATCCCATCTCGCCCCACAAACGCGGTTGGATAAATTTGTGTCGTTTTTTAACGCTTTGTTCAAATGGATTGTGGGGGTGTGCTTTACGGTCTTTTTGTCGTTCATGGCCATTCAAGGGATTACCGCGGGTAGTTTTGACAGCATTTCTATTCGTGCAACCAAAATGACGGTGTCAGGCTATGTGCCGATTGTGGGTGGATATTTGTCACAAGGTTTTGATTTGGTGATGGCCAGTGCCGTACTGATTAAAAATGCGGTCGGTTTATCGGGAATTTTGTTGTTACTGGGTTTGGTATTGACACCCATTATCAAAATTGTGGTGTTTTCGTTAGCGTTGAAATTGACCGCGGCGGTTACGCAACCGATTGGTGACAGTCGGATTAGTGATTTTTTAACCGCGATTAACAAAAGTTTCGGAATGCTGGTCGCCTGTTTGTTAGGGGTGTCGTTCATGTATTTGGTAACTTTGGCATTATTTATCATGACGGGGAATGTAATATAACATGGTGGCTTGGTTAGCCAGTATCGTCGGGGTGGTCGTCGTCGGCGTAATTATTGAGTTAATGACCCAGCACGGGCGCATGGGACCATTTGTGCGTTCGATTTATGCGTTCATCGTGTTATTTGTGATTGTGTCACCATTGCCGAAAATGCTGAATCTGGATTGGTGGGCAGTGGATACCGACAATCTTATCAATACCGAATTGGTTGATAACTTCGCCCAAAGTAGCAAGCAACAACAAGTGACCCAAAAATTGCGCACACTGGGTTATGAAAATGCTTTGGTCACGGTGTTCGATCAGGTAGTCTATGTTAATTTGGGGGTCACGGTAGATGCGACAACTTTAACCGCATTACAACAAACTTTGGGGGAGGGGGTAGTCATCGTATGAAAAAACTGTGGGCGAAAATTAAACAAATTAAGCATTGGGAAATTTATGCCGCGGTGATAGTGGTGGGCGTAATGTTATTGATTTATTTTTCGGGATTTTGGGGTAATCGGAACCAATCATCCAACCAAACGGATACCACGACCACGACCGTGACCAATGGCAGTACCACTTACGCAAATCAACTGGAAACCAAATTGCAAAATGTGCTGAGTAGTATTTCTGGTGCAGGGCACGTCGCGGTCATGGTTATGACCGACGGGGAAGGGATGGCGGAGTTAGCATATGACGTGCAAGAAAAAACGGTCACCCAAACAGGCGCCAATGGGCAAGAAATTACGACCACCACTGTTGATAAAACTTTGGTAACCCAAAACGGCAGTCCCTTAATCTTGTGGACGAACCCACCAACCATTACGGGCATTGTGGTGGTGGCGACGGGTGCCAGTAACCCCAGTGTGCGGTTGAACTTGTTACAGGCAGTGCAAACCATGATTGGTACGGAGAAAGTCGCCATTCAAATTTTAGCGGGGGTTTAATGATTGACAAAAAATTGCAGTCATATTCAAAAAAGTGCGCCCATATAATATGGTCAAGGGGGATAAAATTGTGGAAGTAGTAGCACAACAACCAAAAAAACAGCGTTTCAAAGGTAAGATGAAAAACTTTTTCGGGACTTTTTTCAATAAGAGAGCACGTAAAATCGCGTTGATGACAGGGCTATTGGCGCTGCTGGTCGTAACGGGTTATTTGAATTTTAACTTGAATAAAAATGCGGTCAGCATTAACGCGAACAGCAAAACCGAAACCAATATGTTCATTACTTTGAAAGAAAACCGCACCGATTCGCGCATGGCACAACAATTAGTTTTACAAGAAATCGTGGCGAATGCCAGTGCCAGTGAAGATGCCCGTCGTGAAGCCGAAACCGCTTTAACCGCGCTGGCCGAAACCATCGCTTACGAAAACAATACCGAAAATTTGATTGCGGCACAATGCGGTTACGATGACGTCATCGTCAGTCGCAATGGAAACAAATTAAACGTGATTGTCAAAAGTGAAAGTGAAATCTCCAATGAAAACTTGCAAAAAATCATGAAGATTTTGGCGAACGCGATGGACAAGGATCGTTTGGAACCCGAAAACGGTGATATGCTTTACATCTCAATTATGTAAAAAAAGGGCGGAAGCCCTTTTTTGTTTGGCTGTTTTTGGCAATAATTAGGTTGTGTTATTTACGTTATGGGCTACGGCTTTTGTTATCGCCGCGGGGACTTGGTGGTGGGCACACCGTAATCGTTACTGGTTAGTGCAAACCAAAACCGCTGGACAGGTAAAATTGCGCATTGTGCGTTTGCCATTACAACACATCGACAACGCTAAATTGCGCCGCGAAATTAAAATTTTTAACCACTTATGTTTGGTGCTGCCCACGGTGGACGGGGTGGCGGTGGCTTACCGTGCTGCGTTACGGGCTTTATTACAAAACCCACAACAGCGTCCCAGTACCGATCCGTACGAACGCCTGTTCCACGGTTATGCCTGTAACGTGTTGGCGCAAAAAGTTTCCGATGAAGTGACCAAACGACAATTACGGCGTAATTTAACTTTTTTGTTGGCACCTAGCAAAAAAATTGTGAAACGCATGGCTGCCGTATGGTCGCGGCAACGGTATCAATTCACTACGTTACCCATCTTCAAAATTTTTAACGACTGTTATTACGACCCGCTGCAACCTGCCATTACGGCCGATAGACCGTGGCAAGTCGTGGCGCATGGCAGTTATCTTAAATACTACCATGCTGCCATGGTGGTGAAACAGTATGCGCACGCGTATACTTTGGAAGCCGCGACGACGCAAACGGTGACTTTAAGGGTGGCCCCCGACAAAAGCGATTTTGATTGTCAGGTCAGTCGTGGCGTTGTTACTTGCAAACATTTGGGCACAAGCGAAAGTCATACTTATGCGGTACGGGGGGAGCACGTACGTTTGGCGACCAGTATCTGCGCCAAAACCGATGCGTTGGAAATTTACATCACCTGGCAGGGGCAAGCGCGCATCAGTCTGGACGGGGGACAAGCCCAATGGTTACCGACAGCCGAGGTTGCCACCAATCAACGGTTAGAAAATTTGGTTACGGCGGCATACCAAGCCCAATTTATGACGGGCGAACGCTTGCGGACACGTTACTTGGCGGCGGCAAAAATCGTGCCGTCTTTGACGGGATTAACCCGTGTTTTTGCGGTTAACAGTGCTACCGAATTTTTGGCGGTATGGGATAATTTGGGTGATTATCGCCGTTTGGCGCAGTTATTTCATGGTTTCAGTTTGGTGTTTCTGTATTCCAGCACGTCATCGGTGGTGGCAGACACCGTAATGGCGACTGTCACGGCGCAACAACTAGCAGCGTGCCACGCCCATCAATTGTGGCTTTATTTTGTTGACCGGACGGTGACCGACCCCGATGCATGGTACTATTTGCACAAGTTAACCCAAACGGGACATTATGTCGCCCCAGCCCCGACTCCGCCTGGGTTGCAAGTGACGAAGACTTGGCCCTATGTGAAAACGCTCACGGTCACCAATACCTTAGCCCAAAAAATGACCCGTGATTTGGTGGTACCTTTGCCATTTAACCGTTTCACGGTCGTCAGCACGAACGGCACCATTTTAACCGCGGTCAGTTTATTGTCGGGGCGGGTGAGTACCTATGTGTTACCGACAGCCATCCATGTCACGGGTGAGTGGTTAACTACCCATGTGAATGTACCGTTACAAGTGAAGTTAGCAGGTTACGAAACACGGCAATTTACCATTACACGGCGTGAAGGAAACACAAAAACGCGGTTGACCAAACGGGATTTAGCGACCGCCCTCAGTGAAATTCAGGTCCGCACCACGGATAAAAAATTAGACGCCTTGTTTACCAAATCGGTAATTGACGGAGAAGATGTAGCACTGTTAGCGGCGGTTAAGGCGGCCTACCAAAACCAAGACCGTAAATTATTGTTGGCGGCACTGAGTGACCGTCATCAAATTACCGCCGATGTTTGGCAGTACCTTTTGACGCAGTTTGTGGGGTTACGGGTCCGCGCGGGCAAAATTTACTTAACGCCTTGTGTCAACGTCATGGGTGAATTCAACATTGCCTTTACTTGCCAAGATCAAAAATATGCTTTTAACACCAGAAAGAATTTGCCAAGCAGTACAAAATTTGCTACCATTAAATATGGAAATACAAATGGATAAAAAATTGGTCGGCACCAAGACCGCAAAAAATTTGGAAGCCGCTTTTGCTGGCGAAAGTGGTGCACGCAACAAATACACTTTCTTTGCTGCCAAAGCCAAAAAAGAAGGGTATCCCATTATCGCTAAAATCTTTGAAGAAACGGCAGCCAACGAAAAAGAACACGCGGAAATGTGGTTCAAATATTTGCACACGATTGACACTACCACTGAGAATTTGTTGACGGCGGCAGCGGGCGAAAATTTTGAATGGACGGATATGTACGAAAAATTTGCTAAAGAAGCCGAAGCGGAAGGTTTCCCCGCTATCGCACAAAAATTCCGCGGTGTGGGACAAATTGAAAAGAACCACGAAGCCCGTTTCCTGGCTTTAGCACAACAATTAAAAGACAACACGATGTTTGCGGGTGAAACGGCGGTGACTTGGCAATGTACGAATTGTGGTTATACTTTTGTGGGAAAAGAAGCCCCCAAAGTTTGCCCAATTTGCTTGCACGCGCGCGAATATTTTATCCGCGTTTACACGAAATAATTACAGCGTCAACCAGTGATTTACAGCAGTTACCGCAGCAAAGTAGGTAACTGCTGTTTTACGTACAGTTTATAAACAATCGCCAAAATTGCGTTTTTGAGCAGTAATTTTGACGGGGTTAATGCGCCGCCAATATAAGTTAATTGTGGTTTTTGTTCAAAGACGTATTGGTAAACGTTAGCAAATTCGTGGCAAAAATAATCATAAGCAATTTGGGTTGGGTATTCTCCTTTTTGTACCGCAAACATGGCGGCAATATCGTGCAGGGGTAAAATATTTTTCATAATGGTAATGTAAATCAGATAAGCAATTTGGTCGCGGTCATAAGTTTTCCCCGATGGATTATCGATAATCTTTAATTTGACGTAATTGCTAATCATTGCAGCGGTAACTTTGAATTCGCCGTCCAAAGTTCCTAACGCTTGGTTCAGGTATTTGACGACCTGATCCAAAAATAAACCCATGGCGGGAATTTCGTGATAGGGTGGCAGTTGATAAGATTCCATAACAAATTATAAGATATTAAATATCTTTTGACAAGATATTTAATACGTGATAAATCCATTGTATGGACAACAACATAAAATCAAAAATCAAATTAGTGGTCGATTCTGCCAGTGATATTGACCAACAAGAGGCGGAACAATTAGGTGTGACTTTGGTTCCCATGGAAATTACTTTCGGTGGCGAACAATACTTGGACGGTGTCACACTGAGCCACAACGAATTTTTTAACAAATTGGTGGAAAGTAACGAATTCCCGAAAACCAGCCAGATCAACAGCCAACGCTTTACGGAGGTATTTACCGCATTGACCAAGGACGGCAGTGATGTTTTGTGCATCCTGATCTCGTCCAAACTCAGTGGAACTTACAACAGTGCGTTAGCCGCCGCCAAAAATTTCGGCGAAAAAGTCTGGGTAGTGGACAGTCTGAACGTGTGCATTGGAGAACGCATTTTAATTCAGTACGCTTTACAATTGATGGACAAAGGTTTGTCGATTGCGGAGATTGTGGTGGAACTAAACCACAAAAAATCACGCATTCAGTTAGTTGCCTTATTGAATACGCTCAAATATTTGCAAAAGGGTGGGCGCATTTCCAAAATGGTGGCGTTTGCGGGTACGTTGATGAACGTCAAGCCCGTGATTGGGATTATTGAGGGGGAAGTTAAATTGACAGGTAAAGCCTTGGGTTCCAAAAAAGGCAATAATTTATTGGTGCAACAAATTAACAAAAGTGGTGGTATCGATTTTACTATGCCCTACGCGACAGCGTATTCGGGGTTCAGTGACCATTTGCTGCAAAAATATTTAGCGGACAGTGGGGCTTTGTGGCAAGACCACACCGACCAAGTTCCCACGTACATGATTGGCAGCACCATTGGCGCACACGCTGGCCCTGACGCGATTGCGGTGGCGTATTTCAGTCAACAGTAACATCCGTTATGCCTTCCAAGGCCAGCAATTGCTGCTTTTTGTCAATTCCGCCCGCATAGCCAGTCAAACTGCCATTGGCTCCGATTACCCGATGACACGGAATAATCAGCGCAATGGGATTGTGACCGACAGCGCCACCAACGGCTTGCGCCGACACTTGCTTGCCCGTTTCTTGCGCAATTTGTTGTGCAATCCTTCCGTAGGTGGTGGTTTGCCCAAAAGGAATCGTCAACATAATTTCCCAGACACGTTTGCGAAAAGGTGCAATGCCGTCCATGGATAGTGGTGGGGTAAAGTTGGGTGCTTGTCCCGCAAAGTAAAGATCCAACCATTTCCGTGTCTGTGTAAATATTGGTAAATCCTTGGTTTGGTTTTGCGTGGGCAAATTGCCCGCAAAGTTTTGTCCGTCAAACCAAAGCCCCGTCAATTGTTGCCCATTACTGGCCAGCGTGATGCCACCCAGTGGCGATTGATAGTGGTCGGTATGAAGACAGTTTTGTGACATCATGCGTTCCAATCCTTTTTTAACTGCCGTCTTGTAACGGTGTGGGTAGGGGATATATGCGTTATCGTCTTTCATGAATTCAGCCATAAATTCGTGGTACGGCAAATATTTTACCGCCGCGACTTCATCTTTTGGTAAATTTAATTTGTCAAGATCAATTTTTAGATTCACAAAGTAAAGAAACAAAAACTCTTTCGCTGGCTGACCGTTTTCTATCGTTCCACTTTTCAAGATGCAATCATAATCAATTTCTCCCAAATTCCAAGGAATCCCCAGTTCTTCCTGAAATTCGCGTTGAATGGCTTGCAAAGGTGTTTCGCCCGCATCCACATGTCCAGCGACCGAAATATCCCACTTGTTCGGAAAACTTTTTTTTTGTGGCGCGCGTAACTGTAATAAAACATTTTCCCCGTCGGTAATCCACAGGTGCACGCTTTTGTGCCATTGACCTTCTTGATGCGCTTGGGTTTTATCCATTGTGCCCAAGTAATGCATGGACTCATCGAAGATATCAATTTCTGCCATAGTTATATATTACAACAGAAAGAAAAAACAACAATCACATCATGAAAGCCTTGATGCGAAAATGTTTGCTGCGTTGAAAATTATCGTTCTAATCCGTCCGAGACAAATTCGACGTTGTTAATCTTGGTAACGGTTTGACCGGTCTGTGCATCGGTTCTTGTCATCGGTGCATTTTCACAGTCGCAATGATACGCTCCATCGGGTGCTGGCGCGGTAATTGCCTGCGGTTGTTCTTGATTTGCTTGCGTTTTGGTCATTTCATCGGCAATTGAGTAACCGAGAGTGCCACCGACCAACAGAGTGCCCGCTGTCACCGCGAGACCAACACCAACCGATTCTCGCGCAACTTTTTTATTACTTTCACGGATTTCTTGTTTGATCTGCTCGTAGTATGGGTCATTCATATCCAACCATTTTTGATAGTTTGTGGTTCTTTTTCTTTCATAATCTTTATTATAACACAAATTAGGACTTTAGTAAACAGAAATGCTTGACACGGCTGTGGCAGAACCACTGACCCCCTGTTATATGACCTGCCGCCATATGCGGCGTGGGTCAATCGGATATGGTTAATTTAATTTGTATTGGTTGCCCTATGTGATTATCGGTAGTAAAAACACTATCAGCATTTGAGTTTTGGGGTAAAATAGGTGCAAATTTCGCGTTAGGCTGAGAGCAAAGTCGGTGGTACTCCGCTAAATTAGTTGCAGAGTTGGTGCTGTCTAAATTCCAATCGCCGTAAAGCAATTCACCACTACACAAATGGGTTTTAAGAATATCAAGGTCAAGTGTCGCACAGCAAACAGTTGGAATAAGGTTGATGTAAACTTCAACTTTATCTTGGTAAACAATGATTTTATTAACAAAGTTTGCAATAATCCGTTTCTTTGCCGCAAAGTCGTTACTATCTAAAATGGCACGAGTTTGGCGATAAACACGACGGACATCGTCTTTAGATGTAGATATATAAGCGGTAGTATTTTTTTCTTCCTGAATACGGGTAAATGTATGGTTCTTTTCGTTCTCTAGTTGAGTTAACCGGTCCATAATAGACGGCGAAGTATATCCGCGACTAATTGTGTCAACAATATTGGTAATACTATTTTCGATGTCTTGTAGTTTATGTTTTAATGTTTCTATCATTGATGTGTTAATTGCTTGGGTTTTAACATATTTTTCGTATTCGGCGTAAACTTGGTCAATATAAGCATCATTAAAAACAATTTGTTTCAATTCGTTAATTATATATTGTTCAATCATACTTTTTTGAATAGAATTGTTGTGACAGTAAGATTTTTGTGGGTGTCCGTTTTTATAACTGCTTTGATTATCGCATTTATAATAAACATACATTTTGCCGTGTCTTTTACAACGCATGCCATTATATTGTCTTTTGCATTCTCCACAAAAGATTTTACCAGTTAATAAATATTCTTCTGCCGCATTAACTGGGGCATGATGTTTGCGGGTTTGAAGTATTTTCAGTACGGTTGCAAAAGTTTCCTTAGAAATAATCGCGGGAAATTCTTGGGTAACTCTAATAGTGGCTGGGATTGGTTTATCGCGAGTTCCTTTATTGTAGTGAAAATCATACTCACCAGTGTAACGCTCATTGCGTAAAATTTTATCAAGGCAAGTTCCCGTAAACTCTTTACCAAAGTTCTTTCTGCTGGTTTTGCGATAACCTTTTCGGGTCAGTGTTTCAATGATTTTAGCCCGTGTATGTCCGTCGATTGTCATTTGAAAAATAAGTTTTACGGCTTCTGCTTGTTCGGGGTCAATCACTACCTTGTGAAGTTCGCCACCATTTTTATTGAGAAGTAGATTACCATCCGCATCGCGTAAAGGCTCGACCTTATAACCATAAGGTACAACACTGCCATTGCGTTTGCCGTGTTCAGCGTTGATAATCATACCTTTAGTAACTTCGCTGGATAGATTATCAAGAAATTGTTCAGCCATGGTTGCATACATCATTTTTACAAACTTGTTGTTCATTTCGGGTTGAGCGACATAAATGATTTCAACTCCCATTTCCGTGAACTTTTGTTCATAATCCAAAAACTGGATGATGTTACGTGAAAATCTATCCATTTTGTGAACTAGGATGGTACCAACATTATTATTGGGCATTTCGCGTACCATTCGTTGAAACTCGATGCGCTTATCGTCTTTGGCACTTTGGGCTTTGTCTTCGTAGTACTTAAGTACGGTTATATTATTTTGTTCGGCATAAAGATTGATTGCGCGTTTTTGTGCTTCAATACTTTCATCCCTTTGTTTGTCGCTACTGAAACGGCAGTAGGCTACCGCGTAATTATGATTACGTTTTGAATTATTTGTTTTCATTTTTATTGCTCCTTTTTATTTTTTTGTTGTTCTAACTTTTTGATTTCTTCGTGAATGTATGTTAAAAACATCCGATTAACTTCAATATTCGCGTGATGATTTTCAATCAGCACGAATTGCACTGGTCGCTTTGATTTAGACACCTGATTACCTCCTTTTAAGATTCGCAGAGGCATAAAAAAAAGACACTGCAAAACCACATATCCTTAGTAGTCGCAGTGCCTTATAATAATCTGTTACTATTTGGCAAAGACATTTGCTTTTCAACGCAACTGTCATTGCCAATGTAATTCCTAGAAATATAGTTGTCAATACTTTTTCAAAAAAATGTTTTTTGCTTCTCATATTAAAATATAAAGTAAGCATTGGCAATGTAAAGAGAACTTTTTACCAAAACAAATAGCGGTTAGGCAAGTCGATAAATAAATCTAATTGGTTGATAAAGTTGTGATCAACATTAGGTAGTTTCGTAATGTGCGTTTTTGGTGTCTGTGGTAACATGGGTAAATAATACGCCGAACCGTCTTTTTCACCACAAATGACATTAATCCGTTCGCCAGTAAATTTTTTTACTCCGTTATTTAATAGGTGGGTATTCCAATCTAAAACTGGGTTAATGGACAATACACGCTTAATTTGTGGGTGTAGATAGGCACACCATAGCAAAATATTGGCTCCCTGCGAATGCCCCATCGCATAAATTGTTAAGTCTTTGTTTTCCATAACCTGGTAGACTTGGTCTAAGAGGGCGTTAAAATATTCGGGTTCATTCTCGACAAGGGATGCACCATTAGGGGTGGCGGCGATAATAACCGACCACCCCATTTGCGTGGCTTGTTTGGCGATCGTCACATACTTGTTGCAATAGCCTGTGGTCGTACCCCCAAGCCCCGTCAAGATTAACAAAACCTTATTAGTATCATTTTTATAAATATCAATTTGCGTTGGCGATTGATTTCTCATTGGTGTGGTTCTCCTTTCGTGTTGATGATAATAGTGTATCTTCATGCTGTAAAGCCTATCTTGGTCGGGACAATGATTTTTTGCAAGGCGTTAATTTTTCGGTGGCTTGAGTATTTGATTAAAAGTTTAATAAGCGTTTAAGCAGCGTTAAGCAATGGGGGCTAGCGTGGTTTTTATTTTATTTTCAAATTCGGGTAGTTCTTTCTCGATAAAGGTTGTTAAACTGTTTTTTAATTTCTTGATTGTTTCTTCCACATTATCATCTGCGTTTCTATTTGGGAGTAGGGGCTTTACATAAACAGTATAATATTGCCAATTTGTGTTTAAACAATTTTGTTTTTTTATGTTGAATCCTTGACGATTGGTTTGTGACAAATTAAAAATTTGATTGATTTTTTGTTCGGCAATTCTTTGTTTGTTTCTGTCACTGTCAATACAATGAAATAAAACAGCCTTAATTTCTTTACTCTTTAAGTGAATTTCATATAAAAAGTAACAACCCTTTGTCCATAATTCTTCTTGCATGGTGGGTGATTTTGGCAAAAGGTTTAACATGGTATTAGTAGTAAATTTTAGGCAATTTTTACCAGCATTATAATTACCATTTTCGTAAACAATGTCTTGACGCGATTGTAAAAATTCGTTAATTTCATCGCTAATTTTCAAATCATCGTTAGGACGATATTTATCAATCAAATCAAAAGCCGTTTTGTGCTTACGGTAAATTTCCAAACATAATTTTTCGATTTCGGTATCTTCGTTCATAATTTCTCCTTTAATAATTTTTTGATAATCTTCAATTAAGATTTTTGTAGCAGGGTTGAGTGGTGTACTATCAAGAATTTTTTGTAGGGCATTACTTACCGCCTGGTAAGATATTTTATGCCAATCTGAATAATCGGAAATGTCTTCGTCAGTTGGTGTCAAATATAAGAACAATTTTTCGTGGTTATGGTAGTGTAGGTCTAACTTCTCGCGGTAGTGTGTTAATTGTTGGTCGTGAGTAAAAGTATCAATTTTATTTTCAATACAAACCAGTTGGTTTTCCGCAACCATTAAAATATCAATGTTGAACCTTTCGCGGTAAATCATAAAGTTATCAATACTTTCTAAAAACAGTTTTCCAAAGTCGAAATGACAATCATCTAAATCTTTAAGATTGTTAAACACTTCATAGAAAAAATACCTGCTAAATGTTGCTCCAAGACCATGGTTCTCGTTAGGGTCTAATAACCAGGCTAAAAAATTACTGTGCCTAATTTCGGCACGGGTTAACTTCAAGACATTAAATATATTGACTGCATTGGCTTCACGCTCAATGTCTTGATACTCTTTACTTTCTAAATCTAAAAGCAAATCAATTAAACATTCTTTTGTACTCTTACCCAAATAAAAGTGCCCTCCTTACGGAAGGCACAGTCCTTATCGAACAAACCTTCCATTGTTGCGACACAATCCACTTTTAACTAGCGGGTGGAAAGTTCGTTGAAAGGCGAAAAGTATTTCCCGTTGATTAAAAGTATTGAATTGTGTCGCACAAGCAGTATAGCATGTTGCCATTTGCTTGCAAATGGTTATTTGCTTGAACAAATCTGTAGTTCTACTGTAGTAGCAGCCCCTGGTGTTGCGTAGCCAAATTGTGTGGTTTTAACAACCTAAAAATTGGTGTCAGCGAGTAAAAACTAGAGATGGCAAGGTATAGACAAAGTATAGGCAATATATAGTAAATCAATATTCACCAGTCCCTTGAACCAGTGCAAGGGACTGGCAAGTAATGACTACTCTTTAATCTTTTGCGGTCGGCACCTTGGTTGCGTTGGCACACAAGGTGCCGACAATAATTAGCCATATCGTTACTTGGTACACCCAAAGAATAACTATCTCTCTTAATGATAGTTACATGTACCTTGTGACTACCGCCAATGGTGTGGATTGTAATGTGCGGTGGCTTGCAATATAATTGCTAACGCATCTAAGTCTATACAGTAAAAGCGTACTTTGTTAATTGTGATGTATGGGTGTGGCTTTACTCGGGTTAAGATAAACTGGTTATCACGCAAAAAAGTTACACTATTGTAAATGGCTTTACGCCCTAAGCCGTATTTTGCCCAATGCTTTTCGGTCATATAAAACCAAATGTGCGGATTTTCATTGCCGTTGGTAATATAGAATTCGTTAAGTAAAGCACAATAAACACTGGCAATATTACGTGCTTTAACTTTATTCATTTTACTGGGGTAATTTTTTTGTAGGTAACCATAAAAGAAATTATAAATACCAAATGGTTGAATGGCGGCTCCGCTTTCGTTTTGAATTGACATTAACAAATCGCGGGCTTGTTGATAAGGTAGTTTAATGTTCTCAAGCTGCTTATTCATGCTGCACCCCCGTGGCATAAGATGAGTGTTTGACAAATTCTAAATGGCAAAGTTGGTGTTTATCAATTTCAAAGCGTAAAGTAAAAATTCCCCAAAGTTTTTGTTGTTTTGTTAATGCAACTTGAAACTTCGGAGTATTTGGTTTGTACTTTCCATTTAACAATCTAGCAAAACAAGGTTGTTTCGATGTTATGGGGGAAATTTGTATTGGTTGGACTGAGTGGACTTGAACCACTGACCCCCGCCTTATCAGAGCGGTGCTCTAACCAACTGAGCTACAATCCAGTATTTGCATTATAGCACAGTTCAGTTACGGGTTCAAGTGTTTTTTTGTCATGCTACAGGAAACAAATTGCCTAAAACAACGGAAAGGGTTATGCTGTCATAATGGGGGAAGATCGTAGCGACGATTTACAAGAACGGGAAGACGCGCTGGCGGAAGAATATGCCGCCGAAGACGGTGGTACTGGTTTAGATTATTACAACGATGAGGCTTATGATTACGAAGCGTCCAGCCCTTTAACCGATGTTGATTATCAATCCAGTTATGACGAGAGTTCGCAATATACCGACAATAACACGGGGGCAGAAGCCTATGACCCGATTAACCGTGATACCGACGATGAGCAGGGTTTTGACGATGAAGACGAAACCAGTGATTCAAACTATGGCATGGGGTATGACACTGATGATGACGACGATGACGATGGTGATGTCGATGACGAAAATGACGACGAAGATGAGGACGAAGACAATGAAGATGATGAGATCGCGGACGGTGAATTTGACGTAGACAATGCTGACGCAAGCAATGCTAAGCGGCGATCATCAAAAATGGCAAATGACATTCCGCAAGAAGTTACCAGAAGACGTCCGCGTATTTCGTGGCAAAATGGTGATCGCATTGACCTGCGTTTGTTGGCGATGGTGTGGGATGATTTACACCGTTTTATGCAACTGAAACCGTTGATTGATTCAGCGAATCAAGCGGTTGAATCGGCCATTCTTTCGTCCGCGACGGTTTCGTTAGTTCCACGCTATGTTAAATTTTATCAAAACATTCGCCAATGGATGGGCGACCACGATAGCGACTTTATCGGTTCACTGTTGGCGATGGCAACAAAATTTGGGGTGCGGACAACTTTTACGGCGGTTTCGACGGCGGCGGCTCTTATTTCACAAACTTGGGTTGACCCCGTAGTTTTTGCTACTTTGCCGACCGTATTGGATGGTGTCTTGGCAACGCCACCCGTTCAAGCCATCTTAAGCCAAATTTTTGCGGTTGGCGTGCCACTGATAGAAGAGGAGTTCCATTAAGAAGAAATTGAAATTGATTGTGCCAAAATTGTTTCAAGAAAGGTGTCGACAATTTGTGAAGGGTGTATTATAATGTAAGTTATGGAAGCAAAAAGTTTACGACCAGGAAAATTGTTCAAAATGAACGGAATCGTTTACGAAGTCATTGACTACGAATTCCGTCAACAACCGCGCTTGGCGGCGGCCATCAGTGCGAAAATCCGCAACATCAAAACGGGTGCGATCAGCGTGGAAAATTTCAAAGGCAACCCTGTTTTGGAAGAAGTCGAAGTCGAAAAGAAAGAATTGCAATATTCTTATGTGGACGGCGAAATCGTCCACTTTATGGACATGGAAACATTTGAAGATGTGCCTGTCAACCGTAACCTGTGCGAACAGGCGTTAAAGTACAACGACGAAAATGGTGAACCAATTGTTTGTACGTTTAACTACATTGACAACAAAATCGCCAGCATCGTGCCGCCGACGTTTGTCGTTTTGGCGGTGGCAGAAACCGAACCCAGTGTCGCGGGCGATACGGCACGTAACGCTTTGAAAAACGCGAAATTGACCAGCGGTTTGGAAACCAAAGTCCCGATGTTCGTCAACAACGGCGACAAAATTCGGGTGGATACGCGCACAGGCGCTTACGTCGACCGCGCTTAGACTGGACAAAACCACGGCATAGTGTTATCCTGCTATGTCGTTTATGACGGGTGTAGCCAAGTGGTAAGGCAACGGATTGTGGCTCCGTTATGCGTGGGTTCGATTCCCATCTCCCGTCCCAAAATATTTTTAGTTACGTTATCTGTCATGAACCAAGTGATGCGAAGATGGGAACCGGGTTGCTGTGGATAAATTTTTGTATTTGCCATGTGGGGTGGAATGTGCTATAATTTAACAGATGAAACAGAAGATTGAAAACTTGCAAGCAAGCAAGCAAGCAAGCAAGCAAGCAAGCAAGCAAGCAAGCAAGCAAGCACTTTTTGATTTTATTTAGTTGTGGTTTACTGGTCGCCGCGCTGGGCGCAGTGGTGATTATTGGATGTATCGGTGGACTGTTTACGCGCGCCCGCGCGGCGACCGCCGACGAAAGGTCAATTGGTAATTCCGCAGTCGAGATTGACGAGATTGTTGACAATGTTGACAATTGCGCGCAAATCACAAAATTGTACGATGTGCTGGGTGGGAAAACGGGAACCACTTACAACCAAATTAAAACTTTGGCACAACAAACCCAAAACGCCACCGACATCATGGCCAATAATGCCAATCAAATGTTGCGTGTGACGTTCGGCGGTTACATTTGGCACGCGGTGTACTTGTCGACTGCTACGGACGGGCGCCCGATTTTAACATTGTGGATGGTGGGGCCGTATACTACATCGGTGTGGAATCAACAAACGGCGGGGTATGGAGACGCCTACAACGTTTACCCCGGCGATATGTACGGCACCAGTTACGTCCGTACCAAAATTTTGAACAACGCGGGTGGTTATTCTACCGATTACGGCAAAACCTTGAATAATACGGTTACGCCGAGTTCAACTCATCCGCTGGCAAGGTTCAGCGTGGACGGGGTTGGTAATTCTTTGACCCAATTCATTGTCAAACCGTCGCAGGTGGCATGGCAGCGAGCGGGACAAAACGCCACAAAATATGGTCGCCCTTATAATCTTAAAAATGAAAATTGGGGTGAAGAACCCACCACAAACTGGCAAACAAATTTTTGGGATGACGCGCATCCCGACACCTATTCCAATAATTACAGTCGCATTGCGAATTATGGTGCGTGGCAGAACGATTATTTGTGGTTGCCGTCCGTGACGGAGCATTATTATTTGTGGAATATGATGTCGGGTTATGCTGGGGATACGAGTGTCCTAAACTGGTGGTATAACCAACGTGAATACAGTGGTTTTTGGACACGGTCGGGAACAGCCAATTACCATAATTATGTGGGGGTACACGCATACAATGTCCACGAAAACTGGGTTTACGACGAACGCGAAATTCGCCCCGCGTTGCATTTAGACTTAGCGGCGTTAAACGATTCCATCGAGCATTATTACCGTTGTACGTTCGA
>JAMPCO010000014.1 GCA_023666145.1 Prevotella sp. | reverse complement strand
TTTTTATTATCAATCGATTTATCTTTTCATGTGCGTGTTCGGCATCGCCATGATTGGATATGGCGTCACCAGTCTCATTGGCAAATACCGCAAGAAACATCAAGCATCAACCGCCAATACGAGCAAATAAATGCGAAGTCTTCACATTTTCGTATTCTTGCGGCGTTCCAAACGATAAATGGAAGTCGGTTGCAAATTTTTGAATTACCTTTTGGTCTTGACACATTGCATTGAAAACGCCCGAAAGATAAAATTCTTGATACGGGCAATGTGCCAAATATCTTTGTGCGTAGCGGCAAAACACATCCTTAGAACGAAAATAATATGCCCCGCAAATGGCATCATCACTGACCACGGATTTTTCCACGGTACCGATAATCGCGCCATTGTCGTCATACTTGACATAACTGTATTTGTTTTCATGTGACTTGAAAGTTAATAACCCGCCGTCCACTGCGGCGTCGGATTGTAAAAATGTTTCAAAGGCCGTTGATTGGAAAGCATGGTCGCAATCATTGAAGATAATTGGGTAATTATCATCAATTTCCATCACACCTTGCAAACAAGTCAGTACCGCGCCATTCAATACTTGCGGCAGTATCACAATTTTGGCCTGTGGAAAATAGTTCAAAATTTGTTGGTCAATTTGAAATTGATCGACGTGTTCTTGCAGAATAACAAATGTTACATCCAGCACATTCTGTGTTTTCAACATTGACATGGTCGACCAATAAAAAAACGGTTTGCCTTGTATCGTAATCAGCGGTTTTGGGTCATGAAACCCACTTTGCGAAAAACGCGACCCATTGCCGGCCATAGGCATAATGAGATGAACCTTTTTCGTGGTCGCATGTTCCGCAAAATTTCTTTGCACGACGTCGTAATCATAAGTCAAATTTTTATTCACACGGTGGTCAGCCAAATAAAAGCGTTTTTTACCGAAAAAATTTGACAACGCGATTTTCAAAGTCATAAACGAATGGCGCATGGCTTTAACGTTGGACTTTTGATCAGATTCCACCCAGGTAATGGGGAAAAATTTAATTTTGTGTTGCAGGTAAACCGATTTCAAAACCATTTCGTTATTAAACGTCAAAGCATCACGACAACGCCAATGGTAATTATCCGCAAAGATACTGACACGATACAAATTCAAGCCTGCACCTAAATCAAAAATTTTCTGACCTGCGCTAAGAGAATAAATGAAATTAAACAATTCGTTCCCGAAAATACGCAATTTGGAATAACCTTTGATCTGCGCTCCAGACATAAAACGCGACCCCAGCAAACAATCGTAATTACGATATTCGCCCGATTTTAAGTACGGCAACAAATCGGCAATACGTCCTTGGTCATCGCCATGCAAAACAATGATATAATCATAATGATAAAATTGAGCGTACTTAATAGCGACTTTATGGGAACCACCTAAATTATAATTTTCGCAATTTTTGACCAAGGTAATTTTCATTTTTTGGTGACTTGATAAATAATCTTGCACCGTGGCAATCCCGTTGTCAGTACTGCCATTATCAACCACCAACACTTCGTTAAGATAGGACATAACTTCGTCGTTCAGTGAATCTAACACACGGACAATTTGTTTCTCACAATTATACATTGGAATAAATAATAAAATTTTGTCTTGCTCACGGTGTTCGATGATTTCCAATGTTTGTTTCCCCCTTAAGTTAAGTCTGCTATAAGTTTAACGGAAAATTTAATCATTATCAATCATATCATCGTCAAATTCGTCGTGAGCGTGCGCGCAACAAGCGCAATCACCCGCACAATATTGTTCCGTATCATATTCAATTTGGTGTTTGTCATAATAATCCTTAATCGCGGCTTTCACGGCTTCCTCCGCCAAGACTGAACAATGGATTTTGTGCGCTGGCAAGCCATCTAAGGCCTCGACAACGGCTTGGTTCGTTAAAGTTAACGCTTCCTCGATTGGCTTACCCTTAATCAATTCGGTCGCCATCGAACTGGTGGCAATCGCACTGCCGCACCCAAACGTCATAAATTTGACGTCGGTAATGATATTGTCTTTGACTTTGATGTACATCCGCATAATATCGCCACACTTAGCGTTACCGACTTCACCGATACCGTCTGCATCAGGCATTTCTCCCACGTTACGCGGATGACGGAAATGATCCATGACTTTTTCACTATAAAACATATTTTCTGACTCCTTTTTGTAATTCGTCCCACACGGGTGACATTTTGCGTAGATACGCCACAATTTCAGGCACTTTTTTAATCACGTAATCAATTTCGGCTGCGGTTGTATATTTACTCAACGTTAACCGCAACGAGCCATGTGCGACTTCGTGTGGTCGCCCAATCGCCAATAACACGTGCGAGGGATCTAACGAACCCGAAGTACACGCGCTGCCAGATGACGCACAAACCCCCGCATCGTCCAATAACAACAACAAACTCTCGCCTTCAATCCCTTCAAAACACATATTGAAATTATTGGGTAAGCGTGATTTACGACTGCCATTCACGGCGCTGTGCGGGACCTTGCTTAATGCGTTGAATAATTTGTCACGTAGTTCTGTTTCCCGTGCTGTCACCGTTGGCATTTCCGTCACAGCATCTTGCAATGCGACCGCCATCCCGTAAATTGCAGGCAGATTCTCAGTTCCTGCGCGTTTGCCACGTTCTTGTGCGCCGCCTTCAATGAGATTTGTTAAAAGAATCCCTTGACGTGCATACAACGCACCAACACCCTTCGGTCCGTGGAATTTATGACCCGACAAACTCAACAGGTCAATCTTCATTGCCACTACGTCAATTGCAATGTGTCCAACGGCTTGCACCGCGTCTGTGTGAAATAAAATTTGATGCTCACGGCACAGTTTACCAATCTCCGCAATCGGCTGAATCGTACCAATTTCGTTGTTCGCAAACATAATTGTTACTAAGCACGTATCCGCACGAATGGCTTTTTTCAAATCGGACAATTTAACGATACCGTCGGCGTAAACTGGCAAATAAGTTACTTCGAACCCTTGTTTTTCCAATTTTTGCAAAGTGTGCAACACCGCATGGTGTTCAAACGTTGTCGAGACAATGTGTTTTTTGTTTTGGCGGGCGCCCAATTGTGCGGCGATCATAATCGCCCAGTTATCACTTTCACTGCCACCCGAAGTAAAATAAATTTCACGCGGTTGCGCGTGCAAGCAATTAGCCACCATGGTGCGTGCGGCTTCTAACTGTTCTTTCGCCCGTTGACCAAAAGTATACAAACTGGACGCATTGCCGTACATTTCGTCAAAAAACGGTAACATCGCTTGCTTGACCTTTTCACTAACTTTGGTCGTACCAGCATTATCCAAATAAATCATCGGTTGCATCTTATTTCCTACCTTTTTACTATGAAATAGTATACCCAACCAAATTTATGTTGTAAATCATTTTTTTGACATTTAATCAGTTAACAATTCTGCCAACGAAACACCTTGTAAATAGCCATCAATTAACCCATTTAATTTATCCCAGCATTTGCGCACCCGACAACGGCATTGATTACCACAAGCATTTTTGTCCATACAAGACACGACCGATAGACTGCCTTCGGTTGCACTTAAAATTGCGGCAACGGTGATTTCCGACGGGCGTTTGGTTAATTTATATCCACCATTAGCGCCACGGAAACTGGACAATAAATCGGCTTTAACCAACATCTGCACAATCTGTTCCAAATATTTTAAGGAAATCTCATGCGTTTCCGCCACCGATTTTAACGACAAAACTTCCCCATCGTGAGCGGCAAATTCGACCATAACTTGCAATGCATAACGTCCTTTCGTGGAAATTTTCATGTTGATACCTAAGGTTAATTATAACACTTGCTACTCAATTTGACCAGTCGATTCTTTTCAAGATTTACCTTGGGCATTTACCAACACAGTTGTATAATGACAATCATGAATTGGTTTCCCAATTTTACTTGCATGGCGTGCGGCGGCGAAATTCAAACTTCGACGAATACCTATCTTTGTCCGCGTTGTATGGACAATTTACCCGTAGTGGCAGAAACGCAAACTACGCATTTTTCGCCGTTTTATTATGCCGAGCCAATTCGTTCCATGATTCTCAAATTAAAATACAGCAGCAACGGCTTTATCGCCAAAGCGTTAGCACCCTATCTCGCGGCGGTCTATCTTAAACGCATTCAACCGACTTGTGACCAACCACCAATCATTGTTCCCGTGCCACTGTATCGCAGTCGTCTGCGTGAACGCGGTTACAACCAAAGTTTGGTCTTAGCGCAAGAATTAGCCAGTTACATCAATTTACCTGTCGTTGACAATGTCTTGCTACGGAGTCGCAAAACAATCATTCAAAAACACATGGACATGGCAACACGTGCCGCCAATATGCACGGCGCTTTTGCCATTGACCCGACCCAAGTAGCACGGATACAAAAACAAAATATTTTATTGCTCGATGACGTCTACACGACAGGCGCGACCACCAGCGAATGTGCGGCAGTCCTACGCGCGAACGGTGCCCGCAACGTTACCATTCTCACCATCGCCAGTGTTGTGCCTGCGTTTTAGCGTTAATTTTAACATTAAATTTTTAGCATAAAAAAACAGCCAATATTGGTTCGTACGTAAACAAAATCGATACAACTTTTGTGCTTTGACCCGATATTTATTGCCTTGTTTTTTTATTTTAATCGTTTGAAGCGGTTGTAAGTGACGCCGCGCAAATTGAAAAATTCGTTTTCCTTGTCGATAATGGCTCCGCACAATGGCATAACAAGTTTCCCCAAAATAAAAATTAAGAAACTGATTTTGCAAACGCGGAAAATCTTCCGCAGTAATGCACGATTGCACGGCGTCCATGGCTGAACAATAACAATATAAGTCGAGAGTTTGATTACGGAGATTAGAGACCGATGCGGTGTCATTTATACGATGCCATGCTAAGGTTTCAAATAATCTGACAGCGTTTGTACAGTGTAAGGTATAGTTAAATACGAACAAATGGTCTTCAGCGCAATTTAACGATTGAAATTCAATTTGATATTGATCAATAATTTGACGACGAAATAAACGGCGCCAAACCGCACACCCCCAAGCAAAAATTTTTTCCAACAAGACCGTGCGCAAATAGGTGCATACCCCCCCCCCGTTTTCAGTTTGCAAAACTGATAATGGGAAACTGTCACCATGGTTAAAGCATTGACAATCGCAGATAACTAAATCAGCCTTTTTTTGTTGCATTGCTGATAACATTTTTTCGATAAAATATTTGTGATAAAGATCGTCAGCATCCAAGAAGAAAATGTATTCGCCCACACTTACTCGATAACCAAGATTACGGGCATCACCAGCATTGGTATGCGGTTTAGTAACAATTTTAACCCTTGAATCTTTTGCAGCATAATCAGCCAAAATCGACAGTACGTTGTCGGTTGAACCATCGTCAACACAAATCAATTCAAAATTACAATAAGTTTGTTGCAATACACTGTCAATCGTCGCTTGAACTACTTCCGCACGATTATACAGTGGCATAATAATCGACACCTGAGGTCTTGCGTTAGTATCCATGTGGTTAATGCCGGTTCAATACGTAGCGCACCATGGCATTCAAGGTGTTTTCGGGATAAGCCACTTCGCCTGTTAAAACGTCTTGACACGCCACCATTGTGCGGTCGCAAGCATTCGCAAAGACATTGCGTGCTCCATAAATCTGGTCAAAATTTCCGCCCGATAAATAAACCAGCCGCGCGGTTTCAAAATTACTCAAACGCGTAGCAAATTCGTTCAAATGATCCATCACAAATTTATTAAAGATACTCGCGGGAATTTGATGTCCGTTCGCGGTATACTTTTCCTCCAACAAAACCTCATAAGTCGGTGTGCATTGTGCCAACAATTGCATTGCAGTGTCATAATCGACGTTAAAGTAATCAACAATTTCACCGACCAAATAGCCAGACCCTAAATCAAAATGAGATAACTGTGTCAAACCATCGCCCAAAATGTTCGCGACTGATGTCGAGAAAAAATCACAGCGGACTAACGTACAACCCGCATCGCGTACTTTTTCTGGAATCATAAATAATTCACAGGCCGCAAGCGATACGAATTGATAATTCAAAAATCCAGCGCGTTGAATAGCATTCAAATCAATCAAATAACGGAATTCCTGACTGATTGTTAAAGCACTGGACACCATTTCGACCCCTACCGTTGCCGTACCCAGCACATCAATTAAAACTTCATTGTATTCTTCCAATTTGTAATAGAGTGCTTGTTTGCGGATAATTTCGACATTGGTCGTATCGAATTTGGTGTCGTTCCATAAAGTCTGTAAATGCTGGCGATTGATTTTCGTCATGTGGTCAAAAGCGATTGCACTGGTTTGTGTTTGCACTTGGCAAAATTGATTGGCCACCCCAATGTACAGGATTTGTGGAACCTTAGCGACTCCTTTGACCATTTCTGCCACGACGGCGTTTACCGTATTGGTGAAATCCGTCCGATCGGTAAAATGACTTTCCATAATTCCGCTGTATTCTTTGCGGACCGTGGTAATTGGCGTCAAATTTTGTCCGAAATTAACGCGTGCAATCCGTCCAACCACTTGTGTATCATCAAAATAAAGCACTGCAATCAAATTATTTTTCATAATGTTCAACCGCTCCAATTATCGTTTTGACTTTATTTGGTTCATTTTCACGATACGTTGTGGTATACACGCCATTGACCTTTTCGGTTTGATAAATTTGCTGTGTAAATTCCAACGCGTGCAAAAAATCATCATCTGGTTTCGTTTTGATTTTGAACGTCACGCCAGCATTGATTTTTAACATCAAACAAACGCGTTCCGCACCTACCACAGACTTATCATCGTCATAACTGATGTCAAAACCAGTTAAAGACGGAAAATAACTGGCGACCACTTTCAATTGTTCAATTTTACACTGCGCACGTTTATCCGCACCCACCGCCATATCGCCATAACTCAAAGGATTGGCTAATTCTATTTTGGTATCCGTAATATCGATACAATCTGTCCCCGTGCCGTCTACACTGCACATTTCTGCATCAAAAAATAATTGATTTTTCTTATCATAGTAAATTGGTACCCGACGAGAAACTTTCAAAATCACACGGTTGGGGAATTCGGCCGTAACACTATGCAATTTCAACATGGGGTTGACGGATTTTACACCTGCGGTAATTTTGCTTTGGTTCAAGTTAAATAAGATATTTTTGCCTTTCAAGCCACTTTTCGTAACGATGTCATTTTTTTCGGCGTCGGTTAAAATCGTTGCAGTTGCCGTTGCGTCGACAATTTCAATGTCACGTACAACAAAAATTGTACCGCAAGTAATCCACACACCCGCCAGCAAGATGAAAATGATTAACATGGTTAATAAAACCCGATTCTTCATGCCATTGTATTATAAATCACACCACCGCCCAGGTCAAACATAATATGAATTAATGTCCCAATTACAAATTATCGGTGGCAATCGCTTACACGGACATTTACGTTTGAGCGGCGCTAAAAACAGTTTACTCCCGATTATGACAGCCAGCCTGATTGTCCACGGAACAGTTTGTTTGCATGACGTACCGAGACTGTCCGATTTAACACAAATGTTACATATTCTGGCGGGTTTAGGCTGTGTCGTTAATTTACAAGGCAACACAGTTAAAATTGATGTCCACGAATTAACGACACACGTCATCGACCCACAAGCCGCGCCCAAAATTCGTGGCAGCATTTTTGTGATGGGTGCACTGCTTTCCCGCCTTGGCAAAGTCGAATTACCCTTTCCTGGCGGTTGTGCAATTGGCAGCCGTCCCATTGATTTGCATTTAACTTTATTGCGCCAAATCGGGGTTAAATGTCATTGCAGTCGCGATAAGATTATTGCGACTTACCGCCCACGTCGCCACCGTAAAACGACGGTGCTAACCCTGGATTTCCCGTCGGTTGGAGCCACCGAAAATATCATCCAGGCCACCGCATTGGGGATTGCTGGTAATGTTTACACCATTCACGGCGTGGCCAAAGAACCCGAAGTGGTTGACCTGTGCAATTTCTTAAGCCAATGTGGAGCCCAGATTGAAGGCGCAGGCACCGATACCATTACCATCCACAGTGTACCAATTTTACACGGCACTACCTATACCCCCATTCCCGATCGCATCAACACAGGGTCGTACTTAATTGCCACCGCGGCTGTCGGAGGTGACGTAACTTTAACCAACACCATCCCCGCCCACCAAATCAATTTAATCAGTAAATTAAAAGCCGTGGGTGCTAAAATTACCACCACCGCCGACAGCATCCATATCGTCATGAACCAACGCCGTCCGCACCGTTTTAATGTTCACACCGCACCATACCCTGGTTTTCCAA
This sequence comes from Prevotella sp., assembly GCA_023666145.1. Lineage (GTDB taxonomy): Bacteria > Bacillota > Clostridia > Christensenellales > UBA1242 > RGIG8050. The sequence continues at coordinate 18,374 of JAMPCO010000014.1, read as the reverse complement.
CCGATTTACAAAGCCAATTTTGTGTACTGGCGGCGTTAACAAAAGGGCGTTCTACCATTACCGAGAATCTCTTTGAGAACCGTTTTCGTTACGTTCCAGAACTCGCCAAACTCGGTGCCGAAATCGTTGTTCAGCGCAACCAAGCCCAAATTGAGGGCGTTCCAGCGTTTTCTGCTATGCCCACATCGCATTTGTGTCCAACGTCCTACCAAATTCCTGACCCACAAAGTTGCACTGGAACAACGGTCACCGCACATGATTTACGTGGTGGCGTAGCGCTGGTCATTGCGGCTTTGGCTGCCCATGGCACCACCACCGTGGAACACGCCGAATACATCTATCGCGGACACCACGACATTGTCAAAGATTTACGTCAGTTGGGGGCGAATATTGTGGCACTTGACCAGTAAGTTCCTGCACCGTCTGACGAAACACATCGCCACGGTGTTCATAATTGGTAAACTGGTCAAAACTACTTCCGCTGGGGCTGAACAAAACCACGCCAGGGCGTGGCACGATTTGTGCTGCTCGTTTGACGGCAGTGGTAAGATTGGTCACCCCACTCACGTGCTTTAAGCCAAGGCCTTGGGCGAGCGTCATCACTTGTTCACGAATCGCGCCGAAAACGATAACCTGTACCACGTGTGTTGGCATCTGCGTAAGTAATTCATGATAATCTTGTCCCTTGCTTAAACCACACAAAATTAAACACGTTGGCATTTTCAGCGCCTGAACCGCCGCCAAAGTCGCCGCCATGTTGGTGGCTTTACTGTCATTGTAAAAAACTACGCCTTGGTAATCTGCCACCAATTCCATGCGGTGTGGCTGTGCTTGGTACTGACAGGCTTGCCAAATTGCCGACAATGGTAACCGCAAACGTCGACCGACGGCGATAACCGCTAACGCATTGGACAAGGTATGTGGCATACCACCCAAAGCACTGACCGCACCCAACGCGCGTGCCCGTCGTCCACGCTTTTCCCAGACTTGCCCGTCTTGTACATAATATCCCGACACGACTTCACGGGTACTGTACCAAATGACGCGCGTTTTGTGCAGGCGTTCCACAACCCGACCCACCGCTTGTGTGTTTACATCGTCCCAATTTACTACCAAACAATCATGACGCGTTTGTTTGGCAACAATTTGCGATTTACAGCGGATGTATTCATCCATGTTTTGATGACGGTCTAAATGGTCCGCGGTAATGTTGGTTAGTACGGCAATCTGCGGATGCAATAACCGTGTTTGTTCTAACATAAACGACGATACTTCAACCACCGCAATCGTGCCGTGTAACCGCGCCGCCACCCGCGAGACTGGCACCCCCACGTTGCCACAGAGCACCGCATCTTCTTCTGCCAAAGTACACATCCGATAAATTTGTTTCACAACCGTAGTCTTGCCGTTCGTACCTGTGACCGCGACTAAACATCGTGGCCGCAAACGGTGGTCACAATAAAACGGCAGTTCGACTTCGGGGACAATGGGGACGGTTTCTTGGTGTAATTGTGCGGCAGGAACACCTGGTGATACCACACAAAAATCATAATCACCAGCCACTTTTTCATCTGCATCGGCAACCACAACCGTTTCAATTCCCCGTGCTTCTAAATAACTTTCTGCCGCTTTACCACTGACACCATAGCCAATAATTTTTGCTTTCATAACAATGCTTATGAAAGCAACCGCTTAAACATACATCACGGACAAGACTAAGATAATCCCCATCATGACGGTTACCACCGCGTAAACCGCGACAATTTTTGATTCTTGCATTCCACCTTTTTCCAAATGATGATGAAATGGCGCCATCCGAAAAATGCGTTTACCTTTGGTGATTTTGAACCAACCAACTTGCAAAATCGTGCTCAGTGCCGACCAGACAAACACGATGCCCAAGAAAATCAATGCAAAACCTAAACCCGAAAACAACGAAATCATCGCGATAAAACCGCCTAAAAATAATGAACCAGTATCACCCATGAAAACCGACGCTTTTTTGGTGTTAAAGATTAAATACCCTAATAAACCACCAACCGCCACCGCCACCAAATTACCAATGGTTGTCACTTCATCCCCGATGTCGGTTAACGCGATTAAAGCGTAAATAAACAACAGGTAAATCAGCGAAGTCGTTCCCGCCAAACCGTCCAAACCATCGGTTAAATTGACCGCATTCGTGGTTGCGACCAAAACTAACAACGTTAAGATGAAAATGCCGATGCCCCCGATTTGCCAAAACACGTTCAAAAATGGCACCCAAATTTCACCCGTTGGATTGCTCCGCAGATAAAATACCGCCACCAAAAGCGCAATCCCTAATTGCCCAATGATTTTTTGGTAAGCCCGCAAACCCAAATTTTGATGATGCTTAATTTTCAAAAAGTCATCCAAGAATCCCACAATGCCGTAAGCAAAACTGGCAACCACAACAATCAAACACATCGGTGTATCCAAACCCACAAAAATAGCGGCAATCAAAATCATCGGTATGATGAAAATCAATCCACCCATCGTTGGCGTTCCGGCTTTGGCCGCGTGCATATCAACATATTTTAAAATCGATTGTCCCGCCTTCAAACGACGCAACCACGGAATCAAGACTAACCCCGTAATCACAGCCATGGCGAACGCAATCAATACTAACCATAAATCTGCCTTGAAATCCACATTACCCCCGTAAAATATTATCTAACACTTTGCTGTCCATATACGGAATTTTTTGATGATTGATCTCCATATAATTTTCATGACCTTTGCCCGCAATTACCACCATGTCGCCCATTTGCGCTTGCCGAATCGCGTATTCAATCGCTTCCGCTCGATTAACTATGCGCGTGTATTTAGCCTCACTTTCACCGTCCAAATGTTGATTTAACGCTGTTACATCATGGGTAACGATACCACGTTCAATTTCGTCAATAATGGCATCAGGGTCTTCGGTACGTGGATTGTCACTGGTTAAAACCACATAATCGGCTAATTGATAGGCAATAGCACCCATTTGTGGACGCTTGGTGCGATCACGATCACCGCCACAGCCAAAGATAACGAACAGTTTTGCCTTGCGTGGTAAAATGGCTCGCGCGTTTTTTAATAATTGGCTTAACCCGTCGGGCGTATGTGCATAATCGATTACGGCAGTCACCCCACGCACATGATAAAGATTAAAACGTCCAGGCACCGCGGGCATTGTTGCCAAGGCTTCTTTAATAACATCCCAACTCACACCATAATGATTACAGAGCAACGCCGCAGCCACTGCATTGTAAACATTGTAAAGTCCTGGTAAGGATAGATGACATTGACCGGCTTTACCCAAGACGAAATCACTTCCATGTACCGACAAATTCACGTGGTCAATAAACGCCCATTGTGCGGTACCAACTATCGTATCATGTTTTAAGGAATAAGAAATGGTAAAAACATCAGGTTTGTCACGCACCGCATCCGCCACCGCCAAACCGTAATTGTCATCAGCGTTGATGACCACCGTTCCACTTGACAGGCTTTGGAAAAAACTTAATTTAGTGTTTTTGTAGCGTTCAAAAGTTTCAAAAAAATCCAAATGGTCTTGCGTGATATTGGTAAAAATGACACCTGCAAAATTGATACCTGCCAATTTACGGTAATAAATGGCGTGTGCCGAAACTTCCATTACCACGTTCCGCACCCCGTTTTGGTACATACACGCCATGGCGCGGTGTAAATCAATCGGGTCAGGTGTTGTCAATGTCGTGACGCCTTCCCAAGTTTTTCCCGCGTGAAAAATTCCCGTTGTTCCGATGAGACCCACATTTTTGCCCGTTGCCATTTCCAAAATGTGACGCAAAATATATGTCGTCGTGGTCTTGCCATTCGTACCAACCACGCCTGTGATGCGCATTTTATCGGCCACATTGCCATAAAACTCTTTGGCGGCCAATGCCATTGCCGCACGCACATCGGACACGACAATATGAACAATGTCATCGGGTACATTCACCACTACGCCAGTTTCACTGACAATCACAGTGGCGCCGTTTTGGATGGCTTCTGGCACATAACGGCCGTCTTTCAAAGCAAAATAAAGGCCGCCAAATTGGACTTGCTGGCTGTGATGATAAAGACCAGTTACGGTAACGGAAACTCCACCCACCGTAATTTTAACTTTACGGATTCGCATAACCAACACTATGCCGTAAAGCCGATAAAAATTTGTCGAAAATCAATTTTATTCTAAGGCAATCAAATAATAGTAAATATTTTGTCCGCCATTCACTACGGTGACATCGGTCATGGGGAATTTATTTTGGATTTTTTCTGCCACTGATTGAGCGTCAGATTCTTTGACATCTTCACCGTAATAAATGGTAATTGAACCCATGGTATCGTTGACCAAAATCTCACACAGTTTCATCACAACTTCGTTCGGATTTTTACCTTTGGTAATGATTGATTTTTCGTCTAAGCCAATTACATCGCCTTTCTTGATGTCCAAATTATCCATTTTAGTATCGCGAACCGCATAAGTTACCGATGCCGAAACGACACTTTCCATGGTGGCTAAGAAAGTTTGCGTATTTTCATCCACGCTGGCATCGGGCGAAAACGCAATCGCCGCCGAAATACCTTCGCAAACACTCTTGGTCGGGATAATAACAATGTTCTTTTTCGTTAAGGATTGGGCGTTCATGGCCGCTAACGTAATATTTTTGTTGTTGGGGAAAACGAAAATAGTTTTAGCATGAACACGATCGCACGCCGTAGCAATTTCTTCCGCGCTCGGATTACTGGTTTGACCGCCTTTGATGACAAAATCCACCCCCAAATCACGTAACAAAGTGCAAATACCTTCACCTGTCGCCACTTGGACTAAGCCTTGTTCCTTGTCGGGAATGTTGCGACTGTTACGCAATTCACGGTTTTGTTCCAACATATTTTCGATTTTGATTTTGGTAATTTCACCCAATTCCAAAGCCGCACCCAAGGCCAGGTTTGGTGTATTGGTATGCACATGGACTTTGATCATGGTTAAATCGCCCACACAAATCACGCTGTCACCTAATTCCATTAAACGCATACGGAATTTGTCAATACTGGCCATCGTCGTCGTCTTTTTCAAATTAACCACGAAAAATTCGGTGCAATACGCAAATTCAATTTCACTGATGTCTTCAATTTCAGCGACTTCGTCCGCAGTATCACGGAAAACCATGGTATCACGGTCGTTTTTCAATTCCATGACTTCCAAATTGCCTTCCAAAGTCGCTAACAAGCCCATGAAAATGGTAATTAACCCACGACCGCCCGAATCAACCACACCGGCTTTCTTTAATACGGGCAACATTTCGGGCGTTTTTGCCAAAATGACTTCACCAGCATCAATGACTTTTTGTAAAAATGGGACAAAATCCGTGGTGTTACGCGCGATTTTTTCAGATTCTTCCGCCATGACGCGAATAACGGTCAAAATCGTACCTTCTTTTGGTAAAGTTACCGCCGCATACGCAGTTTTTGCACCTTCCGTCATGGCCGCCGCAAACACGCGCGTGGTAATTTTATTGTTATTGGTTTTACCGAACACCGACATCATGCCTTTCAAAATTTGACTGGTAATCACGCCACTGTTACCGCGCGCACCTTTCAAAGCCCCGCGAGCAATGCCTTCCGTTAACTCAACCAAATTATTGTTGCCAACGTTTTCGACTTCGGTCATCGCCGAACGTAACGTCAAACTCATGTTCAAGCCTGTATCACCGTCTGGTACTGGGAAGACGTTCATGCTGTTAATGTATTCCTTATTTTTATCCAATAAATTATACGCACCAAGGAACATCCGCTTTAACACCCCGACCGAAATCGTCGTATTTGCCGTTTTCGCTTTCGGTGCCGCAGTACTTTTTGACTGGTTGTTATTGGCCGTTGCCCGATTGGTTGATTTTGTATTTTTGGTTGATTTTTTTACTGTTGTTTTACTATCCATTTTATTTCCCTTTATTATTTACGGATACCCATCACACGGATATCAACGAATAGGACTTCCATACCGCTGAAATTTTCGACACGATATTTGATCGTATTACGTACGGAATTGATAATCGCATCAATCGGCATACCAAAACAAATCAGCAAATCGATATAAATCCCAACTTTGTTTTTGCTGACCCAGACACGCACGCCGTTACGCAAACGAATTTCACTGGCCGCATTGCGCACAACGCGTTTACGACCGACACCCCAAATTCCATAACATTCCAAAGCCGCGATGCCCGCAACGGTGCGAATGGCTTCGCGTGAAATTGCAATGTTACCATATAAATTTGAAGTACAAATTGCCATTAAAAATTACCCAACTTTGTTTAAGGTTTTTTTGCATTTCGTGCAAACCTTTAAGGTAACCCTAGCACCATCATCAAAAGTAATGGTTTCCTTTTGTAAATTGGGGACACTTTTTTTGGGCGCCCGACGGTTACTGTGTGACACAGTATTACCTGCCAATTTATCCTTACCACATAAATCACAAACTCTGCTCATGCAAGCATTATAACACAGTAAAATCAATCACGCAACAACCTATTTATACCTGCTGCCAAATCACCATTTTCGTAACATTTTTTAGCGTAAGTGCCAACCACCGCCACATCAACACCGGCTGTTTTCAACAAGGCAATGTTGTTTTCGTTCACACCGCCATCCACAATTATAATTGCACGGGGATTCAAACGACGGATTTGTGTAATTTGGGCTAACGCGGCTGGCTGGAAAGTTTGTCCCGATTGACCACATTTCACCGTCATGACAATCATATATTGTGCCGTGCGAATCAAAGATTCGTTGCCACGTGTGGTACCACCTAAATCCAAAACTAAACCACGCTGTTTTACGTCAAGCGCATGAAGGTTAGCCGTAAGCGAATGATCTTTGCCGCAATCTTTGACATCAAATGATACCGAACGAAACCCGGTAACCGACGGCGCTGGTTCCTGCATCAAATGCAAATCAATCTCAATTTGGTCCGTGTAATTTTGCACCAATTGGAAAACCGCTGGGTTCGCTTGAAAATAATCAAAATGCAAACACACTTTGGCTTGTTGTTTTTGATTTAATTCACGGCTGACACGGATAATTTCTTCAATATATTGTGTTAATCTTACTTTTTCAACCGCAAGATATGGTTCAATTGATACTGCAATTTGCATAATTACTCCCTTAAATTAAGATAACACACTTCCCCATAAACATAAAGCAAATTTAATTCATAAATTAAAATAGTATGGACTTTTTGACGCAGATTCACCCTTTTACATTATTACTGTTTGCGTCATTGTTTACTTATTTACTGACCGCATTAGGTGCGGCGGTCGTTTTTTGTTTCAAATCCATCCATAAACGTTCACTTGATTTCATGCTCAGTATCAGTGCTGGCTTAATGACAGCCGCTTCAGTTTGGTCGTTAATTCTCCCCGCCACAAATTTGGCTGATGAACTTTGGCACAATACTTGGTTGTTACCCAGCATTGGTTTTTTATTAGGTGGCTTGTTTATTGTTGTCAGCGGTTTAATTATCGATCGCAAATTACCGAACGCCACCGACAAAAAACGCAGTATTTTAATCATCGGTGTCATACCATTACATAACATTCCCGAAGGATTAGCGGTTGGCGTTAGTTTCAGCGGTTTCGCGATGGGTATGGCTGGTTGTTCGTTATCCAGCGCTTTAATGATCGCCCTGGGCATTGGGATTCAAAACATTCCCGATGGCACCGCCATCTCCGTTCCACTTTACCGCGACGGCATGAGCAAAGGGAAAGCCTTTTTCTTTGGACAAATCAGTGGCATTATGGAAATCATTGCGGCTATTATCGGTTACTTTGTGACGATTGCCGTACGGACGATTTTACCGTTCTTTTTAACGTTTGCCGCTGGTGCCATGATTACCGTGGTTATCAGCGAACTCATCCCCGATATTGCCCCTGAAAATCGCACGCTGGGTGTTTTCGGTTTCATTGTTGGATTTACGTTAATGATGGTACTCGATTTAGCGATGGTAATTTAAGGCATGAAAACAATATATTGTGGTTAATATGGTAATGGTTACCACTATTTAATGTTTGTTAAATACCGTAAGCGTAATTGTCCACAAGCACCATCAATATCATCACCTTTATTTTTGCGCATCGTGCATGATACCCCACTTTTAATTACTGCATCCATAAATTTCATCGCAATTTCCCGACTTGGCGATGTCAACACAGCGTTCGTGTCAAAATGCAAGGGATTCAAGTTAATCAAATTAACGTGTGCCGGAAATCCACGTACTAAATTTGCTAATTCACGGGCTTGTTCCACGGCACAATTCAACATTTTGCCGTCTTTCATCATCAAGGAATACTCAAAAATCACACGACGATGCGTTTTTTCAAAATAATACTTAGCGGCATCAATCACTTCACGCAGCGCATAACGTTTTGCTACGGGCATAATTTGTTGACGGATTTGGTCATTGGGTGCGTGCAAAGAGATACATAAATTAACCTGCATATCTTCATCAGCAAATTTTTTAATTTGCGGAACCAACCCCGATGTCGACAAACTAATGTTGCGCGCACTGATATTGATACCATTCGGCGCCGTAACTAAATGTAAAAACCGCACCACTTGATCGTAATTATCCAACGGTTCTCCCGAGCCCATTAACACAATATTCGTTACCCCGCGGGTATTGGGCGTTGAATGCAAACGGTTAATCAACAAAACCTGTGCCAAAATCTCGCCTGCGGTCAAATTACGCACTAAGCCATTTTTACCACTGGCACAGAAACGACAACCCATGCGACAGCCCACTTGGGTTGAAACACAAAGCGTATTGCCATAATTTTGATTCAACAAGACACATTCAATCAAATCCGCTGATTCATTGACATTGGCAAGGTTTTCTTCCTTGGCCGATATTTGGCTGGCTTCATTCCAACGTCGGTAAGCCAACAAATATTTTTTGGTGCCGTCTTTAGAGGTTTGAACTGTGACAATTTCGGGCAAATGGCAATTGTAATTTGCTACCAACCAACTGCGCAAATCTTTGGGAAGATTTGTCATATCCGACACCGGAATTCCTTGGTGCAAAGCGGTAAAAATTTGACCAGCACGGAATTGAGGTGCGTTCAACGCCTTTAATGCGACTTTTAATTCATCAAGACTATAATCATACAAATAATTCACGTTCACTCCAAATGTACACCACGCAAATTACAACCGTTGCAAAAATCTTTACTCGCCATAACTTTCTTACCTGCCAATTGTAGATAATCAATGCGGAGCAAACCCTTACCACACCCGATAATTAAACCATTCCGCGCGTCACATAGCACCACAGCGCCAGGTTGTGCCTGACCATCCAGCGCCGTGGTTTGATAAACTTTCACTGTTTCACCACGCAAGATAAAATACGCCATCGGCCACGGATTAAGTCCACGCACCAAATTGACCAAATCGGTTGCCGAACGTGTCCAATCGATTTTTGCCATTGATTTGTTTAACATGGGTGCCACAGTAGCCATGTCATGATTTTGCGTGATAAATTTTGCTGTGCCATCTTCAATTTGTTGCAAAGCGCTTAATAATGCTTGGATTGCGACTGGTACCATGGCTTGCAAAACTTCCCCCGCGGTCGCAGTCGGTGCAATTGGCATTGATGCAGTACCAATGATTGGTCCGCTATCCAGTCCTAATTCGGTTTGCAAAATCGTAACGCCGGTAATTTTTTCGCCGTTGATAACCGCCCATTGAACGGGAGCCGCCCCACGATAAAACGGCAACAAACTGCCATGGACGTTAATTACACCATGCGGTGCAACATCCAACACGCTTTGGCGCAAAATTTGTCCAAAAGCGCAGGTAACTATAATGTCTGGCTGATAAGCCTGTAACAAATGGGCTTCCGCACTGATTTTCTGCGGTTGCAAAATCGGAAATTTGTGTTTCAACGCAAATTGTTTGACCGCACTAAAATTCAATTTATGCCCACGTCCCGCAACGGTATCAGGTTGCGTTACCACACAAACAATTTGGTGATGATTGATTATACCAGCCAAAACATCGGCGGCAAACTGCGGCGACCCCATAAACGCGATTTTCACGCCAATATGATAGCATATAATGGTAATAATCCAAAACTAAATCATCATCTAAACAACAATGCATCGCAAAAATACATTTCTTGTATTTATTTTATACATAACAAACACAAGATATAGTATTACAATTATAATTAGACAAAATTTAACTTTTCTGCTATGATATTAAATATGGCACGTTTTACGATTGTTAAACAAGATAATCCTTTACTCCGCAAAACCAGTAAGGTTGTCGATGATTTTTCGCCACATCTGCACGAAATTTTAGATAATATGCAAGAAACGCTGCTCCATGCTAACGGTCTTGGACTGGCGGCGGTTCAAGTCGGTATTCTTTATCGTATGGCGGTACTTTTAACCGAAGAATACGGCATTGTCGAAATTATCAACCCCGTCATTAAAAATGCGAAAAAATTTCGTGTTGACAGCGAAGGTTGTCTTTCCTGCCCTGGTGTCAGTGGACGTGTTCGCCGTCCTCACCTTGTCACATTAGAATTTCAAGACCGCAATGGACAAAAACACACGCAAACGTTCCATGGAATCGATGCTGTTTGTTGTTGTCACGAAATTGACCATATGGATGGCATTCTCTTTATTGACAAACTTGAACCATGATTATTGTGGGATTGCGGTATCGGACATGGCTTCAATAAAAGCATCAATCGCATCAAGTTCATAAGGAATCGTAAATTTGTAATCGGGACGGCGACGCCTTGCGTAATGTTCTGCATCCCATTGGTCGTTAATCAATTGTAATTCATCACCCACCGTCGAATCATGATATGCTACCCCGTATTTTTTCACTAAATAAGCATCATCGCGCCGCGTAGTTTCGTACATATCTACTGACTCTTGATCATCAACCACTTTTTTGAAGTAATCCAACAGGAACACATTGTAATATTGATAATCTACGTATAAATGCAAATAGATACCTTTATTCAAATCATCATGCAAATCATGGGTAGCGGCAAATTTTTCTGGATTAACCTTTTCCCGATTAAGTTTCACGACATCGTATTTTTCTGTCCGAATTCCACAATGCGATTCGGCTTTGTTCGGATTCAAATCTGGCAACACATTACCGTCCAAAAAACTTTGGACATCACGGATGGTTTTTCCGTGTTTGGCTAAATATCTTTTGGCAACCGCCAAATGTGTCATTTGTGAAGGCATGATTTATTTTAGCATTTTTTTGTTTTGTTTGTCTACATTTAACACAATTCCAATCGACATCATAAAAACCAACAAACTGGTACCCCCGAAAGAGATAAACGGCAACGGTAACCCTGTCGGCGGGATACTGCCAGTTGCCACCGCAAAATTCAGGCTGGTTTGCACCATGATTACTGTTGCAATTCCATAGCAAAGATAACGGCCAAAAGCATCTGGGCATTGTCGTCCAATTTTGAAAACACGATAAACGATCCAAGCAAACACGAAGAACAATGCTAAACAACCAACGAAACCAAATTCTTCCGCAATGATCGCAAAAATAAAATCACTTTCGGAAAATGGTAAAAACATATTCTTTTGAACACTATTACCGTAACCAACACCCCAGAAGCCCCCGTTGGCAATCGCATACAAACTTTCAATCAATTGGAACCCCTCACCTTTCGGATTTGACCACGGATCGATAAACGCGGATAAACGTTTCAAACGGTATGGTTCAGCAATTAACATGACACCTACCGCAGCAACCGCAGGCAATAAAATCAATCCCAACGTTTTTAAGCGTACACCACACAAAAACAACATGGTAAACATAATAATGCCAACTGTCATCGTAATCGACATATTTGGTTCCAAAATAATCAGCCCGCACATCACACCACCCGCCGCCAACACCAACAACGTTTGCCACCATTTAGGCGTAGCCAAGCGGGTTATATTTGCATTTTGTGTGTTGGCATTGAATTTTCCGACAAAAACCCGTGCCGCAAAAATAACAAGCGCGAACTTAGCAATTTCACTGGGTTGCAACGAAAAACTGCCAATTCCAATCCAACGTGTTGCTCCTAACTTAGAAATACTGATGCCAGGGATAAAGACTGCTACCAATAAGGCGACCGCCACCCCAAAAATCACGTAAGCCAACCGCTGTAACCAATGATAATCGACGAAATACATTAAACTCAGTCCCACGATACCCAAAACAAAACCAATTAACTGTTTAACCGTGTAATAAAACGGGTCATCATAGTAGACTTGTGCATTATAATTCGACGCCGCATAAACCATGAAAATACCGAAGATAATTAACCCTAATACTGGCAGTAACAAGCCAATATCACAATATCTTGGGGTAATCTTATGGACAAACCCCACAATTTTGGTGACATTCAAATTTTTCGGTGGACGTTTGCGTTTCACCTTGCGCTGACGAACACGAACTTGGCGCACCGACGGCGCGTCAGCAACGGATAGCATAATCTATGTTTACGATAAACTGGCAGGATTTATCTCAAAAAATATTTTGACACTACGCGCAATCGGTCGACGTTCCATTTTTTTAATCCAATTGTCCATGTAATCAATCGTCTGCTCGGCCGCGCTTGCTTTAATCCGCGCCAAAATTTGGTAGCGAAATTTATTTTGCAAACGCCCATAGGGGCACTTCATCGCACCCAAATAAATAAATGCCTGTTGCGTGCGGTCGTATTCACGTAATGGCTGCATAATCTGTTTAATGACTTCGATAATTTTGGTATCAACCGTACCAGATACCAAGACGCGCACAATCGTGGCAAAAGGCGGATATTTTGTGGCACGCCGCGCTTCAATTTCGCGTTGATAAAAGCCCAAATAATCATAGTTTTGGATAAATTTATAGACGTAATGGTTCGGCATATATGTTTGCAAATAGACTTGTCCCGCACTGCCGACTGTGCGCCCTGCTCTTCCCGCCACTTGGGTTAACAAAGCGAATGTTCGTTCCGCTGAGCGATAATCCGCTACAAAACCACCGTCGGCATTCACAATCGCGACAAAACTAACTTGTGGGAAATGGTGTCCTTTGGCAATCATTTGCGTACCTACTAAAATCGACGGCGCTGTGTTCGCAAATTCTTCCAAAATTTTTACCAAAGCGCCTTTGGCTTGTGTGTTGTCGGTATCCATCCGCAAAACTGGCACACTTAAACCCGCCTGGACTAACATTTTTTCTAATTCGGCACATATTTTTTGTGTTCCCATCGCACCATGTTTAATGTAGGTACTGCCGCACTGGGGGCACCGTGACGGGAACGGCGTCCGTGCCGCACAATAATGACACTTTAATTGTTCATCGTCTTTGTGGTAAACCATTGATACGTCGCAATTTTCACATTTCGCGTTCCATCCGCACTGCAAACAGCGCACCGTTTGCGAATAACCGCGCCGATTCAAAAATATCATCGCTGAACGTCCCTGGCGTAAGGTTTGCAACAATTGTTCCAACACTTCATTGCCAAAAATTCCGCCATTGCCAGACCGAATCTCATGTGCCATATCAACAATTTCGATTTTTGGTAGCGGGACATCATTAACGCGTTTCGTCAATTCCAGTAACTGATATTGCCCCTGCTCCGCCAAATAAAAACTTTGTACAGAGGGCGTGGCTGACCCCAAGACCACGGGACAATGATGCCATTGCGCCCGCATGATGGCAATGTCATGTGTTAAATAACGTGGGTTACTATCACTTTGGTAACTGCCATCGTGTTCTTCATCAATAATAATCGCACCAATGTTTTCTAACGGTGCAAAGACCGCCGAACGCGCGCCAATAACAATGCGCGCTTGACCTTGATTCACGCGCAACCATTCATCAAATTTTACTCCGCCATAGAGTTTACTGTGTAACATGGCGACAATATCACCGAAGCGTGCCTTGAAATTGGCGAGGACTTGCGGTGTCAAACCGATTTCTGGTACCAACATTAACGCGGTTTTGCCTGCCGCCAAGACTTTGTTGATGATGTGCATATAGACTTCGGTTTTACCACTGCCCGTAACGCCTTTTAAGAGAAATACCTTTTCTGGTTGTGCCAATACCGTCTCAACGCAGTGTTGCTGTTCGGCATTCAAAACAACCTGGTGATCGGCTTGTTGCAAACCGACGGGAACGCGTCGCACCCCATTACGTTTGGGCTTTCCCGTCCTGACCGCACTGGGGAGAAATAATTTTAACACATCAATCGCGCGCAATTTGAAACGCGCACATATTTGTGGCAATAAATCCAACAATTCAGGTTTAATCACGAAATCCGTGGCCAAACCATGAATCGGTTTTAACACCTCGGCTGCTACATTGGTTTGTGCGCTGACCTCCATCACAAAGCCGTCAATTTCGCGTTTACCAAACGGTACGGTCACACAAGCCCCACGCACCACATCAAGTTCGGGTGGAATTAAATAATCCCACGCAACATCATCGGTTAAAACCGCATCAATGACGACTTTGGCATATTTCATCATTAGTTAGCGCGCAGATTTTGGTTAACGGTTGTCGTAGGTACAATTTTGCCGTCCATGACCTCACGCATCGCATAAGAAATTTGTTTTTCTTTGCCAACTGGATTTTGCCCCAAATTACGCGTAATTAAATCTTTCGCACGTTTTGATACCATCGCCGTTAAAACATATTTATTGTGTTCGGCTTTTGCAATACAATCTTCAATTTTGGGATAAATCATAATATGTATTATAGCATCAATTTAGCCAGCCACCAAACCAATTTTACGGAATTTTTAATGCATTGAAATTTCGTTTTTATCATCGCGCAAACACTTAAATGTGGGAAAACGTAACGAATACCCGTCATCATTTTGATTTTGTGATAGTTCAAAATAACCAATTTCAATGATATGCCCGACAATTTTATCGGGATGAGCGAAAAATTCTTCACGTTCTTCTTTTTCAAAACCACTGCCCACTTTACAAGTGTAACGCTTTTGGTCAGGAGCAATAAATTCCACGATGACAGCACCCAATTTTCCCTTATTGGCACCTGCACCTTCTTCCCAATCTAACACGCGCACATCAGCAGTATTAAACCGTTTAACCTTTAACAGATTTTTCGAACGTTTACATTCATAAGGCGCATTCGCAATGTTGACCATGACCCCTTCACGCCCCATCTTGGTATATTCATCACATATTGTGTCAATGTTACTAATAACATCCCCTATATATAGTATCGGTACGTTTTTAACGTGCGGTAATTGCAATTTTTTTAATTGTTCACTTAATTGAGATTTACGCCGTTCGCAGGGAATCGCGCTCCCCCCGTTCAATAAATCAGATTTTGGTAAGCAATCAAAAACGTTGTAAACCAGTCCCGTCTTTACCCCATCCTTGGCGGTCACTTTCACCGTCATACGGTACAAGTCAGCGCTATCGATTGGTTGGTCAACCCCCAGCAATAATTCGCCGTCGTAAACCAGGTGCGGATCTAACTGTCGCACTTCTTGCGCTAATTCCACCATATCGTCAAAGGACTTCCCCGCCCGCGAAAAGAATGTTGGTTCGCCAGCATCATTAAAAATCAACATACACCGCACACCGTCAAACTTTTCGGTCACAATAAACCGTTTTCCTGCCACGAAAGCGGTATTCTCGATGTACTTTTCCGCCAACATCACATTAAACGACGGGATAAAGCCCGCACCAAAAACTTTGTTCAAAGTTTTTTCACTGGCGCCCAGTGTTAAATCCTTTTTTATCAAACCATGTACCAAAGCGGCCTGCGTTTGATTTAACGGCGCAGTAAAATTTTTCAAGACCGCAATATCTTCATCACGGCCCGTATTATGGGTTTGAAAATACACCAACAAATCATGCAAACTTCGACACTGATTTTCACTCACATTCACCGTTTTTGCCAATTTACGATCGCTGATTCCTGTTACAATAAACGGATTAAACAAAAATTGTAAAATTTCTTTCAAATCAGTATGGTTTTGATAACTTTTCAAAATGGCTTCTTTTTCCAAACGCGAAGTCGTACTCGTCATTTTTTGGTAAAAAGACTCAAAATCATTCAAACTATTCATGCTTGATAAATAATCCTACCGCATTCATCACAAGTTGTCCAGCCGTCTGTTTTGATTTTGTTAATCATGGCGACGGGCACTTCCATGTAACACCCCTGGCAACGATTGTCTACCGTCAAAGGCACCACAACATCTTTAGTGTCACTGCCCTTACTTTTGCGGACAGCCCGATATTTCGCCAGCAATTTTTCATCAACGCCCTGCACTTTGTCGTTAAATTGTTGTTCCAGGGCTTGAATCTTCGGCGCCCCAGCCCCTTTGGCGTCTTCGTATTTTTTGGAGATATTTTTTAACACGGCACTTGCTTTTGCAACATCGACCGTTGTCGTTTTGAACGCAGCACTTTTTTGTCCAATGCGGCGTTCGATATCAGACAATTGACTTTCCAACATTGAAAGTTTTGACAGATAATTACTGTAAAGTTCCAAATCTTCACTCTGGTTGGTATTGGCTTTGTCCACTTGCGCCAAAGTATCCGCCACAATTTTAGCAATCTTTTGGTAATTATCTTGCAATGTTTTCGCATCGGATTCTAACTGTAATAAACTTGCCTTGGAATTGTTAATCGTTTGGTTGGCTTTGTCCAGTTCCATTTTAACTTTACCCTTTTCCAAACCTTGAATCATTTGCAAACGTTCCTTGTCAATTTTTTGGGCAACCAATAACTTTTCAATATTTGCATTACTCATAAAATGAGCATAACATATCTTGCCGTTTTAAGCAATCATAACATTGGGTCTAATACTGTCAACGGTGAAAATTACTTAGGATTCGACAAAATCTTTCAAACGGCGGGTACGGTTGGGGTTACGCAATTTACGCAAAGCCTTCGCTTCAATTTGACGAATTCGTTCACGGGTAACTTCAAACAAATGACCCACTTCTTCCAAAGTGCGCGGGCGTCCATCATCCAAACCATAACGTAAACGGATAACTTTTTGTTCGCGTGGCGTCAACGACGCAATAATCGACAGTAATTGGGTTTTCAAACCTTTCTTATAAGTTTCATCTTCGGGTAACATAATGGTCGGGTCAGCAATCGTATCCATAATTGTGCCGTCCCCTTCGTCACCCAAGGGTGAATCAATACTAGTTGTGTCTTGGCTAATCCGACGGATTTCTTCGATTTTATCTTCGCTGACTTCCATGCGCGCCGCCAATTCCGCCGTGGTCGGTTCCCGTCCCAATTCCTGTTGTAAAACCTTGGTTGTCTTCAACAAACGGTTAATCGTTTCCACCATATGCACGGGTAAACGCACAATGCGGCTTTGGTCCGCCATAGCACGGGTAATTGATTGACGAATCCACCAGGTAGCATAGGTTGAAAAGCGGAAACCTTTGCTGTAATCGAACTTCTCTACGGCCTTCATCAAGCCCAGGTTGCCTTCTTGAATCAAATCGAGTAATTTTAAGGGAGTGCGGTCGACATACCTTTTCGCGATATGCACTACCAAACGTAAGTTACTTTGGTTCAATTGCGCTTTTGCTTCTTCATCGCCCGCCGCCATCCGTTTCGCAATTTCCACTTCTTCTTCTGCCGTCAATAATTTGTAGCGACCGATATCCCGCAAATAAATTTTAATCGGGTCGTCAACCGATGCTTCAGACATCAATTTTTCAATGGCTTCGACGCGCATTTTTTCGTCTTCGTTAACCTTTTTAACCACCACACCAGCCGCCGTCAAAATTTGTTTGGCTTTTTCCACATCAACCGCGGTCGCATCGTGTTCAATTAACGCCATGGTTAAATTGTCTTCGTTGATTTCACGATTTTTACCTAATTCCATAAAGCGGTTAATCAAATCATTGATTTCAGGGCGTAAACCATCACCAGAATTTTGCACGGTGGTAACGTTTAGCGATGTTGGAACGTCCGCCACCATGGGCATCGGTTGTTCCGCGACTTTTTTCACCTCAACCTTATTTTCGTTTGATTTAGTGACGCGTTTGGGCGCCGTGGTTTTCGCTACCGATTTTTCGTCCGTTTTCGTACTTTTTGTAGTTGGGGTCGCTTTGACAACGTTTTTTTGTGTTTTTTGCGGGTTAACTGGCACGGCTATGACTTTTACGGTCGATTTTTTGGCTGCTTTAACTGCTTTTTCGGTGGTTTTCACCACTGTTTTAGCCGTTTTGACCGTAGTTTTTGACACCACAGAAGTTTTGCCCGACTGCTTCGGAACGGATTTTTTGACTGCCGCAGTCGTTTTTGGTGCCATTT
>JAMPCO010000013.1:19628-26880 GCA_023666145.1 Prevotella sp. | reverse complement strand
GTTCGTTCGTTCGTTCGTTCGTTCGTTCGTTCGTTCCATCAATTTAGGATAACACATTTGCCACAGATTCACAAACGATTATTTGGATTAACATTTACTGTAATTTTGTCAATTTTCATTGGGGCTACCTGTGACGACATATGCAAAATTTTATCCACCACTTGTTCCACGGTCAAACCGCTGGTGTCAATTTTGATGCCGTCTAACTGCTCAAATTTATGCCTTTGCTGCAAACGGTAAGTGATATTTTTCCTGCGAACGGGTTGGCCGTCAACGGTGGCAACAAAGAACTCGGGTCTTTCCCCCGCATTAATCGCCTGCTGCAAACGCTGCTGGTAGGCTTTTTCGTCCATTGTTAAAACAATGTTGACCACAGTGACGTCGGTCAAATCCAATTGCGCCAGAATGTGGTTAACGCGTTTTTGATTATTGATTGCCCCACTGAAAACCAGATTTTCGATGAACGCCGTCCGCAAATAATTGTTCAACAAATAACAACAATGTTGATAGCGTAATTGACTGACGGTTTCATTGATGATTTTGGGATTGATTTTACAGCACCAATCCACATCCAGCCAAACCGCGTTCGGCAAGCGCTTCAGCAGTCGGTGCGCCACCACCGTTTTTCCCACCCCCGTCGCGCCATTGATAAAAAACAATGTTTTACCCATTTCACCTAGTTATCCGATTAAGACAGATTATCTTTTTCCACGCACGGCGTCAAGTCATATCCCCATCAAAAAAACCCGTATCACGAGGACACGGGTTTGGTGGGAAACAGTTACAGACAATGGTTACGCGGCGATTGCAACTTCGCCTTTGGCTTTGACGATAACTTTGATGGTTTGTTCGTATTTGCCGTCGCCGTCCCAATCGAACGTCCACACCCAAACGGTGTCGGTGGTCGGTACGGCGTCCAAAGTGATTGTCAAGGGTACGTTATAATTTTTCACCGTGGAGATATCAACGGTCGTGGTGTTGCCGTTGTGGTCGGTCATTTGGCAGGTGGAACCGCTGTGGTAAGTTTGCGCAGTGGCGACGCGCAAGGTCAATTCCCATTGATTGTCCTTTTCCTTAAATGCGTCGGCATCCACCGTAAAGACATCGGCGGTGATGAAACGAGTTTCCCGATCGTATTCCAATTTTTGGCTGACATTGGTGCCGTTCACTTTGGTGGTGGCCAAGGAAGCAAAACCCGAAAATTCCTTCGTCGCGTACGGTTCACCGCAACGGTAGCAAGTTTCTTGGTAAACGGCGTTCACGGAAACCAAATTACCGCTTTGGTCATAATAACGGGATGCCGCCGACACCAGGTTGGCGCTTTGCCGCGTGAAATCGGTGTCATACACGTGTCCCAACGCGGGGATTAACGGATTTACGTCGAAGATTTCCTTACACGCATCCGTGGTGAATTTTTGACCGCAACCGTTTTTGCAGAGCCAATATTCCATGGTACCGTCTTTGGTACAGGTTGCCGGCGTTTCTTTGGTGTGGAAATCGCTGTCGCTGACATGGTCTAATTGTTCAAGTTCGACATTGGTCAATTCGACTTGACAAGCATCATCGTTGAACATTTTGTCGCAGGTCGTACAAGTATAATATTCCACGTGTCCCGGTGCCAAACAAGTCGCCTCAAGGCGAGGCACATATTGGTCGACATGGTGTCCACCCGGCAACGCAATGTCGCCTTTGGGAATCGCGCAAGCGGGATCAGCAAAGGTATAGTGGCAATTACTGCATTCGTAATGGGTAATGTAACCGTCACCTTCGCAAGTGGCATCCTTGGCGGTAACTTTCACCCCTTGGTGCGTTTTTTGGGGGATAATGACATTGGACAACACATTTTTACATCCCTCATCGGCGAAATATTGACCGCAACCTGAGATGCACAGGTAACCCGCGCGCTGACCAGCCGCGAAACAAGTGGCTTCCCGCCCGGCAGAATAATATTTACTGCTGCTTTTGTGGTCCAATTTGTCGACCGTGACCCAAGTCGAAAATGTGGTGCTGTCAATTTCACTCAGCCCCAATTCGTCGCGGAAATATTGACCGCAATCCGTGCATTGCCAATATTCGCGTAAACCCGCCGACGTGCAAGTCGCCGCCACTCCGTCATGATGCTCCAACGTGTGTGCCGCACTGGTCGCCGCGTCCAGTTTGGGTCCCTGGGTTAAAAACCAAACCCCGAACCCCACCACCAAGACCGTGACCGTGGCGATTAAACCATATTTTTGCCAACCTTTCATTTGCTACTCCCCTTTTACTTTTGAAAAAATTATAACATAGAACTTGGCAAAATCAAATAGTTACGGGAAAATTTTTTCAGAAATTTTTTATTAGTGGCAAAAAGTATCGATAATCATGGTTGCCAAATCGTCGATGCTGTCGCGGCAATCGTGATCCAGCCACGCCATGGACACGTTAAACACCAGCCCCGCAAACATATACGGCACGTACCGATTTTCGGCGGGGTGTTCGCTTTGAATCGCCGCCACCATGTTGCGGTTCAAATAATCCAAATAAAAGGTTTCCAAATGGGCTTTCCGCAATAGTTTTAACTGGGTTTGGTTGTCTTTGAACATGGTAAACGCCAATTTGGCTTCGCGCAGGTAATCTTCTTTACAACGTGGAATGTAACGCCGTTGGGTTTGGTATTGCGCGGTGGAATGGTCAAAATAATATTGAATCACGTCATCTTTACTTTTGAAGTAGCGGTAAAATGTCGCGCGCCCGATACAGGCTTTTTGCGCAATGTCCACCACACTAATTTTTTCGTAGTAATATTCGTTCATTAACTTGAACAAAGCCTGCACAATAAAGTTCTTAATATAGTCGGCATTGCTGTCATCCATGATACAAATCTCCTTTTCTGTCTTATCCAGGGCGACAAATTGGCATCGGTGTCTCAATCTGGGTGCCAACAGTTGCCAATTGGGACTTTCCTTTCTATGATACAGGTGTCTTACGAAAAGTCAACCGAAACGCGCGATCGGGGACAAGCGGCAGACAAAACAACCATTTATAAAGGAGATATAAAATGCAAGATCAAGATTTTGTCACCTACGAATACAAAACGGTCAGTACCAAGGCCAAAGACCTGAACCAAGCCATCGATTTATACGAAGCCTTTGGGTGGGAAGTAACGGGCACCACCACCGCTTTTGGCAATGTCACGATTGCGCTCAAACGCGACCGTAAACAAAAACACAAACTGGAATTGAACAAATTGGAACGCCAAGCGGAAGCGACTTGGGCATCGATTGATGGTTTGCACCGCAGCAAAACCTTGGGTGCCAGTGTTTTCGGTTGGATTTTCGGCACCGTAGCCACTTTGGTGTTCGGTGGCGGAATGTGCTTAACCCTGTTAATGAGCAACCTACCCGCCTTAGTGGGTGGCGTGGCCTTGGGTGCACTGGGCATTATTTTGGGTGCGGTGAATTACCCGATTTACAAAAAATGGGTCGCCAAGAAAACCAAACAAATTTTGCCCGTCATTGACCAAACCAACGAAAAATTCGGTAACTTGCTGGAACAAGGCAACGACTTGTTGCACGCGGACCGCATCTAACCACCAACGATCAAAGGAATCCCGACATGAAAAACAACCGCCAACCAATCTTGGAACGAAAATTGTGGATAACCAACATCGGGTTGGTTTTATCCACCATTTCCGCCAGCGGTAAATTCATGTTCGGGATGCTTTTTGATCGTAATTTATGTGTCATTGCCATTTACACTTTGGTATTACTGCTCGCTAAATTTGAATGTGTCTTGGGTCTGAAAAGTAGCAAACGGACTTTGCCACGCCAAAATCGCTTAATTGCCACACTGTTGTGTTGCGCCAGTTTGGTTTACATTGGCTGTATGGTCAAAATGTTGCTGTCCCCCGCCAGCACCAAAACATACGATCTTTTTGCGACCTGCATGATTGCTTTTATCGCGTTTGTCGAATTTGGTTGTGCGTTAGCGGGTATCATCAGCAAAAAATACCAAGGTTATTACCTGTACCGTAATTTGAAAATCATTAACTTCATCATGGCTTTAATGGCGATTTTGACCACCCAAATGGTAATCTTGGATTTTACCTTAACGCAAAACGTCACGGCTTATAACGCCAGCACGGGTATCGGGATTGGCGTCGTCACCGTATTTTGTGCCATTTACATTTTGGTCGCGCCACGAATTGGTGTGGTGGGACACGAACACCAAGCCTTTTACTTGTGCGTGCCGACGCAAAATCACTTGGTCGACACCCACGCCACCACCTTGAACTTGACACTTTGCCGCAGTTGGCTGCACGGCAATTACGTTTATCGCGCCCACGTCCACGGCGACACCGTGCGCGGTAACATCGTCCGCACCCCCACATTGTGGCAACGGATACCCATTGTCGGGAAAATTGTGTGCTGCATCTTATCCGAAATTTTAATCTTCGTGTGGTTGCTGGGGCGCTTGTTGTTCTTCTTCCGTACGGCCACCGTGCCAAAACGGCTGGCAAAATTGATGTCCCGCAACGGTTTCACCGCGCTGGAAGACACCGCCGCAGAACACAATCTGTCGTAAACTAGAAGGTGCGTTCCAAATTGTCGTGTTTGACCAACGCGGTAGCCAATTTTTTCGAATAATCCCGACTGGACAATGCTTGCGAAATTAACATCGCGTAGGCGCGGGTTTTCAACATATTGGTACTACAAAAATGGTCAACAAAACTGGCGTATGCAAATGCAATTTGGGGATTATTTGGATCGCACAGGTGTAATTGAAATAAATTTTCTTCCAATGCCAACCCTTCACGGCGGGTCAAAGCACTTTCTTTGGTCAAATCCAAATAATCAATTCCCGCATCTGTCACTTCAAATAATTTTTCCCCGTACAACAGCGAAGTCGTATTTTTCTCACTAAATTTTTGCAAAAGCGTATCGTAAGTCCGCATATATTGGTCGAAAATTTTACTTTGGCTCCTGAATTCCTTTCTGGCTTTGCTTTGCAACATGAACATTTTTTTCTAACGAACGTCGTGGTTAAACTTTTCCGCCAAGTCGTGAAAGATATCAATTTCCGCCTGGTCACACACCAGCATTTTGCGGAACTTCGACCACTGTTGGTCAATCTCTTCATTGCCAAAGCCATCCACAATGGTGTCAATTTCGGGATGCTCGTGAGGAATTTTCCCTTGCGCGACCCAATCGTAATAAACCGCACACGCGGCGGGCAAGCCCAATTTCGCCAACGCGATCATTTCGTCGGTCACGTCTTGCTGCTGCAACATCTGCTTGGAGCGAACAGTGAGGAAATCATTTTCCAATGACGTTAAACGATTGTGATATTCGTACAAATTATTTTCGGTACGATCATTGATCATCGCCTCTCTCCTTTTCCGTTTGGATTATCCCCCAGTGGTGCACCGCGGGCGATTCGAACGCTCGACCTTCTGTTCCGTAGACAGACGCTCTATCCATCTGAGCTAGCGGTGCAAAATTACTAACAGTTTGATTATATCATATTTCTTGACAAATGGCTACAGTTTTTATAAAATTTATTTTGACCGTGGGGATATAGCTCAGTTGGTCGGAGCACCTGCCCTGCAAGCAGGGGGTCAGCGGTTCGAATCCGCTTATCTCCACCACAAACACAAAATTTCACACCGCAACCCAGTGGTGTCTGGTTCATGATTTGGTAAATTGATTGGCAGTGAATAGCATAAATGGTATATTGAGATAATTTATGCAACCAACGATTTCTGTCATCATGCCGTTTTACAACCGCGCCGATGTGCTGGCAGCCACCTTGGACAGTATCTTAGCACAAACCTACACGGATTTTGAATTGATTGGCGTGGACGACGGTTCCACCGACCATGCCCCTGCGATTTTTCAAGATTACGCCCACCGCGACCCACGTTTACGACTTTTTCACAAACCACATACCAACGCGGGCGAAGCGCGGAACTTCGGTTACGAGCGCAGCCGCGGTGACTATTTATTTTTTCTCGACGCCGACGATTTATTCGAACCAGATTTTTTCGCGACCATGCTGACCACTTTGCAACAAGAAAACAGCGACCTTGCGGTCTGCACCGCCGACGAATTTGACCACCAAACAGGAGAAGTTGTCGCGGCGCGTAATTTCCGTCACGTTAATTTTACCCAAACCATCACCACGGTTGCACCGTACGACTTACGTCCGCATTTTTTTACCGTACTATTGCCCGCAGCCTGGAACCGCATTTTCAAACGTGCATTGATTGAACAATACCATTTGCGTTTCCAATCTTTGACCAACAGTAACGATATGTATTTCACTTTTACCTATCTGCTTAATGCCCAGCGGGTGACCTTTATCAATCGGATTCTAATCCACCACCGTGTCAACGACCAACGTTCATTGTCGAATCCGACCAATCGCAACGTGGACCGCTTTGACCGTTGTCGGGCGCTGGACTACTTCCATCAGCAACTGCCACCCCAAACCTTCGAACAGTTAGCACCCGAATATTATGGTTACTATTTTCTTAAATCATTGGATGGGATTCGCCGCAGCGATTTCCAACACGGGCAACGGATTTTTGACCATACGCGCCAAATTTTGGGCGATTACCTAAATTTAGCGTTGCAAAAAAATCCCATGAAACGGCAATTTTTAATTGCGTTACGCAATAATGATTTCACCAGTATTTACCAATGGTTATGGGAAAACCATGAACTGAAATTTTTTGATTTGACGGCGCCGATCCGCAACGTCCAAGACGCTGCCAATTAACCAAAAAAACAATTGCTTATTGCTTGCTTCAAGCGGTATTCTAAAACAGTGAAGAAGCAAATTCTCTTACTAATTCAACACTTAACTAGAGGTGGCGCGGAACGCGTTGTTACCTTGTGGGCGCAAATGCTGGTCGATGCTGGTTATGCCGTGACTGTCTTAACGTTTTACCCACTGCCCCACGAATACCCATTAGATTCGCGTATTACCCGTGTAAATTTAGTCACTAGTTTTGAACAATACACACAATTTCACAACAAACAGGTTACTTGCAAAAAATTATTCGAACAATTCTTAACCGCACACCCACACGATTTACTAATGCCATTTTTAACCACCAGTAATTTAATTGCGGCTACCTGCAATCAAACCCACATCCAAACGATCACCCGTACCATCCGTAACAGTCCCTGGGGCGAAGAACAAGGTTTGAACCTGGCCGTCCGTGATTGGGCGATCCAAAAGCAAGGTTCGGTCATTTTACAGAACAACG
>JAMPCO010000013.1:0-19528 GCA_023666145.1 Prevotella sp. | reverse complement strand
CGCGGATGACGCACTGGGCCAACAAATCTTTGACCAAGCACGGAACATTTTACAAAACCAAGACGTTGAAACACCTAGTTACACTAAAAAAATGTATTTTGATTGCTTACGTGCCAACCAATTTAATGCATACTACCAATATGTCCAAGATTTGAATGCACGGGTTGGCCTTGTCGGATCAACGGAGTAACTAATGGCTGGGCAAAATCACCGTCGTAATGCTTTTTGGGGTTTAGTATCCGCCATTGTCGATATTTTTTGCGGCCTGTATACCAGCCGCTTACTGTTAAATGCTTATGGTGCGACCGCGCACGGCTTAGTCAATACGATTAACAATTTTTTGGGGTTAGTACTGACCATCATCTTGTCATTTCATCTCATTGGTAAAAACAATTACTACGCACCACTCATAACCAACGACATAAAACGACTCGCCGAAATCTACCGCCGCTCCAAACGCGCTAATCGCCGTGCCAATTTATTGATGCTCGGCGCCACCATGGCATTGGCGTTCATATTCCCGTGCTTCTATTTACAGCAATTCACCTATTGGGACACCGCCCTTTTGGTGCTGGGTTTAGGGTTATTCCTGTGCGTGCGCACCAGCACCAATGCCGATACCCAATTTTTAACCGCCGATTACCGTAGTTACTTAGTTAAAATCATCAATATTTGCACGACACTTTTGACAACACTATTGTATTACGGTTTGGTATACTGGGGAGCCAGTCTGCAAACGGTTAAAATCAGCGTGGCACTGGCTCTATTGTTCCATCCGTTGTTTTATGGGATTTATCGGCACACCCATTACCGCATCCCGAAACCAACGGCCAAAGTTTCGCTCTACCCCGTGCGACCCATCATGATTGTGAGACGGATCTCCGAAGCGTTTCTCGGTCGCATTGACGTTTTGATTTTGACCATCGCGGCGACCTTAACCGATGTTTCCATTTACGCCGTGTATTACATGGCAACAAAATACTTAACGGCTTGCATCAATGCGCTCTTTTCGGGACACGAAGCAGTTTACGGTCATGCTTTTGCGCAAAAAGATCCCAAAGCCGTCATCGACACCCATGCCAAAACACATTTTTATCTCGCCAATTTGTTGGGTATTGGTTTTGCGGTCGGCATCGTGATGTTAAACCCGTTTGTTGCGCTGTACACGAAATGGGTGAAAGGGGTCAATTACAACCAATTTTGGTTTGGCTTTACGCTTTTAATCGCTCAAATGCTGACTTGTATTAGTGCCGCCCAAAAGCAGTTGATTTACGCCAAAGGGAACGTTCACCACGGCCGTATTTTATGTGACGGTATTATTGAGGCCGCCATCAATCTTGTACTTTCGCTCGCATTAATTCCCGTTTTGGGTCTGACGGGGGTGGCTGTGGGTACGGTCATCGCGTTAGCCTACCGCGTCGTTCGACAGATGATTTACCGTCAAAAATACGTGTTACGCCGTTCGCTATGGAAAGTATTACGGCGTTATCTACCCACTGTCATCATGCTAAGTATTGCACTCTACATTGCCCTGAACTTTATGCCCCACCCGAACAACAAGTTTGCCTGGGTGTTCGCCAGCCTTAAAATCGGTTTAGTTTTTGTGCCACTTGACATCGTTTTGAACTTCATCTTTAATTACAAACAAACTAAATGGATTTCGGCTTACCTTTGTCGTCAATTAAAGGGAAAAATCCGCAATTGTTGTCATGACATGAACAAAAAAATTTGCTGTGTATACAAACATTTGAAAACAGGAACCTACTACATTTACCATCGCCTAAACCAAGGAATCCAACGGGTTTATCGCGGTTTGATAGGAAAAATCCGCCATAGTTTTATCTTCGCTTGGCGCGCGTTGGGGGGCATTTACCAACGCGGTTTAGTGCGCGCGGTGCGGACTTATTTTGCCCACCAAAGGGCACGCGCGTTTGAGGCCGCCCACCCCGACATGGACGATTTACCATATTTAACCGCGATTGGGGAAATTTATTTGGGTGTTTCGATGAATTTAACCGACCCACAAACTTTGAACGAAAAAATCAATTGGTTAAAAATCAATTACCACCGTCAACAAATCACGATGATGTCGGACAAAGTCGCGGCCAAAAACTACGTAGCCAAAAAGTTGGGAACGGAGTACGTGATACCGACTTACGGGGTTTGGGACAGTTTCGACGCGATCGATTGGGACAGTTTACCCCGGGCGTTTGTGCTGAAATGTACCCACGATTCGGGCAGTATCTATGTGGTCAAAGACAAAAACAAAATGGACAAATACCGCGTCAAACGCCACATCGAACATTATCTTGATGCTCCCTATTGGCGCAAATTACGCGAATGGGGCTACCGCTATGTCAAACCACAAATTATTGCCGAAGAATATTTACCGTCGATTGGCGGGCGTCATTCTACGGAATACAAATTTACCTGTTTCAATGGGCAAGTTGTGTTCGGCACGGTGTGCAGTGGTTTTCCGCACGGCTTTCACAAACGCCGCGTGAACGATTTTTACGACCGTGATTTTCAGCATTTGCCGTGGCGTGCCTGGTACCGTAACGCACGCCGCCGTCCCAAAAGGCCCGTCCAATGGGAAACCATGGTGGCCATCAGTGAAAAATTTGCGCAAGGTCTGCCCTACCTGCGTGTGGATTTGTACCTTGTCGACGACCAGATTTATTTTGGTGAATTTACTTTCTACACAGGGGGCGGTTTCATTGAATTTCACCCCCGTAAAATGGATTTAATTTTGGGACAGATGCTAACTTTGCCTACCCCGAAAAAGGTGGACAAAACCCCCGCCAAAATGTTAGCATTACCCACAACCACGTCCAGTACCAACCGAAACAGCGACGTGACCACAGAGGAGGACAACGATGACGAACCCAGTGACCTTGACTAACCAAACGGTGTTAATTACGGGGGTAGCGGGATTCATCGGTGCGGCGGTGGCCGCAGCCCTGCTGACGCAATATCCCCACTGCCAAGTCATCGGCATTGACAATTTGAACCCTTATTATGATGTCAAATTAAAAAAAGCGCGTTTGGCACAAATCCGCCGCTTTTCACATTTTACTTTTGTTAAGGGCGACATCACCCACCAAAAAACGGTAGAACGTTTGTTTACCCGCTACCGCCCCACCTTCGTGGTACATTTGGCGGCGCAAGCGGGTGTCACTTATTCGATGACCAACCCCGACGCCTATATTCAAAGTAACATCGTGGGTTTTTACCACATTTTGGAAGCGTGTCGTCATGACCGACCAATCCACTTGGTCTACGCGTCCAGTTCTTCGGTTTATGGGGAGCAAACCGCTATTCCCTATCGCACCGACGCCAAGGTCGACCAGCCCAGCAGCCTTTACGCCGCGACCAAAGCCAGTAACGAACTGCTGGCGGCGGCCTACGCCCACTTGTACCAAATCCCCGCTACAGGATTGCGCTTTTTCACGGTTTATGGTCCCATGGGACGCCCCGATATGGCGTATTTCAAATTTACCGACCGTTTGCTGCGGGGTGAAAAGATTGAATTGTACAATCACGGGAAAAACCAACGGGATTTTACTTACATTGATGACATCGTTACCGCTTTGTTGCGGGTTTTGGTGTTGCCCCCCGTGGGACATCGCCGCCTAAATATTGGGAAAGGTCATCCCGAAACCGTGCTAACTTTGGTCACCGAGTTACAAACCGCCCTGCAACAAGTCGGTTTGTTGCCATCCGATTACGACATCACGGCGCACCAAACATTGCTGCCGCCCCAACCCGCCGATGTCACCACCACCTACGCGGACACCAGCGACCTGGTCGCACTGATTCACGCCGCGCCCCAAGTCACTTTACGGGATGGTTTGCAAAAATTTGCCGCTTGGTACCGTGATTTTTACCGAAAATGAAAACTTGTTGATAAATCAACTTGACGACAAAATCTGACAACGATTATAATATAGGGTATGAAAATTGGGATTCCACGCGCCCTGTTGTATTACAAAAACGAAAAACTTTGGACAACGTTTTTCGACCAAGCGGGCCTTGAATACGTGATCAGCCCCGTCACCACCAAAGACATTGTCACGCGTGGTGCCAATTTGGCGATTGATGAAACTTGCTTACCAACCAAAATTTTGTTGGGACACATTGATTGGTTATTGGACAAGTGCGATTACGTGTTTTTACCGCGCGTCGAATATGCGTACCGTTCCCAAATGTGCACCAAATTTTTGGCACAAACCGACATGGTGAAAAACACTTTCCGCGACCGCCACATCCAAATTTTATTTTACAATTTAAGCAAGAAAGGCCCCAAAGCCGAATTCAAGGCTTTCCAAAAAATGGGCAAATTTTTGCATTTGAAAAAAGCGGTTACCAAGGACGCGTATACCAAAGCCCGCCAAGCCCAACAATATTACGAAATGTTCCGCAGTCAGCAACAAATCCAAAATTTACAAGAAACCCACAAAAATAAAGTATTGGTGGTGGCACACGCGTATAACATTGGCGATAAATTCGTCGGCGAACCGATTTTACGCACGCTGCGCCAACTGGGTTGTGAGCCGATCATTGCCGAATACTTTGACGCGTACGAATGCATTCACCATTCCCCCAGCCTCAGCAAAACTCTGCCGTGGGGCTATAACAAGCATTTGGTGGGCGCGATTGCCCAGTACCGCGACCAAGTCGACGGCATCATCATTTTAACCACTTTCCCGTGCGGTCCCGACAGTATGGTGAACGAAATGATTGTGCGCAAAGTCAAAGACAAACCCATTTTGGTGTTAACCATGGATACCCAAGATGCGACCGCGGGCATCGAAACCCGTTTGGAAAGTTACGTTGACATCTTGAATTTCAAAAAGGAGCACGCCAATGGCTGAGAAATTGAACGAAGAAATCATTGTTACCTTTCCCCAAATGGGCAATTATTCCCACGCTTTCAAGTTCATTTTTGAACGTGGTTTCGGGGTCAAGTACATGACACCCCCGCCGATTACCAAACGGACGTTGGAATTAGGCAGTCGTTACAGCCCTGACTACGTGTGCGTGCCGTTCAAATACTGTTTGGGGTGCTATTTGGAAGCGTTGGAAAAAGGCGCGAACTGTTTAATGCAGATTTTCGGTGCTTGCCGTTTGAATTACTTTGGCGAGTTATCACAACAAATCTTAACCGACCTCGGTTTCAAATTCCAATTCATGAACATGGCGGAAATTAAATGGACTTCGCCACGTTCAATTATCGACCACATGAAAATCATTAACCCGAACGTTTCGCTGCCGCGCGTGGTCAAAGCCTTACCCACCACCATGAACATGATTAAGTTAATTGACGAATTTGATGACAATTTACGCCACAACATCGGTTTTGAAGTCAACGAAGGTGACTTTGAACGGTTGGAAAAGGAATTTTATGCGGCGTTAGACACGGTGGAAAACGGCAAACAATTAAAACGTTTGAAAAAAGATTTCCTGCACCGCATGAAACAAATTCCGTTGAACAAACCCGCCAAAACCCTGAAAGTCGGGATGATTGGTGACTACTACACCGTGCAAGAGCCGTTCAGCAACTACTATATGGAAAAAGAATTGGCGGCGATGGGAATGGAAGTTTACCGCGACATGAATTTTACCAACACGATTGTCAGCAACAAATGGCACCAACGCCACCGTTATGCCAAAAAATACGCCAAATTTAACTTGGGCGCAACGACCACTTTCTCGATTGCCGAGGCGTTATCCTACGTCAAACACGGCATGGACGGCGTGATTCAGGTCAAATCGTTCGGTTGTACCCCCGAAGTGGACGCGATGCCGATTTTACACAACATCAGCAACGACTACCATATCCCGATTTTGAATTTCAGTTTTGATTCGCAGACCAGTGAAACGGGCATCAAAACGCGGTTAGAAGCATTTTATGATATGGTAGTGGCACGCAAAAACACCGCCAAAGGAACAAAATAAGGAGGAAGGATGAAAAAAGGTTACATTGGAATTGATATCGGTTCGATTTCGACCAAAGGCGTGGTGATTGACGCCAAACACAACATTGTTGCCAGCGATTATTTGTGGACGGAAGGCGACCCGATGAACGCGGTCAAACGCTTGTTAAAATCGTTAGAAAAACAAATCAAAGGCAAGGACATCCAAGTGGTGGGTGTGGGTACCACGGGCAGTGCGCGCAAATTGATTGGTGCGGTCACCAACGCCAGCGTGGTCAAAAACGAAATTACCGCCCACGCGATTGGCACCACTACCCTGTATCCCAAAGTCAACACCATTTTTGAAATCGGCGGGCAAGACAGCAAAATCATCATCATTGAAAACGGCTACGTGGTCGATTACGCGATGAACACGTTGTGCGCCGCGGGGACGGGTTCCTTTTTAAGCAGCCAAGCCCACCGCTTGGGGGTTTCGGTCGAACAATTTGGTGAAATTGCCCTGACCAGCCAGCAACCGACCAACATTGCGGCCCGTTGTACCGTGTTTGCGGAAAGTGATTTGGTGCATAAAGCCCAAATGGGTCACAAAAAGGAAGACATCATTGCGGGTTTGTGCAAAGCGGTCGTCACCAATTATTTGAACAACGTGGGTAAAGGCAAACGCATCAAAGCCCCAATTGTGTTCCAAGGTGGGGTCAGTAAAAACGTTGGCGTCAAAAAAGCGTTTGAAGACCAAGTCGGTTGCGAAGTGACGGTGGATCCGAACGGACACTTAATGGGGGCGTTCGGGGTCGCGATTTTGGCACAAAAATCAGGCATTGAACGCAATTTTGATTTCAACATCACGACTTTGGATTTCAAAACCAAAGGCTTTGAATGTCCCAAGTGTGCGAACCATTGCGAAATCATGTGTGTTTACCGCGACAACAAAATCATCGACTCCTGGGGCAATAAGTGCGATAATGGCGCAGTACGTGTCAGTAATTGACACGGAATGCGACAGTATCTCACCGCAGGGGAGATAATGGAGCAACGCGTTCACCGTAGGAGAGACAACGGAGCGGTGCGCATCAACGGTTAGAAAATTACAAGCAAAATTTTGTTAGCATTTTTCGCGCGAATAATGCTATGATAGAATATGATTAGATTAGTGGTCGACTGCACCTGCGAAATTGGTGCTGACGAAGCCGCCAAGTTGGGCATCATTTCGATTCCAATGCGCTTGTTAATCGATGACCAAGAATATTTGGCGGGCAAAAATTTGGATAATGACACGTTTTATAGTCTGCTGCCCAAAGCCAAAACTTTCCCAAAAACCATGCAAATCAACGCCAATGATTATTTGGAAGTGTTGCAACCCTTGCTGGACGCGGGCGACGAGGTGTTTGTGATGTCGATTTCCAGTGGTTTATCGGGCACTTTCAACAGTTTAACCCAAGCCGCGAAGACGTTGAACTCCCCCCACCTGGCAATTTTCGACACCCAAACTTTTACATTGGCGTACTATGCGTTGGTGATGGAAGCGCGCAAACTGATTGAGCAAGGCACGACATTGGCGGCATTAACCGCCGCCATGGAAAAATTACGGGCACGCGTCCGCATTTATTTCATCGCGGACACGACCAAATACTTGGTGAAAGGTGGACGCATCAGTTTTGTCAAAGGTTTATTGGCAGACACGTTGCATTTGAAACCGATTATTGGTGTGGTGGACAAAAAACTGGCGATGGTGGCTAAAGGCATTGGTTACAACGCCGCGAAACGACAAATTTTGCGCTTAACCCAAAACGTGGACACGACCATGCCGCTTTATTACGGACACATTCACGCCAGTGAGAAAGCAGAAGATTTCAAACAAATTTTCCCGTACACCTTCACCGAAAAACGCGAAATTGGGCCGATTATCGGGGCGCACGGTGGGCCAGGCTGTGTCGGTATCATTTACTTTACCAAATAATTATTTTTGACAGTGAGTGCAAAACACCGAACTGCGCTGCCCAATGCGGCTGCCCGTCAAGGGTTGTCCGCAATTTTGGCATGGTTGGCCTTTGCGCCCGTACACCGCGAGATGGGAATCGTCTTGGTAACTGGTGCCTTGGGATTGGGCGTAAACCGCAAACGGGACGTGGTGAAATTGGATGAATTCGGCGATAACGGACGGAATTTGGGTCGCCAAGCGGGTCAATTCCGCGGTGGTCAAACTGTTACCGCGGCGCGTGGGTAAAATGCGGGCGCGGAAACAAATTTCGTCAGCATAAATATTACCAATCCCCGCGACGATGTGTTGGTCAAGTAATAGCGTTTTTAACGCGGTTTGGCGGTGCGCCAGTGTTTGTTGTAAGTAAGCCACCGTGACCGCGGGCGGTTCGATGCCCAAATTTTGTTGGCCGCTGGTATCCTGGGCGCCTTGGGGATAATACCACCAATGCCCAAACCCACGGGAATCGATGTAACGCAAGGTTTGCCCGTTCGCGAAAGTCAGCACCAAATTGGTGTGTTTTTGGCACGGGACGGTGGCATCTTCCACGGTCAGTGTGCCTGTCATGCGGAAATGCAACACGACATAGTCCCCACTTTGCAGGTGCAAGGTCAAAAATTTCCCACGGCGGGTCAAATCGGTAATCGTCTGCCCCGTCAGGTTTTTCACAAATTCCGACGGCGACAGGTTGGCCACAACCTTAGGCAAATTGACCGCAACCTGGGTCACGGTCTGCCCCACCACGAACGGGTACAACACGGTCCGCACGGTTTCGACTTCGGGTAATTCGGGCATGGTCAACCCCCCACTACGTGATTTTTTATCTTCATCGGCTCCATAATAGCACATGGGCGCTGCCGTTTGTCAAGATTTTTCCCCTTGGCGCAGTGGTTTTGGTGGTAAAAAAAAGTTGTGAAGATGCGGAAAATTTGTTATGCTATCTTAGATTTACATTATGTAAAAATTTTTTGGGATGCGCCCAAATTAAAAGGAGATAAAAGTCATGGATTTTATTCGTAAGAACTGGTCACGACTTTCATTAGCCTTCCTTTTCTTCATTGGCGTCGTGATTTCGATTATTGCTTGGGTTAACAATTCCAATTTTGATAATGTCAGTTGGTTCTCCAAATTCTATCAAACTGTCTTGTTAATTTCAACAATCGTGTTCTTCTTCGGTATGGTTGGTGTCACGGTCATGAAATCAATCCCGAACA
Organism: Prevotella sp.; assembly: GCA_023666145.1. Classification (GTDB taxonomy): domain Bacteria; phylum Bacillota; class Clostridia; order Christensenellales; family UBA1242; genus RGIG8050. The sequence goes on along the minus strand of JAMPCO010000013.1, from coordinate 10,400 downwards.
GCAAAAAAATTGTCAGCATCGTCTATATGGCCATGGGTGCAATTGTCACTGTTTTGTTATTGGTTTTGATCATCGTTGCAGGCTGCAACAGTGATTACACCGCGATGGTGTTATTCTACGACGACATTTTCGGTCTGTCCGCGCTTTACCAAGTATGGGTACCATTCTTCGTCTTTGGTTTGTATCCGTTGATCAAAGGCGTTACCCGTTTTATCGAAGCCGAATCCGTCCCGGCACAGGTAACTGTCCAACCGACGGCTCAACCAGTTACGGAAACCGTTGCAGAGGCCCCCAAAGCACCTGCGAAAAAAGCGGCAACCAAAACTCCAACGGCAAAATAATGGACGCGTCAAAACTAAAAAAACCGTGGCTTTGCTGCGGTTTTTTTTGTATGCTATAATCATGCGGATTACCCAATTAACCGTGGACCATTTTCGCAACCACACGCATTCAACCCTGCAATTGGCGGAAGGCGTCAATGTTTTGGTGGGTTTGAACGCGCAAGGCAAGACCAATTTGTTGGAAGCCATTTATTTATCCTGCGTCGGACGCGGTTGGCGTACGGGACGGGATAACGAAATGGTGCAATTTGGAGCGGAACGCGCGTTGGTGCACGTCACCGCCCAAAAGCGTTTCGGTTCGGTCGAGATTGCAATTCAATTGGGCTTAGGACTGAAAAAATCGATTGCGATTAACCGCGTACCGATTGCCAAAGTCGCCGAGTTAATGGGACAAATCAATTGCATCTTTTTTTCGCCTGACGAATTAAAGTTAGTGAAAGAAACGCCCGCCGACCGTCGGCGGTTTCTGAACATCGACATTTCACAAATTGACAAAGGTTATTTTTACGCTCTGGCGCGTTACAACAAAATTTTACAACAACGCAACGCCGCCTTGAAAAACGACGGTGACCCACGGGAACTGGCCATCTGGGACGACCAATTGGTCCAGCAAGGCAACATCCTGATTACCAAGCGCCAAGCCTTTATCACCCAATTAACGCCCTACGTCGTGGCCAAGCACCGCGCATTAACGGGCGGACAAGAAACGATTACCCTGACCTACGAAACTTGCGCCGATTTAGCACATGACTTGGCGGCGGCGCGGGAACGCGATTTACGCTTACGTACCACGACCGTGGGACCGCACCGTGATGATCTGGCGATTTTAATCAACGGCCAAGACGTGCGCGTCTACGGCAGTCAAGGTCAACAACGCACGGTTGCGCTGTCGATTAAATTGGCGGAATTGGATTTGTTTACCGCGCTGACGGGCGAAACCCCAATTCTCCTCTTAGACGACGTTTTCAGCGAATTAGATAGCACTCGTCAAGCGAGACTGCTAACCGCCATCAGTCACACCCAAGCGGTCATCACCGCGACCGATGCCCCACCCGTTGGCCAAGTCTTTGTGGTACAAGGCGGCACAGTGCACCCACAATAAAAGTTACTTACAATTACGTTGTAAGTAACTTGGGGTCAAATTGTTAATAACTTAGTGAGGAACTTTTTTTATTGCGTGTCATGTCGCCCTGTTGGCTGTGCGTGATTGGGCGTGTGTGCGTCAAATCTTTGGCAATGTTTCGGCGGCCACGCTGAAGATATTGGTCAAGAAACTAAATAAATAGTTATGGCAGAAGTTAAACACGTGGTACGCAAAATAACCACCGCCGTCGGCAGTCAAGCCCAACGTCCCCGTCCAATTCAACGTATCGAACAGCAGAAACAGGAAAGACAATTCTACCAATGCTGTTGCCGCGCCGAACACGGTTCCCAGAATGCGGTCCAAGACATTGATGACGGGTAATTTTTCTTTCAGCAATTGTAACAATTTATCCACCAAGATACAAACTAACCGTACCAAGACAAAGACCGCAATGCCAATCATTAACTTTAACAAGGTGTTCGCGCTGATAAATGGGACGTGCCAATTTTCAACTGCCGCCACCCACCCAAATTGGCGGTCAAAAAATTCGGTCAATGGTGACACCGTCAAAAGTGCGACCACCAACGCCAGGATGGTCGAAAAGGTCGACACCAAACAACGCACCAAGCCACGACGGGTGCAAACCAACAAATTGACGATAATTAAGATTGCTACAATGATATCCGCAATCAACCCCACTCTCATACGTTTAATTATACCCGATTATGTCGCTTTTTGTCAAGGGGTTATCATTTTTCGTCAAAATCTTTCCCATTGTTTAACGTTAAACATTTTCGCCCGCGACAGCGAATTTTTTGCGCATAACAAAACAAGCACGCTGCGGGTGTGGTTCAAAGTGTGCAGCCACAGGAGAGAATGCCATTGTTTAACGTTAAACATTTTCGCTGTACGGTTTATCATCCTGGAATCAGCGTGGAGATACCGACCGCTGGTGGGAGTCAATAACCCATTGTTTAACGTTAAACAATGGGGCGTTACATCGGTTGATAAGTGATTTTATATAAGGTTTGGCAAAAATCCGAGTTAAGTCAAAATGTTTAACGTGAACAAGGCACGCCAGCAATTAAAACGTGATCAAGTAAGCAACGCATTTGACGGGTAGTTTTACCCGCGAGTAAAATTGTTTAACGTTAAACAATTTACACAGTGGTTCATTACTCATACAATCATCGGTACGATGAAACGGGTAGTTTACCCACGCATGAAAATGTTTAACGTTAAACAATTGATTGCTTTTTTCGGGCGAAGTATCTACAATATGGTATGGCATTAAATAAATTAGGCAAAGGTTTGGGAGCGCTGTTCGGGGATATTGCTTTGGACGACGAATTAACACCCATCAACGAACCCACCACCGACAAAACAGCGCACCAACCAGACAGCACAGATGACGGGGTGCAACAAATCGCTTTGGCGATGATTGACAATAACGTCAACCAACCGCGGAAAGTTTTCAACCAAGAAGCCTTACACGAATTGGCGGAAAGTATCCGCACGTACGGGGTGATTCAACCCATTTTGATTACCCCCGTCGGCAACCGCTTTATGATCGTCGCGGGTGAACGTCGTTGGCGCGCGGCGCGGATGGCGGGTTTGGTCGAAATACCCGCGATTATCAAAAAGTTCAACACCAAACAAATTGCCGAAATTGCGATTATCGAAAATTTGCAGCGTGACGATTTGAACGACATGGAATTGGCACAAGGCATCAAGCAATTGATGGACGAACACAAACTGACCCAAGAAAAAGTGGCGGAGCGTTTGGCCAAACCACGCAGTACGATTGCCAACTTGTTACGGTTGTTAAGTTTGCCCGCCGCCGTGCAACAATTTATCACCAACAAACAATTAACGTTGGGACACGCCATTCGACTCTTGAGTGTTAATGACCCCGCCCAACAAACGGCTTACGCTCAACGCGCGGTCGCCGAAAATTTGTCCGTGCGCGCTTTGGGCGAATTGATTGACGGTAAGTTACCCGACTTTGGGACGGGCAAAGCCAAACCCGCCAAAGCCCCCGAAATTCGCGAGCAGGAAAAAATTCTCTCCCGCGCGTTGGGCACCAAGGTCAAAATCGATGGCACTTTGGCACGCGGCAAGGTCGTGATTGGCTATTATGCGGCCGAAGAATTGGAAAGAATCGTCAATTATTTGAAAAACCACAAGATATAGTGTTTTACACAATAACAAACCACAAGATATAGTAAGATTAAATTTTCTTGGCAGAAAACTGGCAATTTAGTAGGAAATGTGGTATGTTAAAAACGGAAAACAGCAAAAGGAGTGCGGAAAATGGGAAAAGTTGTTGCGGTAGCATTGCAAAAAGGTGGGGTCGGCAAAACCACGACCTGCATCAATTTGGCGGCTTATTTAGCACAATTAGGGAAAAAAGTTTTGATTGTGGATTTTGACCCACAACACAACGCCAGCAGCGGGGTCGGGGTGGAAGTAACCGATAAGACGGTTTCGATTTACAACGTCATGTGCGACCAAGTTGACCCGACGGATGCGATTCAATTAACCGCGGTCAAAGGTTTGGAAATTTTACCCAGCACCCAAGATTTGGTCGGTGCTGAAATTGAATTGGTACGCATGAGCGGCCGCGAACGCATTTTACGGAACTGCTTGGAAAAAATTAAAGACAGTTACGATTACATTTTTATCGACTGCCCACCAACGTTGACCTTGTTAACGGTCAACGCGCTAACCGCCGCCGACACCGTGATTATCCCGATTCTGTGCGAATACTTTGCGTTGGAAGGGATCAGCCAATTAGTGCGCGCGATTCGCTTAATCAAAAAACAAGGCTTGAATCCAAACATCGACATCGAAGGGGTTTTGGTGACGATGATGACCCACAATTTATTGACCCAACAAGTGCAAGCCGAATTGTTAAAATTTTTCGGCCGCAAAGTCTTTACCACCAAAATTCCGCGTAACGTCCGTTTGGCCGAAGCGCCCAGTTACGGCAAGCCCATTTGCTTGTACGATAATAAATGCCCGGGCGCCAAAGCCTACCGCGAATTGGCGTTTGAATTTATGAAGAGGCAACCCGAATGAGCGCGCACGTCACATCCTTTTACCGCGTCTACCGCCCCAAGACTTTTGCCGAAGTCGTGGGGCAGGATTTCGTCACCAAAACGTTAAGTAACCAAATTGCCAACCACAAAATCGGCCACGCGTATTTATTTTGTGGCACACGGGGCACGGGCAAAACTTCGGTGGCTAAAATTTTGGCGGACGCGGTGAATTGCGCCAATTTTCACGACGGCAAGGTGTGCGGACAGTGTGCTTGGTGCCAAAGCCAGAACAAAAACATGGACGTGTTTGAAATTGACGCCGCCAGCAACAATGGGGTGGACGCGGTGCGCGATTTAATCGAAAGCGTGAAATACCCACCCGTGGTTGGTCAATACAAGGTTTACATCATTGACGAGGTGCATATGTTTTCGGGTGCCGCGTTCAATGCGCTGTTAAAAACTTTGGAAGAACCGCCCGCGCACGTGATTTTCATTTTGGCGACCACCGAACCACACAAACTTTTACCCACGGTGCAGAGCCGTTGTCTGCGTTTTAATTTCCAAAATGTGACCTTGCCTGAAATTGAAAAAGTGTTGACCCACGTGTTCAAAAAGGAAAAAATCAGCGCGGATAAAGACGCGATTACCGCGTTGGCGAAAGAAGGTCAGGGCAGTGTGCGCGATGCTTTGTCGTTCGCGGATACGGTCGCGGCGTATTGTGGACAAGAGCCAATCACTGTGGCGGCGATTAACCGCGTGGTCGGTGGCTTGGATGCCCAGGTGTTTACCACCTTGGTCAGTCAAATCGCGTCCGCCGATGTGAAAGGTGTGCGCACCACCGTGGCACAAATTTTTAACTCCACCACAGGCACCGCCCGCATTTTGCAAGGGACATTAACCGCAATTAAAGATGCGTATGTCGCGCAACCCAGCCCGCGTTTGGCTACGGCTTTGCGGATTTTTGCGAATTTAGAAAACACCTTGAAATATGCGACCGACCCCCACGGTTATTTTGAAACCGCGGCGTTGGTGGCGTGCGGGGCTTAATGGCGGAAGCCTGGGAAGCCGTTTGGGCACACATTCTGCGCACTCTGCGCACGGAAAAAAATTTTGCGCTGTTCGGGTTGTTGAGTACCATGAACGACGTGACCGAGCAAGATGGTCAAATTTGTCTGCACGCCCACAACGATGCGGAAAAAAATCTGCTCACCCACCATTTACCCCTGTTACAAAAGTTGGCCGAGCCGACCCCCCTTGTGGTGCAAGATGACACCCAAACAGTGCAGGACGACAACCGCGACACGATTGCCCGCTTGAAAGACTTGTTCGGCGATAAAGTCGAAATCATCTAAGTTAGTTGGCGATTGGCTAAAAATCGTGTAAACTGTACCTATGAAAAATTTTCCAATGGGTCATAACGGACAAATGGCGAACTTGATGAAACAAGCCGAAGCCATGCAAAAACAGATGGAACAAACCAAAGCCGAATTGGCGGAAACCGCGGTCGAAGCCACGGTCGGTGGCGGCATGGTGACCGCTTCCATGTCGGGGGCGTACGAATTGTTAGATTTACACATCAAACCCGAAGCCATTGACCCCGATGACGTCGAAACCACCGAAGACTTGGTGATCGCGGTGATTAACGAATGTTTACGCCAAGTAACGGAGTTACGCAGTGAAAAATTACCACTCTAATTTACCCCAACCGCCCGCGCAACCGAACGGATACCGTATCGCACCCAGTCCCACGGGTTACGTCCATTTAGGCACGGTCGCCATGGCGGTGGTCAATTCCTACCTGGCGCGGCAAAACCACGGCCGTTTTTATCTACGCATCGAAGATACGGACGGCAAACGCTATGTCGCGGATGCGGTTCCCAAAATGATGGAGACCTTTGACTATTTTGGGATTAAGTTTGCGGCAACCTATGTCCAAAGTGAACGTGCCGCCCTTTACCAACAATACGCCCAAGATTTGGTGCGGCAGGGCAAAGCCTACTATTGTTTTTGTACCGAAGACGATTTAGCCCAGATGCGCGCAACCCAAATCCAAAACCACGCACCCACGGGTTATTACGGTCAATACGCCCGTTGCCGTGATTTAAGTCCCGACGAAGTTCAACGCCGTTTGGACGCGGGCACACCGTACGTGATTCGCGCCAATTTCGGTTACCAAGATTGGGGCGCACGTATCACCTTTACCGATGCCGCACGGGGTGAAATTGCGTTGCCACCCCAAACCAATGACCCGATTATCTTGAAAAGCAACGGTTTGCCCCCGTACAATTTTGCCCATGTGATTGACGACACTTTAATGGGTACCGCGTTGGTCGTGCGGGGGGAGGAGTGGTTGATTTCCACCGCGGAACATTTGCAATTGTGCGATTTGTTGGGTTTTCCGCGTTTGCATTATTTACATTTGCCAACGATTAACATCGAAGAAAACGGCAAAAAACGCAAACTGTCCAAACGTAAAGATCCCCAAGCCTTGGTGATGAATTTGGTCGACGCGGGTTATCCACGCGATGCAATTTTTGAATATTTGTTGACCATTTACAACAGCGATTTTGAAATTTGGCGTACCGCCCACCCTGACGCCCCGTTGACCGATTTCACGTTTAAGTTATCCAAAATTGGTACCAACAACCCGTTATTTGATTTACCGAAATTGAACGACATCGCCAAAAATGTCTGGGCGCGTTATAATCATACGGACATGGTCGCCGCTTTCAACGCGTGGAATTGGCAAAAACTGCCCAACATCACCCCCGCGATTAAAGCGCGGATTGAAGCCATGCTCGGCGTGGAACGTGGTGGTGAACGCCCGCGGAAAGACCTGACCAAGTTCGACGACATCCCCACTTTGTACAGTTATCTGTGGGATGAGATTACGGTGGACGGGGCAAGTTTGGACGGTGCGTTGTTAAAACAATACGCGACTGTTTATGACGACCGCGACGACAAAGACACTTGGTGGCAAAAAATCAAAGCCATGGCACCCGACAAAGCCGCACTCCGTAATTTGACCGCCCAAATCCGACTGGCGGTCACGGGCAAGACCAATACCCCTGATTTGTGGGCGATTTTCCGTATTTTGGGGAACGACATCGTGCAAGCCCGTTTGACCCGTTGGTAATGGGGGGGTAGCCCGATGCAAATTTTCCGCCACGGTGAAATCAAAAAAATTGCCCACGTCGTGCAAAACGGCGGGATCATCATTTATCCTACCGATACCATTTGGGGACTGGGCTGTAACGCATGGGACGCCCAAGCGGTGCAGCGTTTGAAACAATTGAAAGGCAAAGCGGCGGACGCGGCGTTAATTTGGCTGTTGCCGTCGGTCAAGGCCGTGGTGCAACATTGCGGAGCGGTCAACCCGACCGAACGCCGTTTATTATGCCAAAAACACACTTCGGTGATTATCCACGGGCAAGCCGTGCGCGTGGTGCGCAGTGGGTGGCTGAACCGTTTGTTGACCGCGTGTGGCGTACCTTTGGTGGCAACCAGTGCCAATCCGCACGGACAACCCGTGATTGTTTCTTGGCGCCAAGGCGTACGCTTGTTTGACGGAAAAACCGACGCCGTGGTGCGCGGACGCAAAATTTACCACCAGACCCCCAGCACCTTGGTGGCTGTCGCTATGGCAGAAAACACGCCGCAAATCAAGATAATCCGCGCAGGTCGCGGCATATCTATGAAATAGTGGATATTTTAGAACATTATTTACAACACGTCTGTGGTGCCGCTAACGTGAAACGTGACGAACCTTTGGCGCGCTGGACGACTTTTCGTGTCGGGGGACCCGCGCGCTATTTCGTACTGGTCGACAGTAAAACCGCGTTGCAACGGTTAATCCAAGCCCTGGATTACCTGGATTATCCGTACTTTATTTTGGGTTTGGGTGCCAACGTCTTGGCCAGTGACCGTGGCTTTGACGGCGTCGTCATCAAACTGAATTTCCACACGATTGAGCAAAACGATGTGTTTGTTTATGCGGATGCGGGTGCCAAACTGGGCGCGGTGGTCAATTACGCGCGCGACCAAGCGTTGACGGGGTTGGAATGGGCAACGGGTATTCCCGCCACGGTCGGCGGTGGGGTTTACATGAATTGCGGGGCGTTTGACCACAGTATCAGCGACGTCGTGGTCATGGTCGACGTACTGGAACACGGGGCAATTAAAACTTTGACCCATCACCAATTAGATTTCGGTTACCGCCATTCCGTTTTCATGGAACAGCCCGCGGTCATCATCGGAGCGTACTTCCGTTTGGAGCGGGGCAACTCCGCGGAAATTGCCACCCAAATGCAAACGGTCATTACCAAGCGCCGCCGTCACCCCCACCAACCCAGCGCGGGCAGTGTTTTCAAACGCCCCAAGGACGGTTTTTACGTCGGTAAGGTCGTGGAAGAATTGGGCTTGGGCGGTTACACGGTCGGGGGCGCGCAAGTCAGTCCCCAGCATTGCAATTTTATCGTCAATACGGGGCACGCGACGTGTGCCGACATTTTGGCGGTGTTGTACCATGTGCAAGACGTGGTCGAACAAAAAACGGGGGTATGCTTGGAAACCGAGATTATTTTCTTGGGTGCGGTCGATTAACAAAAACCACCATTTTTGTTTGCCAATCCGCGCAAATTCGGCTAAACTACCTTAGAAGTTTGGGGGAACTTGATGGACGCACTTAATTTCATTCTGATTGGTTTTATCATCGCCTTGGCGGTGTTGTCGTTGTTTTGGGCGTTTAACACGGTGCGTCGCATCGAAATCCAAAAATCGTTTTGTGCCGAAGCGTTGACCAGCATTGCGAAATTATGGCGCCGTGCCAAGTTTGTCCCCGAAGATGCGAAAGACCGCGAATCGTTGTACTTATACCGCGACTTTTTGCAAAAATTCGACGACAAAGCATGCAAATACCCGATTATGGTGAAAAACGGCGGCGTACGTTGCATGACCCGCAAAGAATACGACAGCGCTTGCGGACAAGGCGACCAACGTCCGTTTTCGATTTTAATCTTGGCGGCAACCGTATTGCTGGCCGTGGTGGCTTTGGTGGTCAACATCGCGGTCACCAAAAATGTAATTTTGGGTCTGGGCTTGGCGTTGATTATGCCCGTGGTGCAAGGCGTATTGTCTTTTTTCGTGATACGCTTTAACCAAGAAAAAAACGCTTACCGCGAAGGCATCTTCACCGCGTTAAAAGAAAACAGCGTCAATTTTTTGAGCATTACCAAACCGTTCATCGTGGTGGACGCTTACCCCGACAAATTCGGTAAAAACGCCCAACCTTTGTACGCCGTGAAAGGTGAATTGTCCGACACACAATTGGCGGAAACACGCGACTTTATCATCCGCCAAAAGGAAGCCGAAACCAAAGTTGTGTTGAAGAATGTGGATAACAGCGCGGAAATCGCCCAAATCAACAACCCGCAACCCATCCCCGCGGCACCCGAACCACCGACGCAAACCACCCCAACCGATGTGCAACCCACCGCTGAAACGTCCACCACACCAGCCAATCCGCCCGCGGACGCACCTGCCGCCACACCAAATCAACAACCCACCGCAGAAGCACCAACGGAAAACAACGCTGCCACCGCAACCGAGCCGACAGCCGCCGAACCTGAACCGCAACCATTAACCGACGCGGAAAAAATGACCTTAATCACCAATTTAGTGGACGACACCGTGCAAGCCGAAGTCAACCGTGAAATTAAGAAAGCGGCCACCGCCGCCCAAACGCCCGAACCCATCGACGATTTACCGCCACTGGCGACCGCGCCCGTGGATGTCCCGACGCCCGAAGTCGCCGCGCCCGCCGCTGACGATTTTTCGTTGGACGCGATTGGTCAAGCCCTGGACGCCGAAATTGCCAAACGCAACAAGAAAAAATAGTTATTAACAAAAAGATGTTGACATACCCCCCCCCCCCCC
>JAMPCO010000012.1 GCA_023666145.1 Prevotella sp. | reverse complement strand
GGGGGGGGGGGGGGGGGGTGTCAACCTTTTATTGTTAATAACTTTTTATTGGTTTAGTTGTTTCAGGATGTCTTGGACGGCGGATTTGAGTTTGTGGTCGGTGTGCATCAGGTTGGCGATTTTGTCGCGGGAATAAATCACCGAGGCGTGGGTGCGCCCGCCCAAAATTTCGCCGATTTCGGTTAACGGCACGTCTTTCAAACGTTCGGTTAATAAATAAGCGGTGACCATGCGCGCGTCCGCCAGTTGTTCGGTACGGCGTTTGCCCGTGATTTCGTCGGGCGTTACGTTAAAGTAAGCGGCGGCGGTGGCAATCACCCGGGCGGCGGTGTCCCCGACGCGGGTGGCTTCGGCGTCGCTGGAATTGTCCGCCAAAGCGGCGTCGCAATCTTCCAGCGTGGGAATGGTGTGGCCGTTCAATTCGGCGTAAACGATGATTTTCACCAAATGGCCTTCCATGTCACGGATATTTTCGTTGACCTTGTTCGAATATTCCGCAATGTGTGCCGCGATTTCGTTCGGTAAGAATTTGTCTTCCAGCGCGGCTTTCTTTTGCAAAATCGCGGTACGCATTTCGATGTCGGGGTTACGGATGTCTTGGAAAATCCCGCTTTTCAAGCGCGATTGTAACCGTTCGGACAAGGTGGCAATTTCGTTCGGGTGACGGTCACTGGTCAAAACAATTTGGCGTTGGTGTTCAAATAAATCGTTGAACGTGTGGAAAAATTCTTCCTGGGTGGCTTGTTTGCTGACCAATTCTTGCACATCGTCGATGAGCAACACGTCCACGTTACGGTACTTTTCACGGAAAGCCCCGAAGTCGCCTTTTTGCTTGATCACATTGACGTAGTCGTCGGTAAACTTTTCAATCGAAGTCAAAACTAACTTGGTGGCGGGGTGGTCTTCCAATATATAGTTAGCAATCGCGTTTAATAAGTGGGTTTTGCCCAAACCCGAACGCCCGTAAATTAACAACGGGTTGATTTTTTTGCCCGGGTGTTTTGCGACAAATTCCGCCATGGCCGCGACTTCTTGGTTGGATTTACCCACGATGAAATTGGCAAAAGTTTGTTGCGGATTGATGTGGTTGCTGTAAATCACGGGTTCGGGTTCGGGGGTGGCGGGTGGTGGATTGTTGCGCGCGTCGCGGCGTTCTTTTTCCACGGCGTCGATAATTTCTACCCGTTCCACCAAAGGTGCCACGGCTTTCACCGCGTAATCAATGTGCGGGAAGTGGCGTTCATTGCGCGCGTAGTTCGCATCGCGGGTGGACATCGCCGCCAAAATAAAGGTGCCGTCTTCAAAGGCTTCGGGCATTAGCGGTTGGATGTACAGGTCAAAAGAGATACTGCTGACATTGTTTTCAATGATCGGCAAGGCTTGTTTCCAAATTTCATTCACGTCCATGTGAACACAGGTTAGCACATTGTGTGCGGTTTGGCAAAATATTGCTGCAAAAAAAAGTTCGGGTTGACGGGGTGGGTGGGTTGTGATAACATATAAGTTATGAAAAGAACTTGGCAACCCAGTAAAGTAAAACGTCGTCGCGCGGTTGGTTTCCGTAAACGCATGAAAACCGTTGGTGGTCGCAATGTGCTTCGTCGCCGTCGGGCGCGTGGTCGTAAACGCTTAACCACCAAATAAGATGTTACCCGTTCGGTACCGCTTAAAGAAGCGCAAAACTTTCAATTATTTACACCAACACGGCCAACGCCAAAGCGGCGCTTACGTGGTGGTGTATTTTTGTTCTGCCGCCCATTTGAAAATCGGTTTTAGTGCCAGTAAAAAGGTGGGTAACAGCATTGTGCGCCACCGTGCCGCCCGTTTAATGCGGGAAGCCATGCGCCCGTTGTTGCCCCGCGTCAAACCGCACACCAATTTGATTGTGGTCGCCAAACCGACTTTGCCCGCCCAACATTTATTGTACCTGACATTGGATTTGGAAAACACTTTGAAAAAAGCGGGACTTGTGTTATCATAACCTTGAGATTATGAACATTCAATTTCCGTCGGGTGATGGCATCCAAGGTTTTGTTTATTGGTTGGTTTCCCAAATTATGGGTTGGGGCTGGGTTTCTTACGGCTTCGCAATTGTGTTTTTCACTTTGTTCATCAAATTAATGTTGTCCCCGCTTGATTTTTTGAACCGCTTATTTTCGCGCCGCACCCAAATCAAGCAACAGGCTTTGGCGGGCGAATTGGCGGACATCCAACAAACTTACCAAAATGACCCGTTGGGTATGACCCGCGCGCGGCAAGCGTTGTACCAAAAACACGGCGTGGGTGGCTTGGGCAGCAGTTTGATTTCGTTGGCCAGTATCATTTTGACCATGGTGGTCTTCTTCAATGTCATGGGCGCGTTGAACAACATCTCCAATTATAACATCCGCATTCAATACGAAGCGTTGCAAACCGTGTACCGTGAATACACCGCGGACAAAGATGTTGCCAATTTGACCGAAGCCCAAAAAGCCGAATTATCGACCTTATTAAATGACAAGTACGCCGACACCAAGGTGACTTTTGGTTGGATTAAAAACATATGGCAACCCGACAGCCCACTGGCCAGTCCGATTAAGTCGGCGAAAGATTACAACAGCAGTCAATCGGGCGACTACAAATTAACCACGGACGAAGCCCAACAAGAATACGAAGATATTTACAGTTACATCCAAGTGGACAATAACTGCAACGGCTTTTTCTTACTGGCGGTGTTTTCCGCGGTCACCGTGTTTTTATCCATGAAAATTAACGCCATGATGACGAAACGCCACGCCCCGCAAAAGCCTGCGGCAAAAAAGAACGAACCAATTATCACTTATTCTCTGCGTGACGCTAAACAGCAGGGTGCCGCCGCCGAACCACCGATGATTGACCCCGCGCAAATGACCAAAATGATGATGTGGATCATGCCCATTATTTACGTGTTCTTCGCGACCATGCAAACTTCGGCGTTTGCCATTTACATGATTGCGTCATCGTTGGTGTCGACCGCATTGTCGGTGAGTTTCGGATTCTTGGTCGATTTGATTTTGCGTCACACCAAGACGCCCGATATTACCAAGGATTTCGACGCGACGGTAATTAATCCGCACGCGAAGTATTTCAAAGGAGGAAAAAAATGAACCAATCTGTGACAGTGAGTGCCAAATCTTTGGACGAAGCCATTACCAAGGGCTGTGCCGAATTAGGCGTGGCTTTGGACGAAGTCGATTTTGAAGTGGTGGACGAAGGTGGTATGTTCCGCAAAATGCAAGTCAAAGTGACGTTAAAAAACACGCCCACGGCCAAAGAGGAAACACCAACCCCAGCCACACCCGCCCCAGCGACGGAACCGGTGGCGGACGTCAAGCCCAAGACCGCGGTCAAAGAAACCAAGGTGCACGTCGAGGCGGGCAGTGTGGAAGAATACGAAATTGGCGGTAAGACCAAAACCACCCGTCCGACCAAAACCCCGCGCCCCGTGACGGAATTTGACCCAAACTGCCCGAAGTTTACCCAGACTTTGGCGTTTGCGGAAAAGTTTTTCGCGTTAATGGGGGAAGACTTAACGATTACCACGTCGCACGATGACCAAGAATTTTTGATTGCGGTGGACGGCCCCGACGTGGGACGCTTGATTGGCAAAAACGGGCGTACCATGGCGGCGATTAACGTGTTGTTGCACGCGATTGCGGTCAATACCCACACGGATGAAACGCGCCGCGTGGCGGTCGACATCGGTAACTACCGCGCGAAACGTAAAGAGTATTTAATTGACTTGGCCAAACGCAAAGCCGAACAAGTCAAAGCCACGGGACGGTCGGTACGTTTGGACCCGATGCCCGCGCGCGAACGCGTGATTGTGCATTTGACTTTGCAGGACGTGGAAGGCATTGTCACCGAAAGTGAAGGCACGGATCCGCACCGTTATTTAGTGATTCGTCCAGGGGCACGTTAAGCCCTTTTTTCGCGCCTATATATATAAGAAATTGGCGTAATTACGTTGCTTTTTTTGTGCGTTTGTGCTACAATTCTTCATTATGAGTACGGACAAAGTAACGCCGAAAAATGCGGCAGCAACGACAAATTATGAAGCCAAAGACATCACGGTTTTGGAAGGGTTGGACCCCGTCCGCAAACGACCAGGAATGTACATTGGCTCGACCGATACGCGCGGTTTACACCACTTGATTACCGAGGTGGTGGACAACAGTGTCGACGAAGCGTTGGCGGGTTATTGTACTGAAATTGTTGTCACGATTGAACGTGATGGTTCGGTCTCGGTCTTGGATAACGGACGTGGGATTCCGACGGGCATTCACCCGACCGAAAAAATTTCCGCGGTGCAGTTGGTCTTAACTAAATTACACGCGGGTGGTAAATTTGGCAAAGGTGGCTACACAATCTCGGGCGGTTTGCATGGGGTTGGTGTTTCGGTCGTGAACGCGTTGTCCGAATGGTTAGAAGTCGAAGTTTACCAAAACGGCAAGATTTTCCACCAAACTTACAACCGTGGGGTACCGCAAGCCGCGTTACGCGAAACGGGTAAAACCGACAAGCACGGTACCAAAGTAACGTTTTATCCCGACGCGGAAATTTTTGACACGATTGAATTTAACTACGAAACCATGAAAGTTCGTCTGCGTGAATTGGCATTTTTGAACAAAGGCTTAATCATTAAATGTGCTGACCAACGCCCGGGACGTGAACACAAAGACACGTTCTGCTACAAGGGTGGAATCCGTGAATTTGTGGAAAGTTTGAACAAAGGCAAAGACTTGGTGATTCCCGAAATTATTCACATTACCAAGAAAAACAAAAACAACGAAGTGGATGTCGCGTTCCAATGGAACGACGGTTACAGCGAAAACGTCCACACTTACGCGAACAACATTAACACGGAAGAAGGTGGGGTGCATTTGATTGGTTTCCGTAACGCGTTGGCCAAAGCCATTAACGATTACGGCAAAAAGGCTAACCTGTTGAAAGAAAGCGACAAATTGACCATCGAAGACGTGTTGGAAGGGGTGGTTGCTATTATTTCGGTTAAATTGGAAAATCCGCAATTTGAAGGACAGACCAAAACCAAATTGGGTAACGCTTTCATGCGTGGGGAAGTGGAAAAAGCCGTGCAAGAAAAGTTTGGCGAATTTTTGGAAGAAAACCCGAAAGCCGCCAAAGAATTGATTTTGAAATGCCAAACCGCGCGCAATGCACGAGAGGCCGCGCGCCGTGCCAAAGATTTGGTGCACCGCAAGGGCGTATTGGAAAGTACGACTTTACCTGGTAAATTGGCGGACTGTACCGAACGCGACCCGAAATTTTGCGAGATCTTCATCGTTGAGGGGGACAGTGCGGGCGGTACCGCGAAACAGGGACGTGACCGCCGTTTCCAAGCCATTTTGCCGTTACGGGGTAAAATTTTGAACGTGGAAAAAGCGCGCTTGGCGCGGGTGTTGGAAAGCGAAACGATTAAAAACATGATTACCGCGTTTGGCTGCGGTATCCAAGAAGATTTCGACATTACCCGTTTACGTTACCACAAAATCATCACGATGAGCGATGCCGACGTGGACGGCAGCCACATTCGCATCTTATTACTGACTTTCTTGTACCGTTTCATGCGCCCGTTGATTGAAGGGGGCTACGTTTATGCGGCACAACCGCCGTTGTACAAAGTCACGCGCGGTGGAGAAGATTTGTACGCGTACAGTGATGCCGAATTGGAACAAATTATGGGTAAAGGCGCCCGTGGTAAAGCCAACGTCCAACGTTACAAAGGTTTGGGTGAAATGAACGCGGAACAATTGTGGGATACCACGATGAATCCCGCGCACCGTACGTTGGTGCAAATTACTTTGGAAGACGCGTTTGCCGCGGACGAAATCTTTTCGACGTTAATGGGTGAAAAAGCCGAATTGCGTCGGGAATACATCGAACGCAACGCCGCAAACTTTACCCAGGATTTGGATATTTAAGGAGCAATCATGAGAAAGAAAGATTACAGCGAAGAATTACAGGAAATTGTCGATAACACGAAATACGTCAAAGTCAAAATCGAAGACGAAATTCATAAGTCGTTCATGTCTTACGCGATGATGGTCAATATGAGCCGTGCGATTCCTGATGTCCGCGACGGTTTGAAACCCGTGCATCGTCGTATTTTGTATTCGATGAGCGAATTGGGCTTGACCCACGACAAACCGTACAAAAAATGCGCGCGTATCGTCGGGGAATGCTTGGGTAAATACCACCCCCACGGCGACAGTTCGGTTTACGACGCTTTGGTGCGTTTGGCACAACCATTTACGATCAATATGCCGTTGGTGGACGGGCATGGTAACTTTGGTTCGGTGGATGCGGATCCGCCCGCCGCGATGCGTTATACCGAAGCCCGTTTGTCCGCGGTGGCCAGCGAAATGTTGCGCGACATCGATAAAAACACGGTCGATTTCCGTCCGAACTTCGACGAAACCGAACAAGAACCCGTGGTCTTGCCTTCCCGTTTTCCGAACTTGTTGGTCAACGGCAGTGACGGGATCGCGGTCGGGATGGCGACCAACATCCCACCCCATAACTTGGGCGAAGTGATTGACGGGGTGGTGGCGTTAATCGAAAACCCTGACATCGAAATTGAACAGTTAATGCGCATTATTCCCGCGCCCGATTACCCGACGGGTGGAATCATTATGGGACGCGCGGCGTTACGTCATGCGTACAAAACAGGACACGGCAACATCGTGTTGCGTGCGACGACCGAAATTGAAGAACACAACGGCCGTAACCGCATTATCGTGACCGAAATTCCGTACCAAGTCAACAAAGCCAAATTGGTGGAAAGCATTGCCATGTTGGTGCGCGACAAACGCATTGAAGGTATTGTCAGCGTGGACGAAGAATCCGACCGCCATGGTCTGCGCATTGTGATTACGTTGAAAAAAGAAGCGCAAGCCCAAGTGGTGTTAACCAATTTGTTCAAACTGAGCCAAATGCAAATTTCGATGGGCATCAACTTCTTGGCTTTGGTCGGCAACGAACCCAAAGTGTTGAACTTGAAAGAAATGTTGTATTACTACTTGGAACACCAAAAAGAAGTCGTGTTGCGCCGTACCAAATTTGATTTGGAAAAAGCCGAAGAACGCGCCCACATTTTGGAAGGCTTGGTCAAGGCTTTGGCGAACATTGACGAAGTGGTCGCCATTATCAAAGCCTCCAAAGATAAAATTGACGCGGCGGCTAAATTGATGAAACGCTTCATTTTGACCGACCGTCAAGCCAACGCAATTTTGGAAATGCGCTTACAACGTTTGACCAGTTTGGAAGTGGAAAAACTCAAAGCCGAATTGGAAGAATTGCGCGCGTTAATCATCGAATTGAAATCGATTATCGCCAGCCAACCCAAATTGTTGGCGTTAATCAAAAAAGAATTGTTGGAAATTAAAGAAAAATACGCGGTGGAACGCGTGACCGAATTAACGACCGATTACGGCGACATTGACATTGCGGACTTAATCGAAAAAGAAGACGTCGCGGTGTCGATGACCCACTGCGGTTACATTAAACGCTTGCCGTTGACCGAATACAAAGCCCAACGCCGCGGTGGTAAAGGTTCCAACACACACACCACTAAGGAAGAAGACTTTGTCGAACGGATGTTCGTCACCAACACACACCACGACTTACTGTTCTTTACCAACCTGGGTAAAGTTTACCGTATCAAGGCGTTTGAAGTCCCCGAAGCCACCAAAGGCTCCAAAGGACGCGCGATTGTGAACTTATTGCAATTGGCGAACGAAGAACACGTGGCGGCGGTGATTCCGATGGAAGATTACGACATCGGTCACATCATGTTGGCGACCGCTTACGGCATGATTAAGAAAACCAAGTGCGAAGAATTTGCGCGTATTGCCCGTACGGGTAAGATTGCGATCGGCTTGAACGAAGGCGACCAATTGATTGCCGCCGCGCACACGACGGGCGCGGACGAAATCATCATGGCGTCCAGTTCGGGTAAATGTATCCGTTTCAGCGAAGAAGATGTGCGTTCCATGGGGCGTGGTGCCGCGGGGGTCAAGAGTATGAACATCGACCGCAGCAGTGAAACCATCGTGGATATGAGTGTGATTGAAGCGGGTTGCGAAATTTTGACGGTGTCGGCGAATGGCTACGGTAAACGCAGCGACCCCGACGATTATCGTTTACAATCGCGCGCGGGCAAAGGCATCAAAGCGGGTATCTTCAACGAAAAGACGGGACCGTTGGTCAATTTGAAACAAGTGCGCGCCGAACAAGACATCATGTTGATTGGCGACAACGGCACGATGATTCGTACCAAAGCCAGTTACATTTCTAAAATCAGCCGTGACACCCAAGGCGTACGCATTATGCGCGTCGGTGAAGGCGCGAAGATTGTCGCGGTCGCGGTGGCCGAACCGCAGGAAGAAGAGGAAGAAGGCGACGGTGACGGCGCAGCCGAATAAGATTAAAAGGTAAAGTAGCATGAAACCCTACGATTTTCGGGCGATTGAAAAAAAATGGCAAGACGTTTGGGCCAAAGAAAAACGCTTTAACACCCCCGACCATGTGGACGGCAAAGAAAATGTCTACGTTTTGATTGAATTTCCGTATCCCAGTGGTAAAGGTTTGCACGTGGGCCATATGCGCAGTTACACGGCGCTGGACGCTTTGGCACGCCGTTTGCGTTTGCAAGGCAAGAACGTGTTGTTCCCCATGGGGGTGGACGCGTTTGGTTTGGAAGCCGAACGCACTGCGTTACGGGAACACATCCCGCCGCAACAGGTCGTAGCGCGTAACACCGCAACTTTTTGTGAACAATTGGCACGTGTCGGCTTGTCGGTGGATTGGTCGCGCTTTATTTCGACTTGCGACCCCGCGTATTACAAATGGACGCAGTGGCAATTCTTACAATTTTTCAAAAAGGGCATCGCGTACAAAGGCACAGCCAACGTGAATTACTGCCCGAATTGCGGGATTCTGGCGAACGAAGAAGTGGAAGGTGGTACCTGTTGCCAATGCCACGCGGAAACCACACAAAAAACGATTCCGCAGTGGATGATGAAAATGACCGCGTACGCGGATCGTTTGATTGATGATTTAAGCCAGACCGATTACTTACCGCACATCAAAGCCAGCCAAATTAACTACGTCGGGCGCAGTTACGGCGCCGAAGTCGACTTTGCCATTCGACAAGGCGGTCAAATCAAAATTTACACGACTTGTATTGAAACGATATTTGGGTGCACGTTTGTGGTTTTGGCGCCCGAACACCCGTTATTGGCGCAATTACAACCGCAAATCAAAAACTGGGACGCGGTGCAAAAATACCGTCAACAAGCCGCGCGCAAAAGTGAATTTGAACGCACGAAACAGGTCAAAGACAAGACGGGTTGTCGCTTAGACGGCATTACCGCGGTCAATCCCGCGACGGGGGCGGAGGTGCCCGTTTACGTGGCAGACTTCGTGTTGGCGCATTACGGCACGGGCGCAGTAATGGCAGTGCCCGCCCACGACCAACGCGATTACGAATTTGCGCAAAAACACGGGATTCCGATGTTACAAGTGGTGGACGGTAAACTGGACGGGGCGGCTTTGGAAAAAGACGTTTATTTGGCGCAAAATGCCCCGTTAATCAATTCGGGACAATTCACGGGGCAAACCGTACAAGACGCGAAAACCAACATTACCCAATGGTTGACCCAGCAAGGCGTGGCACGCGCGACGAAACAGTACAAAATGCACGATTGGGTCTTTGCTCGTCAACGTTATTGGGGCGAACCCATTCCGATTATCCATTGTCCGCATTGCGGCATGGTGCCTGTCCCCGAAAAAGATTTACCCGTGTTGTTGCCCGACACGCCAAGTTTCGCCACCACCAAAGATGGGCAAAGTCCGTTGGCTCAAATGACCGATTGGGTCAATGTCAAGTGTCCGCAATGCGGCGCGGATGCTCAACGCGAAACCGACACGATGCCCGGCTGGGCGGGCAGTTGTTGGTACTTCATCCGTTATTGTGATCCCCACAACGACCAAGTGTTTGCCGACCCCGCCAAAATGCAGGCGTGGTTGCCGATTACTTTGTACAACGGGGGTAACGAACACACGACACGCCATTTGCTGTACGCGCGCTTTTGGACGAAATTTTTGTACGACCAAGGTTTGTTCCCCGTCAACGAATTCTGCCAAGCCCGCATTTCGCAAGGCATCATTTTGGGCGAAGGTGGCGTGAAAATGAGCAAAAGTTTGGGCAACACGGTGGACCCGCGCGATGTCGCCGACCAATACGGCACGGACGCGTTGCGTTTGTGGGTGTTGTTCATCGGCGATTACCAAGAAGTTGCGGTGTGGAGTAACGACGGCGTGAAAGCCTGCCACCGATTGTTACAACGGGTCTGGGCTTTGCAAGACAAAGTGGTGGACGGCAAAAAATTTAGCCCCGCGTTAAATTACTTGTTTAATTATTCGATTCAAAAAATCACCGCGGACATGGAAGCAATGAAATACAACACCGCGGTCGCCCAAATTATGATCCTGATGAACGCGATTGAAAAGCAAGGCACCATCAACCGTTACGAATACCAAACGTTGTTAACTTTGTTGAATCCGTTCGCACCCCACATTACCGAAGAATTGTGGCACGGCGTGAAAGACGCGACCTGGCCGACCGTGGACGAAAAAGCCTTGGTGCAAGATACGGTGGAAATTGTGGTGCAAATCAACGCGAAAATTGTGGCGCGGTTAACCATAAACACGGCGGATGACGAAGCCACGGTGGTGGCAAAATGCCGTGCCGTGGTCGACTTACCGTCCGACATTAAAAAGACGATTTACGTCAAAAACAAATTGATTAACTTCATCGTTGCAAAATAAGGATGTTACACGGTGGTGAAAGCCTAACCCTGGTCTTGTGGCTGGGGTTTTTTGCGGAGTGATTTTTGGCTTAAGAAGGCGGTGATCAGGGCGGTGGCGTCTGACAAATATGTGGAGGGGTCGGTCAGGTAGTGCGTGTAGGCGGGGTCTTCTTTGCGGTACCACGTGCGTTGGCGTTTGATGAATTGCATGGTTTGGTGGTAGAGTTCATGGTAGTACGTCTCCAAATCAATGGCACCTTGCAGGTAACGCAGGTTCAAACGGTATTCCAAACCCAAATTATCCAGGAAGTCGGGCGCTACGCCGTGTGCCAGTAAGGCGCGGGTTTCGGCGAACATTCCTTGGGCGACGCGGTCGGTGTTCCGTTGTTGGACTTTGGGCGCCAAAATGGTGTTTGGCGGGATTAAACATATTTGCAAAACAGCGTAGCGTGGTACGTTGGGTTGTCCGGCGAAACCGTAACCCGCCGCGACCGCGCGTGTGTACAACCCCGTGCCACCGACCAGCAGGGGTAATTTACCGCGGGCGTGAATTTGGTCAATCACGGTGTAAGCGTCGCGTTGAAAATCACCGACCGAGTAACGCGTGTTTTTTTGGGGGTCGACCACATCCAAAAGGTGGTGCGGAATTCCTTGCTTTTCCGCGGGGGTAATTTTCGCGGTACCGATGTCCAAACCTTGGTAGACTTGACGGCTGTCGGCGGAGATGATTTCCGCGTTAAATTGTTGGGCTAATTGAATGGATAGCGCCGTTTTGCCACTGGCGGTGAGGCCACTGAGAATCACAATTTTGGGTTTCATTGCCACGCCCAACCAAAGCAGACGTAATAAACAAATTTGTTCCACAGGTATTGGGGCAGATTGATGCCGTTTTCGATGATGTCGACGCAACGGCTGATGTAATTGGCTTGGGGGATGGGTCCCAAGTAGGTCGAATCCCAACTTTGGTTGCAAAAGAACTTTTTCCCCGTGGCGGGGTCGACGAGATACACGCCGTTACGGTTGTCGCCCATTAAGAAGTAACAATCGGCGGGGATGGTCAACATTAACGCACTGGGGGTGCCTGCGTTGGCGGCGGTATAAATGTTGGCGGACACGCATTGGTCGCAAGGAACACTCAGCCAATCCGACAAATTGGCGTACGGTTCTTCGTTCAAGATGTTCCACAATTGCAGCAGGTTTTTGGAACTGGGGGGGGCTGCCGTTATGTCCAAATAATCTTCGTTCAATTTTTCCCCGTTCAAATAAAGGTAGTATTCATTGTCGACGCGGTACATGCTGATGACGTCACCCGCGGTGGCAATCAAGCGTTTAATCACGAACATATAGCGTCCCTTATCGTCAATGTTGGGATAACGTTCGTAAACGCTTGGTGCAAAACGGCTGTCATTTAAGAGCGTTTGTTCGCTGGTTTCGCTTAAATACAATTTGGACACGACGATGTCACCACGTTGCGGCGCACCCAGGTAACACGTAATCGCGCTGTCGGTATCTTCCCCCGTGGCGTTGAAGGTCGTCATCATCGAGGTACCATAGACGGGACAAATGGCAAAAACCAAACAGAAAGCAATTACCCCCACGGAAAGCACGGTCAATAACACGGAAAAAGTCATGGTCACCCGTCCCAAAATCCGCATCCCTTGGGAATGTTGGTGTAAGCCTTTGCCGTTGGTGGCCGCCACATATTCTTGACCGACAAATTCCTTGGCCATTGTCATTATTATTATCGCGTTTGGGTTTTTTGTCAATATTTTAACTATGTTCTATTTTTGGATTTATTTGTCGGTTTGCGTATCCTTGCTGGTTTATGCGGGTTATTAGGATTTCAAGATTTCCAACAAGCCCGTACAATGGAAAGAGTAGTTCTGTTCGCCCGCGAAAATGACGTGATCCAAAAATTTGATGCCAAGATTTTGAAAGGTCAACATTAAACGGCGCGTTAATTGCATATCCGCCAGCGACGGACTGGGGTCATCGTTCAAATGGTTGTGCGCCAACACGACTTGGGCGGTTTTGGTGGCGGTCACCACGGAAATAATTTCGCGGACGTTGACGTGCACCATGTCCAATTCGTGGTTGGTGATGTTGTAAACCTTGATGACTTTGCCCGCGTTGTCCAAGCACGCCACCACAAATTGTTCGACCGAATAACTGCGTAACAAGGGCGCCAAAAGGTTGATGGCATCGTCGGGGGTATCGATTTTGACGCGCCCCAAGTCTTGTTTCGCCAGGTACGATGTCATTTGTTTTAAGAAATGTAAAAAGACCGCGGCTTGCTCGCCAATCCCATACGCGGCAATCAAGTCGGACGGCTTGGCATCCAGCACCGCCCGCAAAGAACCAAAGTGGTTCAACAGGCTGTGCGCCGCGGGGTTGGTATCTTGGCGTGGGATACAAAAACCGAGTGCAAATTCTAAAACTTCGCATTCGTTAAACGTTTCCAAACCGTTGTCCAAAAAACGGTCGCGTAATTTTTGACGGCGACCCGCATGGATTTGGGCGTTCAAGGTATCTTTCGTGGAGTTTGGCATGGAATTCCTGCTTTAACCAGCCAGACCTTGGTCGTCTTGGTATTCGCCTTGGATGTATTCTTTTTCGCTTTCTAATTGACTGAGTTGTTCGCGGATGGCCGCATTTTCTTTTTGCAATTGGTTGCGTTCGGTGTGGTAGTGGGCGATGAAGCCGAATTGCACCAATAACGCCACAATTAAAACCACAAACGCCACCGTAGTTAAGCCGACAAAGAAACGCATCCGTTTGATCAAGTCTTCCTTTTGCATGGTTTCAGCATAACACTTCGTGCCATTTTTGACAAAACAAAAACATAGATATGGGTATGGCTTGGTATACTGCCATCTTTTTGGGCTTGGTGCAAGGCTTGGCGGAATTTTTGCCGATATCGTCCAGTGGACATTTGTTGCTGTTTCAAAGTCTTTTTGGTATTACCGACGGGGGCTTGTTGTTGACGTTGCTGCTGCATTTGGCGACGTTGTTGGCGGTGGTGGTGGTTTACCGTCGTCGTTTATGGGCGATGATCCGCCACCCGTGGAACGCGGAAAATTTCCGCTTACTCTTGGCGACCGTGATTACCTGTGTGATGGTCGTGTTGTTTCATGATTTGATGGACCAGATGTTCAGTTTGGCCGCTTTACCGTACGCGTTCCTGGCCGCGGGGGTGTATTTATTGTTACCGACCGTTTTGGGTTGTTGCCGTCGTCCAGCGTCCACCGCTGTGGGGGTAACAACGTTACCCAGTCCACGTCGCCGTTGGTGGCAATCCGTCGCCATGGGCGTGGCGCAAGGTGTGGCGGTGGTACCCGGCTTATCGCGCAGTGGGTTGACAATTACCACGGGACGGCTGTGCGGGATGACGTCCGCGGCATCGACCGATTTTTCGTTTTTGATGTCCATCCCGATTATTTTGGCATCGTTAGTGTACGAATTACTGGGTGGCGGCAGTATCCAAAATTTGGGCGTGGGCAGCATCTTGCTGGCGTTTGTGACCGCGTTTGTCGCGGGCATTGTCGCGATTAAATTCATGTTGAATTTGACCCGCAAAATTGATTTGCGCTGGTTCGCCGTTTATTTGTTGCTGTTGGGTGGGTGGTTGTTGCTGGGGGCTTAAATTTCGCGCGGTTTTGCGGTGTCCGTTGCGTGGTTCGTGGTGGTTGCCAACGGTTCCGCGGCGCGGACGTTGGGTTTCAGGTGTTTCAGCAAGTCTTTAATCGAAGCCTTGCCCAGATGTTTGGTTTCCCATTCCGCGGTAAAGCGCTGCGCAATTTCGTCGGCGTTCAAGCCCGTGCTGAGCGCCAAGATTTGCCAGTTCAACATAATGTAGCCCAAACAGTCGACCATTTGGCGTTGGCGTTCTTCGTTGTACGGGTGTTGGTTAAAATTGACGCCGTACGCAATGTCGGCCACGTCGCCGACGTTTTTGCTTAAACCCAAACTGGCCATCAGCAGGGCGGTTTTGGTGGGAATCTTTTCCTCCGCTAAAAATTTTTCCGCAATTTCTTTAATTTTGTCGTTCATGGGTATCCTCCTGATTTAGGTTAGTTTCAAATTCAATGCCGAAACAGAACGGGGCATAAACTTCTTTGCCTGGCAAGTCGGCGGCTTGCATTTTGGCGACGAAACGTTTGCGGTTGTATTTCACGTCAACCCGGTAGATGTCGAAATTATCGTTCGTACCGTAATTGTCCACAATGTCGAACATGGTGTAAAAAGTCTTGTCGGTTTTTACGCAACCCGAACTGCCTTGCAAGATGTAGGAGTGTTTTTCTTCGTCGATCAGAATCTTGCGTTTGTGCAGATGTCCGAAAAAGACTACGTCGCACGCCTTATTTTTGAAATATTTGCGCAAATCTTTTTCGTTGAATTCCAGTTGCGTATCAATCACTTTTTCGTGTTCGTCGTGGCAGTAGTGTGTAAACAACACGTTTTTGCCTTTGTAATTGATTTGGATTTCCAACGGCATTTGCGCGATGAAGTCCAAATCTTCGCGCTCCAGGGTGGCGAACGTGGCTTCAATCAAGGCTTTGTTCGCGTAAGTTTGCGCTGTTGCCGATTCGTCGTATTTCGTGATGCGTTGTTCGTGGTTTCCCAGTACACAATGGACTTTGTGTTTTTTTAACAAACGCAGGCACGCCGCACTGTCGGGGCCGAAGACAATCGCGTCGCCCAAATAATAGGTCGCCGTAATTTTACGGTTGTGTTGGATGCTTTTTAAGATCGCTTCCAAGGCCTCCAAGTTGCCGTGTATGTCACCAAAGACTGCAATTGCCATTAAGGTTATTATAACGGTTTTTGCACATGATTACAATCAATATCCGTGAAAATTTCGGTTTGACGACGGACGCGGTAACGCGCCACCACGTAAACTATCACGCCCACTACGCCCGCGCCCAGCAAAACCAGCAAATAATATAACGGTCGGTTCGGGTAAACGTTGGTAAATTCCAGCGGTTCCGTGGTCGTCCACAGGTAAACGTAGTTGCCGTCGTCTTGGATGTCGACCAATTCCGTGTTAACCGCGCTGTGGCGGCGTTCACTGGTGTAGCCGACGACGTAAGTGAAAATGTCGCTGGCGGGCAGTAAGGCAATTGGGTTGTAGACCGTTTGTTTGACGGAAATTTTGAACGGGCGCACGATTTTTTGCACCGTGGTGGCGGGCACGTTGCTCAAGGTCAAATCCACCGTGTAAGTGCCTTCATCGCTGGTTTCGCGGAATTTGGCTTGGGTAATTTTCACCGCGGCGGGGTCGTCCGCCATTTGGGCAATCAGCGTGTTAACCGTGGCTTGCCAGTCGGCCAGTAGGTCGGTGGAAAAAGTGGCAGGGTGTTTGACTTGCAAAAAAACCGCCATGGTGAGTGGATCGTCTTGCGGATAAGTTTGCGTGCTGTCGTCGTCAAAAGCACGGCACGCCGCCAACGTGAACGCGACCAAAACGACCAAACATAACGCACCAAATTTTTTCATGGTCTCTCTATTATATGACAGAATTACCCCTTTGTAATCTCTTTATTTGGGCTCAGCGCAAAAGAACGTTACCCGAACGCGCGGAAACCGTGTCGCCGTCCGCCAAGACCAGCGTGGTGTTGTGCTGGTATTCTTTGACATAATCGTTCACCCGTAAATTGAATTGACGGTTGCTTTCGTCGGTCGCCAAAACGATGTATTGCCCTGGGCGTAATTTTCCATGTTTGGTGACGGTGTAAACCGTGCCTGCTTGTAAAATAAAATCGTGCTTTTGGTAAGAGACACCCAAGTTTTTGCGTTGCTGGCCGTCCCGCACAAGCACCGCCGACAAAATAACCGCGGCAATGAACAACACGCCAAACACCACACTGGCGATCACCATCAACAAATTTTGGTCAGCGGTTTTGGTTTGCGTGCCGATACTTAACCCCAGCGCGACGCCCGCGCCCAGCCAACACACTATTTGTAAAAATCGTTTCATATCCTGATTATACCATAACTTTGCGCCACACGCGACCAAAATTTCGGCATGAGAAACACCAGTAACCGATTGCTTACGGGGGCAGAGTAGTGTATCATTTTTGTATGGAACCAGATGCAATCGCCCAACAATGCCAATTACTTTTGACGCATTTCCCCGCTTTTGATCTCCCCACGGCGTTGGCCAATTACACGCCCGCCGATGAAACCGAAAAGACCAATGTACTGGCCACCCAAAAATTTTTAGCCACCCAGGATAACCTGTATGCCCGTACCAATTTACAAGGGCACGTGACGGGTTCGGGTTTCTTGTTTAATCGCGATTACAGCAAAGTGCTTTTAACCCACCACAAAGCGTTAAATGATTGGTTCCAATTTGGCGGGCACAGTGACGGCGACGCCAATACTCTGCGGGTTGCCATCCGTGAAACATTGGAAGAAAGTGGTTGCGCCCAAATTCGCCCGTTGACGGGTCAAATTTTTGACGTTGATTTACAACAGATTCCCGCCAACGCCAAGAAAAAAGAACCAGCGCACTTCCACTATGACATGCGCTTTACTTTCATCACGGACGACGAACAATTTCAGATGTCGGACGAAAGTACCGCACTCCGTTGGTTTACGATGCAAGATTATGCGCAATTGCCGCCCACCGCACCCCGCCAACGTTTCCTGCGCAAGTGGGCGGATTTGCGGGGTTGAGTGATTTCACGGTTCATGCTTGAAGACTTTTTAGCATCGTAATTACGGCGTCTTTTTTATGATCGGGTAAAGCACGGAACAAATCTAAATATTGTTGATGTTCGGGGTTATACTTTTCACCAAGATAGAAAAAGTCAAAAATTGAAATGCCGGCAACGTCACAAAAATCAAGCAATGTGCTAACCTTTAATTCTACCGTTTGGTTTTCAATCGGTCGCAAAAATTCTGGGCTGTATCCTAAACGCAAACTGGCTTCACGTTGTGATAATTTTGCTCGGTTACGAAAATATCCCAAGCGGTGAATCACTTCTTTGTATTCCATATGATCAAGTTTATTGCCAAAAATATAATTCAATACGTAAGCCAAGCACTATAAAATTGAATCAAATTTTTAATTTGCGTATGTAGTATACTTACTTATAATGCAGTAAGTATATGGCAAACTCATTTTCACATAAAAACGCAATTTTACGTAATAAGCATACCAAGGTTGTCTGCTTTATCGGGCATCGAAAAATTGTCGTTACGGACAAATTGATTGCCGACCTCACCGCCGTGATTCAGCGGTTAATTGCCGTTGGCATCAAAATTTTTAATTTCGGCAGTCACAGTCAATTTGACGATTTATGTCATCAGATTGTTACTAATTTACAAAAACAATTTTCCCAAATCCAACGGGTACATTATTGTGCGCCGTATGAAAATTACACCAACGTTGGCATGACGGAAGAATACGACCAAGAAATCGATTGCCAACCGTCATTTGCTGCTGGTAAAAAAGCGTATTTGGTGCGTAACTTAATCATGATCAATCAAAGTGATATCTGTGTCTTTTATTTTGACGAAACTTACACGCCACCACGGCAGAAGAATGCACCGACCGATTTGAGCGATTATCAACCGCAAAGTGGAACGGCATTGGCATATCATTATGCCGTAGAAAAGCAAAAGGCAATCATCAATTTGTATCCCAACGGCTGTGCCGACCATGATGCCGCAGACATGGTCAATCATGTGTGTCAAAATTTCTGGCAGGGGTAGCAGGATTCGAACCTACGATGAATGGGTCAGAGCCATTTGCCTTACCGCTTGGCGATACCCCTACGAACGAAACGTAGTGTAGTGAGTAGGGGTTTCGCCGTCAGGCAGATACCCCCACGGATGCAGTGTGCAAGGGTTTCGCCGTCAGGCAGATACCCCTACTGGTGGAACGAGTAGAGTTACTGGCAAACTTGCATTTACCAAATAGCCCACACACGGAACACAATTGATTATAGCACAGGTGCGGCGGTTCGTCATCGGAATAATTGGCGGCGGCGGGCGTGTCGCATTAACCCACGAATTACTCTTTACAAATTTCTGGGATTGACCTATAATGGAATCACGCGTAGGGGTGTCGCCAAGCGGTAAGGCACGAGACTTTGACTCTCGCATTCGTAGGTTCGAATCCTGCTACCCCTGCCAGAAAATTAAAGCGAGTCGCCGAAACCTAAATCTTGGTCGATGGCTTGGGCGGTTTTGATCGCGTCGCGCAGTAATGCGGGGTTGATGGTGCAGTGGGTCAGTTTGGACGTTTGCGGGTCAAGGCGGACACCACCGATGGTGATGATGCCCAATTGGCGGGCTTGGTGAATCAAGGCGGTTAATTCAGGATCAGTGTCCGCGGGCGCGGGCGGAGTTGGCGCTTGGTTATCGTTCATTCTTATAAAATAACGTTTTGGTAGGGCGTGTGTCAAGAATCTAAATTTACAGGGCGGCGGCATTCGGGTATAATGGGACTGATGAAAGCGTTGATTGCGATGAGTGGCGGGGTCGATTCCAGCGTGGCGGCGTTGCTGGTGAAACAGCAGAATTGGGACGGTATTGGTTGTACGATGAAATTATACGCGAACGAAGACGCGTTGGTGTCACGTGAAAAAAGTTGTTGCAGTTTGGACGATGTGGCGGACGCGCGCAGTGTGGCAAACCGCTTGCAGATGCCGTATTATGTGTTTAATTTTACCGCTGATTTTCAGCAAAAAGTGATTCAAAAATTCATCGACAGTTACGAACGTGGCGTCACGCCGAATCCGTGCATTGATTGCAATCGTTACATGAAATTCGACAAACTTTACGCGCGCGCACAGATTTTGGGGTGTGATTATTTGGTGACGGGACATTATGCACGGATTGAAAAAATTGGCGACCAATATTATTTGAAAAAAGCCGTGGATAAAAGCAAAGACCAAAGTTACGTGTTATACCATTTGACCGCCGCGCAGTTGGCGCACACGTGGTTCCCGTTGGGGGAGTTAACGAAAACCCAGGTGCGGGAATTGGCGCGCGCACATGGCTTTGTCAATGCTGACAAACACGAAAGTCAAGACATTTGTTTTGTGCCGCACGGCGATTACGCGGCGGTGATTGAACACCACACGGGTAAAACGTATCCCGCGGGCAATTTTGTGGACCAAGACGGCCAAGTTTTGGGACGCCATCGCGGCATCATCCATTACACGGTCGGGCAACGCAAGGGGCTGGCGGTGTCGGCGGATCGGCGGTTGTACGTGCGCTCAATTTGCCCCGCCGATAACACGGTTTGCTTGTGTGACCGCGACGCATTGTTGCAAGCCAACGCCGTGGCGGTCGAGTTCCATTGGATTAACGGTGTGCCGTCCACCCAGCAATTCCGTTGCCAAGTCAAAATTCGTTACAACCAAAAGGAACAACCCGCGACGGTTACGTTGCAAGGCGACGACC
Organism: Prevotella sp.; assembly: GCA_023666145.1. Classification (GTDB taxonomy): domain Bacteria; phylum Bacillota; class Clostridia; order Christensenellales; family UBA1242; genus RGIG8050. The sequence continues at coordinate 7,013 of JAMPCO010000012.1, read as the reverse complement.
GCGTGCAAATTACTTTCGACCAACCGCAACGGGCGGTCACCCCTGGGCAAGCGGCGGTGCTGTACCAAGGCGACATTGTTTTGGGTGGCGGGGTGTTAATTGGTTAGGTCGATTTTTGTTCACGTGGGGTCGGCTTTCGTGGTATCATGAATGGATGATACGCGTGGCGCAGGTTTGGCGGCGGACGGGTGCGGGTGGCAGTGAGGCCACTTTTTGGCGGATGTATGCGGCGCTGGACCACAGCCAAGTGCAATGGGATTTTTTTGTGGAAAATACGGGTTTATTCATTGACCGCACGCAAATTGAACAATACGGCGGGCGGGTATTCATTGTGCCACCGTTGACCCAACCGCGCCGTTACCAACGGGTTTTGCGCACCATTTTCCAACGCGAAAAGTACGACATTGTCCACGCCCACCTGAACGAACTCAGTTATTTTCCGTTAAAGGCGGCCCAAGCGGCGGGTGTGCCAGTACGGATTGCACACGCTCATGCGGGGACACATTGGCGGGATGGGGGTAAGACTTTAATCAAAATTTGGTTACGTCCCCGCGTACGGAAAGTCGCCACCCACGCGTGGGCGGTGTCCACGCAAGCCGCGAAACAAATGTTCGGTGCCCGCGCCTTGGCCGCGGGGCAGGTGACCATTTTGCGCAATGCGTTACAGTTGGCTCCGTTCGCGTTTGATGCGACGGTGCGGGCGCAAATGCGTCAACAATTACAAATTGGCAATCATCAATTTGTGGTGGGACACGTGGGGCGGATGACCCGTCAAAAAAACCACGCTTGGCTTGTGCGTGTTTTTGCACAGATTGCCCAACAACGGGCGGATGCGGTGTTGTTATTGGTGGGTGACGGAGCGGGATTAACCCGTGTGCAACGGCAAATTGCCCGCTACGGATTAACCGACCGTGTGCGCATTGTGGGGGTGCAAAATCCCGTGGCACCGTATTTTCAAGCCATGGATGTATTCGTGTTGCCCAGTTATTACGAAGGGTTACCCGCGGTGGCGGTGGAAGCCCAGTCTAATGGTTTGCCGTGTGTGTTGGCGGATACGATTACGGCGGAAGCGGTGTTGACGGCGGATTGTTGTCGTTTGCCGTTGCGCGATGTGAAATTGTGGGCGCGCACTGTATTTGCCATGGGGGAACGGCGGGAACAAATTGCCGTTGACCCCCGTGTGTTTCAACCGTTTGTCGCCGCACGGCAAGCCGCACAATTGGTAACATTGTACCGTGGCATGGTGACACAAGGTGGCGCGGTATGAGATGGCATTGGTGGAGTTTAACCGCCACGTTGGGGTGGCTGTTGGCAAATTTGGGAACCGCCATTATGCAGGACGGCAGTGGTTTGCTGTACGTGATGTTAGCGTTGGATGTTTACCTGTTGTTCCAAGTCCCCAAATTAACCCAAGATTTACCCTATGTGGCGTACCAACCCAAGCAAGCCCAGATTGCGGAACGTGACCGCCAATTCATTGACCGTGCGGTGTTGTGGTTCACCTTGGCGTTTTTGATTTTGTTTGCGGGTTTGCGACATGTCATGGTCGGTTTGGATTTATCCGTCTTTTATAACGACGCGTGGCAGAGAATGGTGGCGACCAACGGCAATGACCGTACTTACGAATGGTTGTACACGTTCATCGCTAAGATTGGCTATTTTGTATTCGGGGCGGATTTGGGACTGACCTTTGTGTTGTGTGTGTGCGCGGCGGTGATTGTATTGTGCGTTTATTTTGTGGGCAAACGGATGTCGCCCGAAGTCGGGTTCATTATGTTTTTAATGGTGACGTGCGCGTTGTACTTACGTGGTTTCAGTACCATCCGACAATGCGTTGCCACTGCGTTATGCGTGTTGGCCACATATTGGGTTTACCGCAAAAAGCCGTGGTGGTTCGTGCTATGCTTGATTTTGGCTTCGGGTTTTCACCGCGCCACGGGGGTTTTATTTTTGCCGCTGGCAGTGTTCTTTTTCATCAAAACGGATGGTTGGCAATTGGCGGTGTGGTTGGAAATTTTGTTTCTCGGGTTGGTGTTTGTGCATTTCGACCACCAGTTAGTCCATTTGTTCGGCCGTGTGATTGGTAATTCTTATTATTACAAATATTATATGCAAGGTAATTACGGGATCCTCAATATCATGTTGCTTGATTATATCGATACCGCGTTGACGTGGGGGTGTTTCCTTGGGTTTGTGGCGTACAAGTGGTGGTACCGTTGGCGTTACAAACAGCGGGTCAGTCGGCAGTACGATTTATTTTTGAACGTTTATTTTTTTGCCGCGCTGTTTTATGTGTTGGCGTATGTGTCGCCCCAATTTTACGTGTACGAACGCTTAACCGTGCCGTTTAGTTGGGCGGGTATTTTTTTAATCACGCACATCGTCAACCATTGCCAAAACCGTCGCCTTCGTCTTGTTTGTCGCACCGCGGTCATCATCGGTGCCCTGATTTACCAATTAATGTTCATTTATTTTGGCAATCATAACATCATTTGGTACGACGTGATTCGGTGAACGGAAAAGTTTGCGGCGTGGTTGGTCGGTGTGGTAAACTGCCGTGTGCATCTCAAAATTCAATGCGAATATCTGGGGACTAAGTTTGCGGGCTTCCAAACCCAAAGCGGGCAACGCACGGTACAACACGAATTGGAGCAAGCCATCGCGCGCTTTTTTAACACCCCCGTGAAAGTGGTGGGCAGCGGACGCACGGACGCTGGTGTGCACGCGGTCGGTCAAGTGGTGTCCTGTTTGTGCCCGCGTGACGACGTGAAAATCTACCAATTTTTGTTGGGGGTCAACCGTTACTTGCCGTCCGACCTGGCGGTGACCGCGGCGGAATTGTTACCCAAATTTAACGCACGCAGTGACGCCCACGCCAAGACTTACGTTTATCAATGTTACGTTTCGCCCACGCGTCACCCGTTACGTGATGTCGACCATTGGCAACTTTACAAAATGGTGGACATTGAGCATTTACGGGCGCAAGCGGCGGTGTTGGTGGGCACGCACGATTTCACGGCGTTTTGCACGGAAGTCGGTGACAAGAACCCTGTGCGTACCATTTACAGTCTGGATGTGCAAACGCCACTGCCCGACGAAATTCGGTTTGTGATTCGTGGCAACGGCTTCTTACACCACATGGTACGCATTATCGTCGGGACGTTGTTGGACGGGCGCGACGTAGCGGCGGTGTTGGCTTCCCGTGACCGTCGTCGGGCGGGCAAGACCGCCCCCGCCAAAGGGTTGACTTTGTACCGTGTGGAATATTAACGGTTGAAGTTTTCGGCCAGTTATGTTATATTGGTGCGGGGCGTAGCGTAGTGGTATCTGCCAACCTTCGGTCGTCAGATACTTTACGATTAACTCCGTATCCTAATCGGGGCGTAGCGTAGTGGTATCGCGCAAGTCTGGGGGGCTTGAGGTCGTGGGTTCAATTCCCGCCGCTCCGACCAAAAACATTCTTCATAATGGCTGCGACGGGAATTGCGTTCTTCACTTCCCGCCGCTCCGACCACTTAACTTATCATGTCTGTACGGCGTGAATTGTTTGCTACACTTCCCGCCGCTCCGACCAAAAACAATGATTTCAATCATCTAAATTATCAAAAATGGGGTCGGCAAAAAATTCTTCCAACGTAATGTTCAAAGTGGCACAAATTTGATAAATGGTAAAGACCGAGACTTTGGAATCAAGACGATGCATGATGTTACTGATCGTCGTTTGTGGGATACCGCCATTTTTGCATAACGCATATTGTGATAATTTACGTTCTTCTAACAAATTGCTTAATTTAAGTTTGATTGCTTCCGCAAGTTTCATAGGTTGTTAGTATCTTAAAATCACACCATAATTATTTACTACTCAATAGAGTAGTATTAAGGTACAATCTAACTTGTGTCACACAAAGTTTGTTTGATTGGGCATCGGATGTTTTTACCCGATAATCTTGCCGTGAAATTACGCGCGGCGGTGGAGCAGGAGATTAAAAACGGATGTTGTTGCTTTACCATGGGAACGCACGGTGATTTTGACCAAATGGCGTTGACGGTTTGTCGGGAATTAAAAGCCAAGTACCCCGCCATGAAAATTGAAGTCGTGCTCACCAGTTTAGCGCAAATCGCCGTCCCCGCCGATGGTGATTACCACCCATACCCAGGCGTGGATACCATCATGTACGAAATTGAAACTTTGCACCCCAAACAACGCATTACCGCCAGTAACCGACAAATGATTGATACTTGCGATACAATGATTTGTTATGCGGTAGATAATTGGCATTTAACGTGTGGTACGCAGCGTGCCGTCCATTATGCTCGTCAGCGTGGATTAAAGATTATCAATTTAGCGGCGGAATAATTGGAGTTGTGGGCGGGATTTGGCGCATAATATAGATAGTGGCAATCAACAGCGCAACGCGGCAAAATTGGTGGTTGACGGCGGTCAATCTTTTATTGGGCGTGGTCATGGTGTTGTCGTTAGCGTTGTGGTGCGGTCAAGCCGATTGGTTGACGCAATTGTGCGCTTATTTGTGCGCAATCGGGTTCAGTGTTGGGTCGGCGGTTGCGTTATTGGCGGGACGGCAGGCCTGGGGGCGCAGTCTGTTTGTTTTGAATATTTGCGCGTTCGTGGTGATCGGTGGTTTGAGCATTTTGCATTGGTGCGGGTTATTCGACGACCTGTCCAGTTTGGAACAATTAAAAACTTTGATTCGTGCGACGGGCGGTTGGGCGTATTTGGTATACGTCGTGTTGCAATTTTTGAACGTGGTGTTGTTACCGTTGCCGGGCTTTTTGTTTATGTTGGCGGGGATCGCGCTGTTTGGCGCGTGGGAAACATTTTGGCTGACTTTGTTCACAACCTGGGTCGGCGTCGTCATTTGTTTTTGGTTCGGGCGCACGTTTGGCAGTCGGGCGGTAGTGTGGTGCGTGGGCGCCGAAACTTTGGCACGTTACCAAAAATTGTTGGGCGCGAAAGGCAACCTGTTGTTTTTTATCATGCAAATTTTGCCGTTTTTCCCCGACGATATGTTGTGCATGATTGCGGGTTTAACCAAAATGAAGTTTTCGTTCTTCGTGTTGACAATGGCGATTACCAAACCCATCTATATCGCTTTGGTGTGCTTTTTCGGCAGTGGGGCGTTGATTCCGTTCAGCGGTTGGGGCATCCCTGTGTGGATTGCGATTTGCATCGTTTTTGCGGTTATTTTCGTGCTGTTTTGCAAGTACCAAAATGCGATTGAAAGTTGGTTCGCCAAAGTTACGCGTCGTAAAAAAACGGAACCAAAAGACCCCACGCCCGCGTAAATTTACCCTTGTGATTTTGGCGGAATAATTTTATAATGTTGCACTGTGGCCTATTGGGAAGTTTTGCGGGAAACTTTGTTGGATAGTTTGATCACTTTGCCGATTTTGTTGGCGGTGTATTTTTTGATTGAGTTCATCGAATACAAATGGGCGACAAAATTGCAAAAGAATCGGTTTTTACGCGGCAAAGCCAGTCCCGTGCTGGCGGCTTTGGTGGGTTCGGTTCCGCAATGCGGGTTTTCCGTGGTGGCAACCGATTTGTTTGCGCAAGGCATGATTCCCGTGGGAGCGTTGCTGGCGGTCTTCATTGCGACCAACGATGAAGCGTTACCGTTGTTGTTGGCGCACCCGCAAAGTTGGGTGTCCGTCTTGGTTTTGGTGGTGGCCAAAATTGTGATTGCGGTGGTGGTAGGTTATGCCGCCAATCTGGCTTACCGTGGGCTGTTCCGCCGTCAAGTTGTGGCCGCCAAAACCGCCGCGCACAACGACACCCAAGACGACCACGACCACGAACTGAATTTGCACGACGGTTGTTGCCACCACAGTATGACGACCAAACGTTTTGATTGGCGGCACCCGTTGCTGCACAGTTTGAAAATTTGGGCGTTTATCGTGGTGGTCAGTTTGCTGTTCGGTTTTGTCGCTGACATTTGGGTCGGCCAAGATCGTTTGACCGCTTTTTTAAGTGCCAGCGTGGGATTGCAACCGTTGTTGGCAGTGCTGGTCGGCTTGATTCCGAACTGCGCCGCCAGTGTGGTACTGACTGAACTTTATTTAGTAGGTGGCTTGCGGTTTGGGGCGTTGCTGGGCGGACTGTGCGTAAACGCGGGGTTGGGGATCGTATTTTTGTTGCGCCAAAAACGGCTGTGGCGCGAAAAATTGTTCGTGGTTGCTTGGCTGTTAATCACCAGTTTGGTGGTGGGCTACGGCTTTTTGTGGTTGGCGATTTAACACGTACAGGTTATACTGTGGCGAACAATGACGACACCAACCAATGACCAGCCAAAAGTTTTATTCGTGGGCCCCGAACGCCTTCGCCCGCAAATTGCGTATGTGTTAGATATTCCCAATTACGCAACCGCGGAGAAATTGACTTTCAAAAATTATAACCAGTACCAAAATTGTCAAATTTATGTCTGCGACTTCAAGCGCAAAAGCCGTCGTTATGTAAAATTTTGGGGGTATCAAGATTTTGATATCCAATATTTAGACGACATCTGCCGTCAGATTGATGAAGAATATTACGCGAACCGAAAGCGCCATGCACAGGAGAATAATTTACAGAATGTAAAAGTGCTACCCGCTGCGGCAGACAATCAAGTGACACAGAAAAATTTGTCCTCGGCAACAACAAATCCACCCGCTCGTAAATCATTGTGGCGGCGCGTTTTACTTGCTATCAAGCATCCGATCTATGCGGTTAAGTATGTGATGAAGCGCATAAAAAAGCGGTCCAAAAAGATTGTATTTAAATATAAAAAGTATCGTAAACAATACAATTTAAAAAAACAAATTTGTAAAGGTAATTTGAAAGTTTTGCAACATTTGCAACCTTCTGAGTTGTTGTTATTTGTTTTGCAAGCCAAACCGAAGAACTACGTTGATTGCACATATTTGGAAACTGAGATATACATAGCAAGTAGTAACGATATCAAAGGTTGCTGTAGTGTTATGGTACCATTTGGGAATTTGTTATTAGATGGTGAGTT
>JAMPCO010000011.1 GCA_023666145.1 Prevotella sp. | reverse complement strand
AAAGTCTGTAGCGAAGGTGACGCACACGATTTTGTCGATACGGTGCTGGAACCGACTTGTACCGCTGCAGGTTACACTTGGCACACCTGCCAACGTTGTCATTATCAATACCAAATCAATCCCCAAGGTGCATTGGGTCATGATTACCAGCCTGTTGACAGCAGTCCCAGCCCAGATTTAATGCTGTACCGTTGTACGCGCTGTCATGACAGTTATTATGTGGAAAACGGTAACCGCAATTATTTGCACGAAATCGCCATTGGTTTAACTTCGGCAGCATACGACACGAATTTAATCATCCGCATTTATAATGATTCTATTGATGCATTGGACATCCGTGACGTGATGGACACGATTTGTCCCGATACGCCGCAATTTGACGAAGACGGCGTGCTGATATACAACCCGAACAACGCACTCATCGGCTGCGGTGGGGAAGTGATATTGAACACCAACCCGACCCCAAAATTTAACGTGCTTTACGCCATCGGCCGACGTGTTGCCTCGCAGAAACAATTCAGCATTCTGGTTTATTATGATTGGTTTGGTACAGGGAAAAACACGTCCCATTACTTCATCATGCGTGATGACCACATCGATGACCAAATCATGTTAACCGACACCGTCACTCAGGTTTTGGCGTAATTGGCAAAAAAGCAACCAGCGTCCTTGGGTTTATGCGAGTGTTTTGTCGGCAACGGTGCGCGGGCGCAGGTGGGTCAAACGGTGGACCAACCAAGTTATCACCGCCACCACCGCCAACACCAGTATGACCACCAAGAACCAATTCACGCTGCCACCGTCGTTTTCGGTCAGTTCCGCGGCTTTGTTTTGGATTTCCAGCATCAAGTTGTTGACGGCTTTTTCTTTCTGTGTGTCGAAGTTGTGCATAATCGCGGCATAGATGATGTTATCTTGGGTTGGGAACACTGCGCACGCGTAATTGGTGTCGGCGTCAAAAAGGTCAAAGTCGTCGGTGGTGGGCACGCCGTAGTCGTCTTTCAATGCGTCCATGGCGTCGCCCGTGGCTACCATTTGGCTGCCAACATAATCAATGTTGCGCGCGGCGTTGGTGTCGGTCAACATGAAGTTGATAAACGCGTAGGCGGCCTCCAAATTTTGGGCGTAGGTGGGAATTGCGAAATTGTCCGTCCACAGGTTGGTGCCTTGCGGCGCGTAAAAACGCAGGGTGGTGCTTTCGTCGTCGTCCGCTTCCATGGCTTCCGCCATGGCCAAGCCCGCATCGCAACTCCAAAATAAACCGTAGGCAAAATCGTCGTTGTAGGGATTTACGAACGATTTTTTACCCGTGTCGTTTTCGTAGACGGGGTGCATGGTCGTGATTTGTTCCAACAAAATTTGGCGCGCGGCGTCAATCGTGTAAGCGCCATCCATATTCAAAATCGCTTCTAACATTTGGTTGTCGAAGTCGGCGCCGACCCCTTGGTCTAAATAAGTCGCATCCGCGGTGGGGTGGTCGGTGGCGTCCGCAGTACTGCGGCGTTGTTCCGCGTAAATCATCGCGATCCCAATCGAATCACGTGCCGATTTTTTCATGGTAATGCGTCCGCTGTACGCGGTGGTGCCGCCTTCACCGAACAAGACCCCAAAACCGTATGTGTCTAGCAGGGCTTCAAAATCTGCCACCGCGATGTGGGTAGTAGACTCCATTTTTTCAATCACGGCGGTGTCGTACATAATACCGACCGTGCCGACCATGTACGGGATACCCCAGACTTGGTCCGCAACGGGTTGTTCGTTGGCGTCGTAAACCGTGGTGTACGCCGCGGTGCGTGATAAGATGTCTTCATCCAACGGAACGGTAATGCGGGTGGCGTCCATGGTTTGCAGTAAGTTTTCCGCCGCCATCTTTTCGACCATGTATTCGGACGGGAAAATTAAATCGTAGTCCGCGTGTTGGGTGTTAATTTTGCTGTACAGTTCTTCGTTGTCGGTAAAGGTGTGGTATTCCACACGGAACTGGTTGGCATTTTTGACGCCTTGCTTGGCCAGTTCCCCGCGGTAGTAGTCGGCAAATTCGTCCAATAATTCGACTTCAATGTAATCTTCCCAGTTGTAAATTTTCAAAACCAAACTGCGTGGGGTTAAGTGTGTGACAATCATCGGGATAATGCCACCGCCCGCCAATAATAAAACCGCCGCCAAAACGATGGCCACCAATTTACGGCTGAGTTTGATGCCTTTGCGGATGCGCGCGGCGTTCAAATTCATGATGACCAGCACCAACAAAATGACGACAAAAATCAGCGTGGTCAGGGCTTTGAACGCGTCGGGAATGTCGCGACGACTGATCGCGCCGTAAACTACGGTGGAAATCGTGGCCACCCCGCTGTTGTTGTATTGGGTAATCACGAAATCGTCCAGTGACAATGTGAACCCCAGCAGGAACGCTTGCACCATCGCGGGCACCAATTGCGGAATAATCACACTGGTAAAGGCTTTGAACGGGGACGCGCCCAAATCCAATGCGGCGTCAATCAAATTTGCGTCCAGTTGGCGCATCTTGGGTAAAATTGTCAGCAAACAAAACGGCAACGCAATCAAAATGTGCGCTAACAACAATTTTAACAGTCCCAAGTTCGTCATGCCCAAACCGACGAACAACAGCACCAAACCGAACGAAGTGACAATATCGGCGTTAATCACGGGTAATTGGTTGACCGCCATGGTAATGGCGCGGGTACGTTTACCGAGATACAAAATCCCCGTGGCGGCCATGGCGGCCATCAGCGTGGCAATTAAAGATGCCACCACCGCAATCAGCAGGGTGTTACCCACCGCGGACATATATTCGGCGGTGGTAAATAATTCAACGTAATAACCCAGCCCGTCACTGAACGACAGGAAAACCAGTAACAAAATCGGTAGGTAAATCACCGCCATGACTAATAAAACCAAAATCATGCCCATTATGCCAGCCCTCCTTTGTTGTTGCCCAATCGCGACAGGCGGTTCGCAATGAACACCGATAAGCCGACCAAAGCCAGTAAAACCAACGCAATCACCGCCGCGCCCGCTTTGTTGTCTTTGGTGAACATCGTGTTCAATTGTTCGCCAATCATGAACGTGCTTTGGTCGCCCAGGTATTCGCTCATGTAATAGGTCGATACCGCGGGGGTAAAGACCATTAAGAAGCCGCTGATGATGCCCGACATCGACAAAGGTAACACCACTTTGGTAAACGTGATGACGGGCGAGGCGCCCAAATCCGCGCTGACTTCCAAGTACGATTTAGGGATACCCGTAATCACCAAATAAATCGGCATTAACATGAACGGTAAGTAATCAATGATTAAACCCAACGTCAACAATGTTTCACCCGTCCCAAAATGGATTAAAGTGGCCAAGTCTTTCAACGCAATCGTGCGGAGCAAACCGTTTATCCACATCGGGGCGACCAAAGCCATCAGCACCATGTATTGCGCGGTTTTGGAACGCATTTTCGCGATGATGTACGCCAACGGATACGCAATTAAAATGCAGGCCAAAGCGGCGGTCAACGCAATGCGCAGGCTGCGGCCGATGGTGGCCCATTGACTGCTGTCGGTGAAGAATGCGTTGACTTCGGCGAACGAAAAACCACCGTCCCCAAAAAACGCGTAGCCGAACAACATCAGCAACGGGACCACCACAAAAATCAACATATAAATCAGGTAGGGCAGGGCAAATAAACTGCGGGAATTAAAGTTAATCTTTTTCATCGTGGCGCACCTTAATATCTGCTTTTTGTATCACTAACCCGACGCGGTCGTCGGCGTTCCAATCGTACGGCGTATCCACGATTAACGCCGTGTCGTTGTCCAGCCAAATTTTGACTTGGTAATATTTGCCCTTATAAATCATGTCGGTGATGTTACCGCTGATTTGCCCTTCTTCTTCGTTGTCGGTTAGTTCGATTTTGTCAAAGTCAATCGTGGCAACCACGCGGTCGCCTTTTTCAAAGGTTTCACCGTTGGCGGGGATAAATTCGAAATCGGTGTCACCAATGGCCACCGTGTTTTCGCCCGTAATTTGGGTTTCGTATTCGTTGGTTAGCGCTTCTTTCGGCATGACGTGGATACCGTCAGGTTCAATTCCCAGCATGATTTTTTCGCCGACGGGGTAGGCTTGGGTGTTTTTAATTGATAATTCGTAATCGTCCAAAACCACGGTCAAATCGTAAAAAGTACCTTTGAACACCACATTCATGACCGAACCTTCAAATTGTGGTTTGGGTGGATTGATTTGGATATCTTCGGGACGTACCACCACGTCCACGGGTTCGTTGGGCTTGAAACCTTTGTCCAGACACGGGAATTGGCAACCGAAAAATTCGACCAAATTGTCGCGTACCATTTTGGCGGAAATGATGTTACTTTCGCCGATAAAGTCCGCGGTGTACGCGTTTTGCGGTTCGTCATAGATTTTTTTCGGGGTACCGACTTGTTGAATTTCACCGTCGCGCATGACCACAATCGTATCGCTCATTGTCATGGCTTCTTCTTGGTCGTGGGTCACGTAAATAAAGGTAATCCCCAGTTCTTTGTGTAAACGGCGCAATTCGATTTGCATTTCTTTGCGCATCTTCAAATCCAACGCCGATAATGGTTCGTCTAGCAGTAAAACTTTGGGTTCGTTGACAATCGCCCGTGCAATCGCAATGCGTTGTTGTTGGCCGCCCGAAAGGCTATCAATGTCGCGGTGGCCGTAATCTTCTAAGTCCACCATGCGTAACGCGCGGTTGACTTTGTCGTTGATTTCGTCTTGGCTGAGCAAGCGGTAACCTTTTTTGGTGGACGTATCGGGTACGGTCTTTAATTTCAAACCGTACGCAATGTTGTTAAACACGTTCAAATGCGGAAACAGCGCGTACTTTTGAAACACCGTGTTGATGTTGCGTTTGTATGGCGGTACGTGGGTCACGTCCATGCCTTCCAAATAAATCGTGCCTGCGGTCGGTTGTTCGAAGCCCGCAATCATGCGTAATAACGTGGTTTTACCACAACCCGACGGTCCCAAAATGGTCACGAAATCGCCTTTTTTAATTGATAAGGAAACATCATCGACAACCTTTTCTTTGTCGTAGATTTTGACGATGTTTTTTAATTCGACAATTTTTTCTCCTGTAAATTTTGCCACCGCATAAAACCCTACCTTTTATTTCAATTTTCTGCCAATGAGCATGAAATTTGACATAGTATGCAATTTGTGACCGTGCTTGTCAATAATAAATTTTATGGCAACCACCATGAGCCGTACCGCCTATATCACCGACATTTTGGCGCGCGGTTTTTTCATTTTTGTTGTGTTAGTTTTGTTACTGCGGCGATGGTGGTTGGCGTTATTATTGGATGTTGGGATTAACGTCCTTTACGAATTAACTGTGGGGCGCAAATATTGGCGGCAGTGGCGTAACCAACCCAAAAAACCGCGGCGCAGTTGGCGCGTCATCCTACGTGATTTGTGGCGACGGGTGTTTGCGCGCGAACGCACCAAGGGGTTGGTCTTTGCGGGCATCGTATTATTGTTGATGAGTTACGTGGTACGTTTGCAAGTTTATTACATCGTGGTGGCGTGTTTGGTGTTTACCATGGCGGCCGTCAGTCGTTTTGCGCCACCGCCAAAATCTGCTACAATACCGCATGAACCTGCGCACGACCCGCACGATTGCCCGCCAAATTGCCCACCGCCTGCAACAAAATAACGGGGGGGTAGTTTTATTACATGGCCCCATGGGGGCGGGTAAAACGACTTTGGTCGGCGCGGTGGTGCGCCTGTTGTGCCCACACGCCACCCCCAGCAGTCCGACTTATACTTTGATTAACCAGTACGCGGACAATATTTTCCATGCGGATTTGTACCGTTTGTGGGAGTCGGGTGCCCCAGCGTCCACGGCAAAGAGCCAAAACCAAATTTTGGCAAGTACGGGCTTGGCGGATTTGTGCGTGGACGGCAATTATGTTTTCATCGAATGGCCACACGGGTTACAGTTTCCCCAGGCCTTGCACGTGACGATTAATATCAAGGAGGACGGTAACCGTGAATTTATTATTGCTTGACAGCACGCAAACACAGTTAGTGGTAGCGGTGGCGGTGGACGGGAAAATTACCATCACCAAAACTTGTGACGAACAACGCCAACACGACAAAAACGTGAACCGCCTGATCCGTGAACTGGGGGTGGCGCATTTCGATGCGGTGGCGGTGGTCACAGGCCCAGGGTCGTGGACGGGAATTCGGGTCGGTTTAGCCGTCGCCAAAGCGTTTGCCTATGCCCAAAAAATTCCCGTAGTGGCGTTGACCGACCATTTGGACGTGGACGAAGCCATGCGCAAATACCAAAGCGGCGATACGGTCAGTCCGTTTGCACTTAAACCCTTTTACAACGGGGAATTTATGGTTAATAAGTCAAAAACTTCCGTTAAGTAAACGCGGAGTCATGAAATATTTTGCGCGGGATACTTGACAACCCAGGGGGGGGGGGTATAGTAGTTTCATGCATTAAATTTTTCTGGTTGAAAAATAATAATGTCAGTAACTACGAATGAAAAAAGCAAAGAAGATTGGTGTCATTGTCAGTATCATTGCCACCGCGTTGGTCTTGGGTGGCGGTGGAATCGCTTTGGTGGCGAGCGCCAATAGCGCACAATATGGTGATTGGGAAGTGAAAGTCCCCGCGACGTGTACCGAAGACGGTCAGAAGATTCGTTATCAGAAACATCATACCGACGAATACCAAACGGCGGTCATCCCCGCTTTAGGTCATTTGTATTTGGAAGATAATGACGGTTGGGTCATCATTGAAGCGCCGACCGAAACCACAGAAGGCACGGCGGAACGCATTTGTGCGCGTTGTAAAACCATTGAACACCGCCCTGTAGAACGGCTGCCAGAATCAATTCACGTGGATGTGCTGGACGGTACTACGGTTATCGCCCGCGTGAATGTTGCTGAAGACGGGGCATATACTTTGTCCGCACCCGAAAAAGTGGGCTACCGTTTCCTGGACTTTGTCGATGCGCAAGGTCAGCCTGTGGCGAACAGTGGTACGACCGACCACAATATGCAAATTCAGACGGCTTGGGAATTGCTGCCGACCACGACTCTGGTGCAGTTAAAGGAAAGAGCGGGTGCGGGGGTCGACCAAATCCTGCTCACCAATGATTTAGAAATTACCGAAAGTATTTTTGTGGTCGGCAAGACTCAAATTGTTGTGGAACAGAATGTTACATTGACCCGTGGTGTCAATTTTGCGGGTGATTTGTTCGTGGTGGGCGAAACGGCGCAAGGCGACAACGTGTTGGTACAAAACGGTGGAGTGGCGGCAGAATTAACGTTGGCGCCCCGTAACACGGCCACATTGACGCTGGACGGTAACAAACAAAACATGGCGGTGGATGTCAACGGCAGTTCAATTTTGGTCTTGAACAGCAGTGTGGTGAATTTGGGTGATGGAGTCAATCTTGTCAACGCGAAAAAAGTCGGTAACAGCAAATTGCTGAACGGTTATCAGATTTCTTATCCGCACAAGGTCGGTGGTGCCGCGGTGGTGGTTGTCAACGGGACTTTGAATTTAGACGGTGCCACACTGGCCAATAACGAAGTTAATCTGGACGAAACGAATATGAGCGATGACGATGAAAGTGATAATTTTGCTGTGTCATCTTGTGGTGGGGCAATTTATAATTTTGCGACGGTCAATCTTTATCGTGGTAGTCTGCAAAACAACCAAGCGTCACGCGGTGGGGCGATTTATAACTATCGTACTTTGCACGTTGATGGTGGTACGTTCGTCAACAATCAAGCCAGTGTTTATGGCGGGGCGGTGTATTTGCCTGGTTCCCAATACGCGAGTTTATTGATTGGTGAAAATGATGCTGCCGCCGAAACCGTGGTTTTTGCCAACAATACGGCCCAAAAATCGGGTGGTGCCATTTTCGGACAAATGAAAAATGCGGTTGTGGTGAAGGGTGGCGCGACTTTCCGCAACAACTGTGCGGTGGAAGGGAACGGCGGTGCCATCAACACTTCGGGTGCTTTGACGTTGGACGGTGTAACATTTGATACGAACCAAGCCGCCAGTAAGGGTGGCGCCATCTATGTTTATTATTCGAACCCAGAATTAACGGTGCGCCAAGTCGCCATCAACAGTGGTCTTTTCCAAAATAACCAAGCCAGCAAAGGTGGTGCCATCGCCCTTTCCGCCAGTTCGGAAGAGTTTGACAAGGGTGCGATCGGTTACATCGGGGCGGTGACTTTCCGCGCCAACCATGCTTTCGCGACCGAAACTGATGACCCCGAATTGCCTGGTGAAACTACCGACGATGATGACACGGTGAAAAATTTCAACGGTAACGGTGGGGCGATATACATTGCCCGTCAGAGTGATGTTACCATCGACGGTGCAACATTTGCACAAAATACCGCGGAACGGAATGGTGGCGCAGTTTATGTAACGGGGAATGCGCAACTTGGCATGACGAGCACGACTTTGAGCGCCAATGCAACCGACGGGAAAGGCGGTGCGCTGTATGTTACCAGTGCCGCGCAAGTTAGTATCAATGCTTGTGAATTAGTGCAAAACGTGGCCGCAGTTTATGCGGGCGCTTTGGCCGTTTACAATGGTGCCGTGGTGAGCATAAAAGATTCACAATTAAACCAAAACGATGCCACCGCGACGGGTAACGGTGGGGCAGTCTTCGGTTACAAGGCCACGGTGCAGACGGAAAATGTGACCGCAAATGGCAATCATGCCAAAAGTGGTGGTGCCTTTTTCATGACGACGGGCAGTGTACTGCACGCTGTGGGTACCTTGACGATGGAAGACAACACGGCGGCTTCGGGTGGCGCGATTGATTTTTACCAAAAAGCCACGGGCACGTTGGAACAATTAACGGTCAACCATAACAGCACGACGGGTAATGGTGGGGCGTTGTACATTTATACGGATTGTCACGTGACAATCCAAGATCTGGTGGCCACCAACAATGCCGCGGAAGGGAAATACGGTGGTGTAATTTACATTTCTGGTGCCGCCCAATTAAAATTGGGGCAAGTTACCGCCACCAATAACACGGCGGGCAGTGGGGGATTCATTTATATGACTACCACGGATACCACGGTCGAAATTTGGGGTGGTACCGCCAATGGTAACACCGCCACCAGTGGCAGTACCATTTACTCCAATACTAAAAAAACCAAATTGTTGATCCGTGGTCTATTGACCCAAGAATACTTTACTTACGACGGCACGATCGAAGGAAAATTACCCACCATTGAGGAGCCAGTATGAAAAAGGTCAATCACGTCGGGCAAAAAATTAAACGCAGTTGGTTGGTTTTGTGTGCCATTGTGGTGCTGAGCACAACCATGCTGGCGGGTTGTAACAGTCGTGATTCTTATGGCAGTGCTTTCCCCGTAAGTACGAATCATTCCAATTTCAACAGCCAAAGCACGGTCACCTATGACCATATCAACGGTCAGACGGTTACAGTCGATTTATTCCACCGCACCAACGGCGAAGCCCTGAATAACCCGAATGTGGGGCAAGGAATCTTAATTTACCAATGTATTCAGTACAAGCAAGCCCACCCCGACCAAACGGTCACCATTACTTGCACCTCGTTCCATTTTTCCGTGGTGGCGGCGGTTTGTGTT
This sequence comes from Prevotella sp., assembly GCA_023666145.1. Taxonomy (GTDB): domain Bacteria; phylum Bacillota; class Clostridia; order Christensenellales; family UBA1242; genus RGIG8050. The sequence goes on along the minus strand of JAMPCO010000011.1, from coordinate 19,382 downwards.
AATCCCGAAAGTAAGTTTTATGGTTACATGAAATCGCTTTATGACGTGGATTACGATGAGGAAGGTTTTGTCCGCATGGCGTATTTGTTGGTCTACGCCGCTAAAATTGGCATCAACGTGATTGTGATTGGACAAATTGATGCTAACCCCGTCGACTACCACGGTCAATCCAAGGATGATGAATCTTTCGTGGAATATTTTACCCAACATTTGGCTGACGACAGTACGATTGATGGGAAAAAAGTGGGTGACTTTATGTTGTTCCGTGAAGCCAAGTGGACTTCGTACGGTGATAAGTCGGCATCGGATATGTTACACGTTAAATCTTGTACTGTCTCCCATTACCTGGACAGTCAGGGGGTGGAACACGGGGGCAGTGTTTGGCTCAGCAGTACCAACATTGACGGGATTCACAGTAGTGGCGCGAACGGTAACGATGGCATCCAAACGGGTGTGATTCTCAGCGACCACCAAAAAATCCGCGATGTGATTTACAATTATACGCGGATGATGGCGGATTATTGTGAACAAGAAGCGATTAACTTGTTCCGTGACAAAGTCATCAAATTAAACACGGAGCAAATTGATTTAATCAATGCGGGACGGGAAAATGAAATTCCTACCGACGAACAAATCGTTTATTTAGGCAGTGCGACCGACCAAGTTTTTGAAATGTATTTTGCCCCGTTCGGTGGCACGGCAGGCAGTTGGGACACCGTCCATAATCCGTATTGCAAATATTTATCCAAATTACTGCCATCGGTGTCGGGTGACGGTTATATTACCTTGGCTTGGAACAATGTGAAATATTTAACCAATTTTGAATTTTCCAAAACTTTAGCCACGGTGATTCAAACCGCCTTTACCACAAATTCCCGTTTGACCAACAAACTTTATTTGCATTTACCGGGTTTCCCCACCGAACTTTTGGACGGCTTGGTCGCAGGTCAAAACATCGGTACCAAGTGCGTCAATCAAAACTTGGACGTTTATTACCATTCGAAAGATTTACAATTGTCGTATTTTGATAGTCAAACGCGGGAACGACATTACGTGACAATGTTGAATTCGTTGAACTTTCACCAAGGTTCGATGTCGTACCAAACCAACACGCTTTTGGTGATTAAAGAAACGCGCGCGACGGGCAACGACGTTTATGTTAACTTTGGTCAAGCCACCACCAACGGCGTAATTTCCGAATTGGATCGCATCGTGAAAGTCAGCGCTGGGCAGTGAAAAGCGTTGCGGGATGCCGACAACCGCAAACCAACATATATATAACTGGTGAAGACGATTTTGTTTTTGCATGGTTGGGGTGGCAACGCGGACAGTTTCGCGCCCATCAGCCAATATTGTGCGCGCACGTGTGACGCCAACGGGGAACCGTACCAAATCTTAACCCCCAGTTTACCGTGTCCGCCCACGGCGGTTTACACACTGGAAGATTACGCGGACGAGGTGGATGATTATTTGATGGCGCACCAGGTGGCGCGGTGTGTGGTGGTGGCGCATTCTTTCGGGGCGCGCTTAGTAGCGGTGTTGAACGCACGGCACCCCAAATTGTTTACCCAGATTGTGATTACGGGGGGCGCGGGCTTGCCACCGCGGTGGCGGTTACGGGTGTGGCTGAAAGTGCGGTGGTACCGGTTTTGTCGGCGTCTAGGTTGGCGGGTTACGGGTGGCAGTACCGATTACCGTCAATTGGATGCCAACGGTAAGGTAACCTTCCAAAATGTGATTCACCGCGATTTAACCGCGGAAGTCCAACAAATCACCGCGCCGTTATTGTTGGTCTGGGGTTCACGCGACCGTGACACGCCGTGTGAAATGTTACGACGTTGGTGTCGTTTGGTACCACACGCCCAAAAAATTATTTACCGTGGTAAGGGACATTTTGCGTATTTAGAGGACAGCGCACGCTTTATCGGGGACGTGGTGCGCTTTTTGCAGGAGCAGGCATGAAGCGGCAGCGGTTGGGCGAATTGTTGTATAAAATGCAAATCAGCGGTTACCGTCGGGCGGAATATTGGGGCTTGGTACCCAAAAACACCACGGGCACCGTACAGTGGACGGCACGGGTCAAACGGTTACGCTTTGTCAGCGTTTGGTTGGTGTGTTGTGGGCTCGGGTTACCCTGGTTCTGCTTGTCCCACACCGTGGCGGCCGCCCATTGGCTGTTACAGCCGTACGAAAAAATGGTGCAACGACATTTCATTCGTCGTGCGCAAAAAAAGTTACGTCGACGGTCGGACTTAATTCGGATTGGCATTACGGGGAGTTATGGTAAGACTTCGGTCAAAAATATTTTGGCGGCGTTACTCAGTGTTAAATACCGCGTGGTTGCCAGTCCCGCCAGTTTCAACACGCCACTCGGTTTTACGCGGACGGTGAACGAAAATTTACGTCCCGACACCCAAGTGTTAATCATGGAAATGGGGGCACGGCGCGCAGGCGAGATTCGGGAAATGTGCCAATTGTTCCGTCCGCAACACGGCATCGTGACCAGTATCGGGGCGTGTCATTTGGCGACGTTTGGCGACATCGCGACGGTGGCACGCACCAAAGCCGAATTATTGGCGGCGTTGCCCGCGGACGGCGTGGCGGTCAGTGACGGCGACAACCCGTGGTGTCAAACTTTACCGCATCCGCATTTGGTGTTGGTCAAAGCGGCGGAGCAACCCGTGATTGCCACGCCGTTGTTGGGGGCGCACCAACAAAAGAATTTGCAAATGGCGGCGGTGATGGCGCGGGCGTTGGGCATCAGTGCGGACGAAATTGCGCGCGTGGCCGCCACTTTACAGCCCACACCCCACCGTTTGGAACGCATCGTCGCCCCGAACGGGATTATTATTTTGGACGACAGTTACAACGCCAATCCTGCCAGTGCCGCCAGTGCGTTGGACGTCTTACGTGGCTATACCACCAAAAAAGTGGTGCAAACGCCAGGGTTTGTGGAGCAGGGGGCGCACACCGCCACCGCTCACGCCACGTTTTGTGCCCAAATCAAAGCGGTGGCGGATGCCGTGATTGTGGTGGGGGAATTGAACCGCGCGGATTTTACCCGCGGGTTGGACGGTTGGACGGGGGACGTAGCGTATGTGCCTGACCGTGAAGCCGCGAAAAAATATTATCCCCTGTGGTTAAGCGCAGGGGATGTGTTGCTGATTATTAACGATTTGCCCGAACAATATTGAGTTTAGACCGCGGGCTGGTCGGCGTTGGTTTCCACGGGCGCGATGTTGGGGGCTTTGCCCATGGTGGCTTTAACTTGGGTTAAGATTGCGTCTTTAATTTTCGGGTCGCTGTCTAACCACGCTTTGGTGGCTTCTTTGCCTTGCGCAATACGCTCGCCTTGGTAGGAGAACCAACTGCCTGATTTTTGGATGATGTCGTTGGCGATGGCCAGATCCAAAATGCAGCCGTCGTTCGAAATACCTTTGCCGAACGTGATTTCAAATTCCGCAATTTTGAACGGAGACGCCAATTTGTTTTTGACCACTTTGACTTTGGTTTTGTTGGCGATGACTTCGTCACCTTGTTTAACGCTGCCGATACGGCGGACGTCCAAACGAATCGACGAATAGAATTTTAACGCTTTACCACCCGGCGTGGTTTCAGGGTTTTGTCCCGGCATCATCATGCCGACTTTTTCGCGTAATTGGTTGATAAAGATGAGCGCGGTTTCGGTTTTGTTGATAATGGGGGTTAATTTACGTAAGGCTTGACTCATTAAACGGGCTTGCAAGCCGATGTGCGCGTCACCGATGTCGCCGTCAATTTCGGCCTTCGGGGTGAGCGCCGCCACACTGTCGATGATGATTAAATCCACGCAACCCGATTCGACCAATTTATGCGCGATGTCCAAACCTTGTTCCCCGCTGTCGGGTTGGCTGATAATCAAATCTTTCACGTTGACGCCCAAGGCTTCGGCGTAAATGGGGTCTAACGCTTGTTCCGCGTCAATGTAAGCACAAGTCAAACCCATTTTTTGGGCTTCGGCGACCACGTGTAAACAAACCGTGGTTTTCCCGCTGGATTCGGGGCCATAGATTTCGGTAATTCGTCCGCGCGGAATGCCCCCAATCCCCAACGCGTAGTCCAAAGTTAAACAACCACTGGAAATCACTTTGACGTTACGCACCACGGGACCGTCGCCCATTTTCATGATGGCGCCTTTCCCGTAAATTTTTTCAATCGTGGCTAATGCCGCTTGCAATGCTTTACTTTTTTCTTGTTCTGCCATAATATAGATAGGATATATGAAATTGCGCAATTTTGCAAACAGGTTCTTGTTGGTGATTTTACTGGCGGTCTTTTGTTGTGGACTGGGCGCCAATGTTTGTCCGTTGTCACCTGTCGTCGTTACGACGGCGGAAACCAGTGCACTGGCCGCGAAAACATATTACTTGGATCAATTCAACGACAACGCACCGACGGACGAAAATTTGTACACCGCGTTGGGGATTCCCAGTTACCATGATTATTTGACCGCGTTGTCCGCGACCCAAGATTTGGCGGAAATTATCATTGCGGTGATTGATACGGGACTGGACGTGACGCACCCGTTGTTCGCGGGGCGGGTCTTGACCGATTATGCTATGGATTTCAGCCAAGGCGTCACCAATGGCCAGCCCAATAGTGGCGCATGGTACGAAGACCATAACGGGCACGGAACCCATGTGGCGGGCATCGTGGCGGACACCACGCTGGATAACGTCAAAATTTTGCCCATCAAAATCTTTTACGGTTTGGATAACAAAAGTCAGGGCTACACAATCGAAAATGCGGTTCGTTATCTTAGCGCGTTGAAAAACGGTACCACGGTGCGTTTGTGGAACGACAATAACCGCTTAACCAGCACCGTTTACAATCAAGAACGTGCCCAATTGAACATTGTGGCGGTGAACATGAGTTTGGGTACCTCTGGATACAATCTTGACGATACCGAAGCCATGGCAAAATACCAAAGTGAAAAACTGAATTGGCAGGATTCGATTGATCTGCTTTTGCAGGCGGACATTTTGCCGCTTGTGGCGGCGGGTAATATCAGTACCGAGGAAAACGCCAACAACACGTATTATGCTTTGCCTGGGGCGTGCGAAGGGGTGGTAACGGTGGCGGCGTACGATAATACGGACGCCAGCGCCTATCAATTAGCATCGTTTTCGTACCACAACGACCACATTGCGGTGGCGGCACCAGGGGCGGAAATTTGGTCGGCGTGCAGCCGGAACATCGCGGAAATCGTGGAAAAATTAGATTTGAGGCACAAGACCGCGCACCAAGATGACCACGGCACATATTACGAATGTCGGTATGGCTCCACGGTATGGCGTGTCCGTCTTGATGCGGATGGTAATTATTATCTGCGCAGCGGCGGAACCAGTCAGGCTACACCGTTTGTGACCGCGTGCTACGCGTTGTTGGTCAGTGATACCAGCAAAACCACCGCGGAAGATTACGGCTTAGCCACTTGGGATGCCGACGGTGAAGATGCGGGCTACGTTACCATGGCACAAAAGGCTTTGTTGGCGGCGGCGGCCACCTACGGCGACCAAGGTGAGGCGGGCTATGACGAATATTTCGGTTATGGCGTGGTGACTATGAAAAGTTTCGCGGTGGACACCATCACAACCAAATTGAATGCGATTGAAAATAAGATTACCCGTCCCCGAACGACCAGTCATACCAACGATGACGAAACCGATTGGATTGTGGTGGTGTGTGTGTTATTGTTAGGCGCCGTAATGATTTGGAGTATTGACCTTTTTCGTTCATACTTAAACCGCAGGAGAAAAACCAATGACGACGGATACGATGACTGACCAAGAAATTTTCGCCAAGCGCGTGCGTGCCGACGAACGGTTGGACGCTTTGTATATGCGGGAAATGCGCTGCCCGTATTGCCATACCAAAATCATGAAAGGCACGGCCAAATGTGAAAATTGCGCTTTGACGAAAGAACAAATTTACCATGCGAAACTGACCGCCCCGTACCGACCAGGACAAAACATCCTGTATTCTAAAGTGCGCCCCGCGTCTTTACCCCTGTGGAAAATGGGACTGGGCGGGGTGTTCGGCTTTTTGGGACTTCATTGCTTTTTTGCCAAACGCTATCTGCGTGGCATCATCATTTTGTGTTTGTTGGCGGCGTACATTACCACACTGATCATCTTTCCCCCGGCGGTGGGCGACAGTTTACCCAATGCGACCCGTTATCTGTTTGAAAGTAAAACTTATTTGTTCCCTGGCGACTTGTTGGGGATTGTCACTTTGGGAATGTGGGTGTGGGATTTGTTTGCGATCTTTTTGGGGCAATTCAAGTATCCTGTGGTGGTGGATTTAGGGGAAAACGCATGACCGCGTCCCCTGTTAAAACCAAAATTTTGTTTGTTTGCGCGGGCAACACTTGCCGCAGTCCCATGGCAGAAATGCTGTTCAAAGCCATTTGTAAACGGCACCGCCGCACGGGGGTAGTGGTGCGCAGTGCGGGTACCGCCGCCGAAGTCGGTGCCGATATGATGCCCGAAGCCATGATTGCGTTGCAGAACGTGGGCATCACGATTCCCACTCAACCGCATCGGGCGCGCCAATATTTACCCAAAATGCAACAGCAATACGATTACATTTTTGATTTGCGCGATTACGCCGACCCTTACGGCGGTGGGCAAGCGGCGTACGACCAAGTGTGTGCCCAGTTACAAACGGCTTTGGAAAACCTGTATCACCAGATTTTTGATTTGCGAAATCCACACCCCGTGCTATGCTGAAAGCATGATTTATCTGGGATGTGACCACGGCGGTTTTGCTTTGAAAGAAGCCATTCGCGCGCATTTACAAAAACAAGGCTTGGCGGTGACCGATTGCGGGAACACGGTCTTTGACAGCGAAGACGACTTTACCACCTTCGTGGAACCCGTGGTGCAGGGGGTGTTAAGCGATGATCACCACCGTGGCATTTTAGTGTGCGGCACGGGGATTGGCGTTTGCATTGCCGCCAACCACCACCGTGGCATTCGCGCGGCGTTGGTGCCTAATGTGGATTACGCGCGTTTGGCACGTCAGCATAACAACGCCAATGTCCTGTGTTTGGGCGGACGTTTCATTGACCAAGCGGTGGCATTAACCGCGGTGGATACCTTTCTACAAACCGACATGAATCCCGACCCAAAATACCAACGCCGCATGGTGCAGGCCAGCGAGGGACAATAAATGGGATTTTTTCAAAAACTTTTCGGTGGCTTGAAAAAGACCGCCACCGCGGTGACCAGTGGTATTGCCGCCATTTTTACCAAAACTTTTGATGACGATTTTTACGACGATTTGGAAACCGTGTTAATCAGTGCGGACATTGGGGTGGCGGCAACCGAAAAAATCATTGCCGACATCAAGCAAACGGTGAAAGCCGAAAAAATTAAAACCGAAGACGAACTGAAACACCGTTTGGCCACCAGTATCGCGGAAATTTTGGGCAACACCCAGCCCACTATCACCGACCCGACCGTGATCATGGTGGTGGGGGTGAACGGGGTCGGGAAAACGACTTCGATTGGGAAATTGGCACATTTATTGAAGCAAGACGGGAAATCCGTGTTGTTGGTGGCGGGGGATACTTTCCGCGCGGCGGCGACCGAACAATTAACCGAGTGGAGTACGCGCGCGGGGGTACGGATTGTCAAGCAGGGCGCGGGAGCGGACCCCGCGTCCTTAGTGTTTGACGGGTTGACTTCGATGCAAGCCAAACACGAACAAGTCGCTTTAATTGATACGGCGGGACGTTTGCATAACAAAGCCAATTTAATGGCGGAATTGCAAAAAATCGACCGCGTGGTGGGCAAAGTCATGCCCCAGGCCAATTACCGTAAATTACTGGTGATTGACGCCACCACGGGTGGCAACGCACTCAGTCAAGTCGAATATTTTCACCAAGCGGTGGGCTTGGACGGGATAATTTTAACCAAACTGGACGGCACCGCCAAGGGTGGTATTGTGGTGGCGATTAAACAGCAATTTGATTTGCCTGTGTGGTACGTCGGCGTGGGGGAACAACTTAATGATTTAGTACCTTTCGATGCGGCGTCGTTCGCGGCGGGCTTGGTGGGCATTGACGCATAAACGTCTCCTTAATCCACGGGTGTTGGTGTAACAAATCTTGCCAGGTAAAAAAGTTAATTCCAAGGTCAGTTAAGTGGCGTGCGACGTAGTCCGTGGCACGGTCTAGGTGACGGTAAAAGGTGCGTTCCGCCATGCCCAGCCGTTTGGCTTGGGCGGGGATGCTGGCGGTCAGTCCGTAGACTTGGTAATAACTGCGGAGTACGGCTTGGGTGTCCGACGGCAGTTTGGCAATCACGCGCTGCAAACGCTGCGCCAGATGATGAATGGTTTGTTGTTTGACGTTCAGGTCGATAATTTTGTCAATGATGCGGTTGGTGAGCATGGGGGTGTTACAACTGCACAGCGCGTGGTTGTGGGCGCGTTCGCCCAACATGGTGGCGTAATCGGGCAACCCTTGCCAGACCGTCAACAAAGTTTTGGTAATTGCATTGGTGTTCATGTATAAAAATGTATCAAAGCGTAACGGCGTAAACAAGACTTATAGAATTATTCTATAATAGATGGTTATGGACGTTAATTTGAACTTATACAAGTACTTTTTGGCGGTCATAGAAGAAGAGAATGTGAGTAAGGCTGCTGAAAAATTGGGGGTGAGTCAACCCACGGTGAGTTACAATATCCACACTTTGCAACGGGAGTTACAGGAAGAACTTTTCGTCGTGGGTAAAAGCGGCGTCGTCCCCAAACGGCGGGCGTTGATTTTGTACCACCGTTTGGAACCTTTGTATCACGCGTTCTTGCAAACAATTGCGGACTTTACCGCGGAACGGCAGCGTTAAGTGCTGGACTTGGGCAGTTTGTTTTGTTCTTGCAAATATTTGTTCACTAACTCCCGTTTAACCGACGCGCGGCTGCGGGCTTTTTGTAAACGGGCTTGGCGTTTCAACGCGTTGGCGTGTTGGGCGTCTGCCAGAATTTGCAGTTTGGTGGCAATGGCTTGGTATTGGCGACCTTTGCCCAATTTCATTTTTTTGATTTCTTTGGCATCAATGATTTGCCCCAACAATTGGTCAATCCGTTTAATCGGGCGGACGTAAACGTAAATGATGAACAAAATCAGCAAAAACCACAAGACGAATAAACCGATCTGCGCGAAGAACAGCGGGGTAAACCAACCGTTACCCGTTTGTGTTACGCCATCGGTGCTGGCAATGGAAAGATTGGACATGGCACGGGGAATCGCGACCCCGATAAAACGGTTACCGATAAAATAAACTGCGGTGGCAATCGTGGTGGCAATCAACAAACCACTGGTAATCGAACGGTTGCGCAAAAACCGTGTTAAGGCCACCAAAAAAAACAGCAGGGCGATGCCCGCTAAACCTAAGCCGACCCACAAAAAGTATGGGTTATAACGTTGCCCAAACGTGAAACACAAAACCGACCCGATGACCGCAATGGCAAAAATGATGAAAGGGACTTTGGCTTTTTTGCGTTGACCCATAGCGATATGTTGCGGAAATTGAACGTAAATTATACGACTTAAATACCGTAAATAATGCCGATGGTATTTTCGCCGCAATGGGAAGTGACCGTGCCCCACGGAATGGATTCAATGATGCGTTGGAACGGATAGCGTGCCAAAATTTGTTGTTTGATTTCTGCTACGATTTGGGGGTTTGCCAATTGGGTGTGGACGATGAAGCAAATGGATAAATCGGGTTGGGGGTTGGTGGCAAAAACGTAGTCCACGTATTTTTTAATGCAATTTTCAAAATTACCCATGAATTTTTTGCCGACTTCCATTTTCCCGTCTCTCAAGACGATTTGCGGACGGATACCCAGTGCGGTTGCCAACAATTTGGTGGTACCGCTGCAACGACCGCCACGGTGAAGGTAAGTCAAATCCTTAATAATGAAACTGGTTTGCACGCGGTTAATTTCCGCGTTGGTGCGTTGCACAATGTCGGCGGCGGACAGTCCTTGGGCGCGGTATTGCATCGCTCGTAAAATTAAAATCACCATGCCGACGGTTAAAGTACGGCTGTCAATTACGTAGACGTTGGAAAATTCCTTGGCGGCGGTGACCGCGTTAGCGTAACTGGACGAAAATTCGCTGGAAATGTTGAAATGAATCAGGCTGCCGTTTGTGGGCAAGTGGGTGCGGAAAAATTCCTTGAAATCTTCCACACTGACCGCCGAAGTTTTCGGGGTCATTTTGGTGTCACGGTAGTATTGGTAAATTTCTTGGTCAATGCCAAAATAGTCACGGACTTCGCGGTCGCCAAAATGCACGTACAAGGGTGCCACCGCGATGTCAAATTCGGCCAAAAGTTCGGGGGTTAAATCACAAACGGTGTCGGCGGTAAACTTAATGTTTTCCATATTCGCATATTAGCGGGTTTTTAGTTGCAGAGCAAGCAAATTTATGGTAACGTAGTAGTGGCATGGAATACAAAGTCAGGTGCGGGGAGTTAACCCCACGGCAACTGGCGGCGTTCAACCAATCAGGGTATAGTGAAAAATTTATCCGATTATTAGTCGCAAGAGGTATTGACACCCAAGCAAAAGCCGATAAATTCTTTAACTTCGACCCGCATCAACTGCATGACCCCTTTTTGTTAAAGGGGATGAAGGCGGCTGTATCGCGGTTGCGCGACGCCATTAACCGTAAACAGCGGATTTTAATCATCGGCGATTATGACGCCGACGGTATCTGTGCCACGGCCATTTTGTACAAATATCTTTTAACCCAACGCGTACGGACAGCGTATTTTTTACCCGAACGGGATGCCGACGGTTACGGGTTGAACGTGGAATTGATTCAACGCTTGAACGATAAATTTCACCCGAATTTATTGGTCACCGTGGATTGCGGCATTTCTTGCCCAACCGAAATTAAGTTTGCGCAATCGTTGGGCATTGATTGTATCGTCACCGACCACCACACGATTCCCGACCAAATACCCGACTGTATTTGTGTCGACCCGAAATTTACCGACCAAGACTATCCGTTTGATGATTTGTGCGGTGCAGGGGTCGCGTTAAAATTGGTGCAAGCCATGGAAAATTTGGCAACCGCGCAAAAATATTTTGACATCTGTGCGATTGCCACGGTGGCGGACATTGTGTCGTTAACCGATGAAAACCGCATCATTGTGCATCACGGTTTACAGATGTTGAACCAAGGTACGGTGCCGGGCATTACCGCGTTGGCTAAAGCCTGTAACATCCGTGGCACGATTAAGAGTGGCGACATCAGTTTCCGCTTGGGACCAAAAATCAACGCCAGCGGACGGATGGGCAACGCGAAACGCGGTTTAGATGTCATTTTGGAACAAGACCCGATCCGCTTGGAACGCATCATTAAAAACTTGTTATATTTGAACACGAAACGGCAAGAACTATGCACGGTAATTTTCAACGAATGTGTACAAATGATTGAATCGGAAAACTTACAACATGACAGCGCGATTGTGGTGGCCAAACCCGAATGGGAAAGTGGGGTCTTGGGTATCGTCGCGGTGCGCTTGACCGAAAAGTACGGACGTCCCTGTATCGTGTTAGGTGGCAAGGGCGAAGTTTACAAAGGCAGTGGACGCAGTGTGGCGGGCATCCATTTAGTGGATTGCATTACCCAAGCGGCGGAATATTTGTCGACGTTCGGCGGTCATGCGATGGCGGCAGGGATGTCACTACCTGTGGCGAATTTTGAAAAGTTCCGCACTTTGTTCCAACAAATCGTGGCGCAAACTGCGGCGACCCAACCGGCCGAAAATTATAAGTATTACGACTTTGAAATTACGGCGGAAGAATTGAACCAAAAATTCTTTGATGAAGTGGCGATGTTGGAACCCACGGGCTGTGGTAATCCTGCCCCCGTTTTAATGACGGTGATGCACCAAACCCGTGCGTCCAGTTTACCCAGTCACCCGACGCATACCAAATTTGACCACGGGCAATTAAAATTCATTTTCTTTGGCGGTGCCAGTTTCAACGAAATTTTGGCGGCACCATGTGTGAAGAGTGTGATTTTTGAATTGCAACAAAACGACGGAGTGCAACCGCAAGCCGTGGTGAAGTGTGTGATTCCGTTTGCGATTAACGATGACGAAAAGGCGTTGGTGTTGCAACGTTACTTTCACAACGACTTGGTGGTGACACCCGACCAAAGTTTGCAAACGGTGATCCACGGTTTAAGTGTTGACAGGTCGGTGTTTATTGATTATTATAAAGCAATTCTCACCTTGGTCAATCACAACAACTTTTGTCCGTCGCCATTGCAACTATTTGGCAAAATGACGTTACCAAAGAAAAACATTTTCCAGTTTGTGTTTTGCTTTGCGGTCTTTGAACAACTGGGAATTTTTCAGGTCGTCCGCAACCGTTTACACATCCACAATGAACGCACGACCGAATTGCAACAAAGCGCGATTTACAATCAAATTGTTAATCTAAATCAGACAGAGAAGGAGAAAAAATGAGCAAAAATTTACGAATTAGTTTCTTGGGGGGACTGGGCGAAATCGGGAAGAACATGACCGTTTTCGAATACGGCGACGATATGATCGTGGTCGATGTGGGGTTGGGCTTCCCCGACAGCAACAAAATGCCGGGGATTGACCTGGTGGTGCAAGACATCACTTATTTGATTCGCAACAAAGACAAAGTCAAAGGGTACTTAATTACCCACGGGCATGAAGACCACATTGGTGGTTTGCCGTTCGCTTTGAAAGAAGTGCCCGCACCAATTTACGCCAGCCGTATGACTTTGGGTTTAATCGAACACAAATTGCGCGAACATTCGGGCTTGAAAGTAAAAGCCGTGGCGGTGCGTCCGCGTGCCGTGGTAAAAATCGGCGAATTTTCGGTCGAATTTATCCATGTCAACCACTCGATTCCTGGGGCGTTCGCGTTGGCGATTACCACTCCGTTGGGAACGGTGTTTCACAGTGGGGATTTGAAAATTGACTTGACGCCCGTGGATAATCATCCGATTGATCTGGCGCGGATTGGCGAAATTGGTCGGCGCGGGGTATCGCTGATGTTGTGCGAAAGTACCAACATCGAACGTCCAGGCTTTACCATGAGCGAAACCACGGTCGGGGAGCGGTTGGACGAAGTGTTTGCGCAATACAAAGATAAACGCTTGTTTGTAACTTCGTTTGCCTCCAATGTCCACCGAATGCAACAAATTTTGGACTTGGCACAAAAGTACAAACGCAAGGTGGCGTTCCTGGGACGTAGTATGATTGCGGTCAGCGACATCGCGATTAAATTGGGTGAAATGAAAGCCCGTCCCGAAAACATTATTGAAATTAACAAAATCAGTGCGTTCAAAAACGAAGAAGTGTTGGTCTTGTTAACGGGCAGTCAGGGGGAACCGAACGCCGCACTCAGCCGGATGGCGAACGGGGAATTCGGACAAATTAACTTGGGACCCAGCGACGCGGTCATCTTTTCGGCATCCCCAATTTCGGGGAACGAAGGTGCGGTCGCGGACGTGGTGAATAACTTAGTCCACCGTGGCTGTGAAGTGGTGTACGAACGTTTGGCGGCCGTGCACGTTTCGGGACACGCGTGTCAGGAAGAATTCAAAATTATCCACGCGTTGGTGCGTCCGCGCAACTTTATCCCGATTCACGGCGAATACAAAATGTTGAAAAAACACTGTGACCTGGCGAAACGCATGGGGATGCTCGCTCGTAACGTGTTTATGGCGGACTTGGGCGATTGTTGGGAATTGTCGGCGGCGGGCTTGAAAAAAGTGGGTTCGGTGCCGCACGGTTCGCGTTTGATTGACGGTTACGGTGCAGGCGATGTCGACAGCGCGGTGTTACGTGAACGACAAGCGTTGGCGGAAGACGGCATCTGCATTATTGGTTTGGGTTATGACAGCAAGACGGGTGATTTGTTGTCGGGGCCCAACGTTAATATGAAGGGATTAGCCTACGCCCACGAATTGGAAAAAGTGATTGTGGACATTCGCGGTGTGGTGCTGGACGCGTTGGCCAAAATGCCTTTGCACGGCAGTGACGTGAACGAAGTGCGCAACCAAATCCGCAAAGACGTGCAAAATTATTTCCAAAAGAATTTCAACCGTCGACCCATTGTGGTGTCCATGCTGGAAAAGGTTGGGCAATGATTGGTTGCTTCGCCGCAGTGCTTGTGGCGGTGGTGGCCGCGGATTTAATTACGAAGTACACGGTGGACGGCATCGTGAACCCAGGTATCGCGTGGGGTATCGGGGCAGATTGGCCTTGGCTGTGGATGGTGATTGTGGTGGTGTCGTTCGTTTTGGCGGCGGTTTTAATTGGTTACGTGGTGTATCGTTTGTTACATACCCACCAACGCCCGTGGCTGTGGACGGTGGGTATGGCTTTGTTTGTGGGCGGTATCCTGGGTAACGCTATTGACCGGATCATTACGGGCGGCGTGGTGCATGATTTTATCGATTTTGTGATTTTCAAAAACAATGTGGCGGACATCGCCATTACGCTGGGTGCGGTGTTAATTTGTGGCAGTATTATCATCGGGGCACGTCATGCGGCTTGACCAATATCTCGTTGCACTTTATCCTCATTTGACCCGCAGTCAAATTACCGCAGCGTTGAAGCGGGGCGACTTTACCGTCAACGGGCGAGTTGTAAAAGCGGGTTACGCTTTGCGTGCGACTGACGTGGTGGCCGGTACCCCGCAACCCACCGTGGTGACGGCACAACCCGAAAACATCCCGTTGGACGTGGTTTACGAAGATGAGTATTTAATGGTGATTAACAAACCGCGCGGCATGGTGGTGCATCCAGGGGCAGGTGTGAAAAGCGGTACCGTACTGAATGCATTGCTGGGACGTGGACAAGGTGATTTGGAACGGGCGGGCATTGTGCACCGTTTGGATAAAAATACGGCGGGGTTGTTGGTGGTGGCCAAGACCGCGGAGTGCCAACAACGCTTGGGGCAAATGTTTGCACGCCATGCGATTGTGCGGACGTATTGGGGCTTGGTGGAAGGTCGGGTTGCCGCGGATTGTACAATCGATCGTAACATCATTCGTCACCCCCAGCACCGTACGATCTTTACTACCACCGACCACGGCGGACGACGGGCGGTCACTCATGTGAAAGTGTTGGAACGTTATGCCAAACACACGTTATGTGAATTTACTTTGGAAACGGGGCGTACGCACCAAATTCGGGTACATTGTCAAGCCATGCATCATCCGTTGGTGGGTGACCCCGAATACAACCACGGCGACGGGCAGATGTTGGAAGCGTTGCGTTTGGACTTTACCCACCCAATGACGGGGATTGACATTCATTTACAAATTTCGCCCACAAAAGCGTTTGCCGTCGCACGGGAAAGATGTTATCATCTGACATAAGGAGGTAAACATCATGTCAACAACAAGAAGGAGTTTCTTGAATTTGCTATCGTACTTGGCGATCGTGTTCGTCGGCATCGCTTTGCTGTTACAAGCCATCTTTAACATGGTTGGTTTGTCCGCACAAATCGTCAACGCGTTGAACATCTTGGCGCAAGTCATGGCGTACATCGTGGTAGCATTCTATTCCTTTGGTTATGCTCGTGCCCGTGGCACATGGTGGTTGGTCGTTTGGGCGATCGCCGTTGTGTTGATTGTGGTATTCTTGGTTTTGGGCAATATTTCATTCAAATAATCCATAATGAAAGCATTTCTCCAAACTGCATTAACCAAAATTAAAGATTATTTTACAGCCAATACGGGCTGTAAAATTTTCTTTTTGGGCTTAATTACGACAATCTTATGTTTACTGTTATATGTTTTCACTCATGTGCAAGTTTTTTACGTGCTGGTGCTTTTGGTACTGTTCGTCAGCCTGGGTGGCACCCTGTGGGACAGTATGGTTACCCGTTATTATTTCTTGCAACAAATTCACGCGCTGCAATACGCCCATTTGCAGGAGGCCTACGCTAAACAGGCGGCGGGCGAAGTTTTGGAAATCACACCCACCTTTACCGCGGAAGAAAAAAGTTACTTACGCCGCCGTAAATGGGGATTCGTTTTGGCAATCATCTTGAAGGTCGGTTTGGTGATTGCGTTATTTTCCTTGCTTTTGCATCTATAAATAGGGTAAACTAATATCCTATGGACAAAAAAATTACACACCAAAAAAATCAAGCGACAGTCGTCATGACATTTGACAAAAACGAATGGGAAGCCGCGATTGACAACGCTTACAAAAAAAATGCCAGCAAATACAAGGTGGCTGGCTTTCGTGCGGGGAAAGCACCGCGCAAAATGATTGAACAACAATACGGCGCGGGGGTCTTTTTAGAAGATGCTATCCAAGATTTGTTTGCTGCCAATTTCGGTGACGATTTGAAATTGATTGATTATCCACATTTAGATTTCGATTTTACGGCGGACGGTGGTGTTAAATTGACTGCAACTTGCGAATTGGAACCGACGGTGACTTTGGGCAAATACACGGGCTTGGAAATTAAAAAGACCGCGGTCAACGTAGGCGCGAAAGACGTGGATGCGTATTTACAACGTTTACAACAAACCCGCGCAAAACAAGTCGCGGCCGACAAAACCCACGCACTGGCGAACGGTGACATTGCCGTGATTGATTTCAAAGGCAGTGTGGACGGCAAATACTTCGAAGGTGGCACGGCGCAAAATTACGAATTGGAAATCGGTAGCCACAGTTTCATTGATAACTTTGAAGACCAACTGGTCGGGATGAAAATTGGTACGGCACGCGACGTCAACGTGACTTTCCCGAAAAATTACCACGTGGCGGAATTGCAAAATGCCAAAGCCAAATTTGAAGTTAAATTGACCAATATTATGTTAAAAGAAATGCCCGCTTTGGACGACCAGTTTGCCAAGGAAGTTTCCGAATTCGATAACTTAAAGGCGTTCAAAGACGACATCTTGAAAAAATTAACTGACCAAGCGACCAAGCAAGCGGAATACGCGGACGAAGAAAAATTGTTTGAAGCGATTATGGACAACGCGAAAGTCGACATCCCCGACAAAATGATTCACGATTACGCGCACGCGATGATTCATGACATGGAACACAAATTGGCGGCGCAAGGCGCAAACATGGAATTGTACGCGCAATACATGGGTACGACCGTGGAAAAAATTCATGACGAACAACACCAATTGGCCGCCAAACAAGTGAAAATGCGGTTAGTGATGGATGCGATTGTCGAAAAAGAACATTTGTCTGACAAAGACCGACAAAAACAATTCGATAATTTGACCATATTCTTAAAGGGGAGGAACAAAATATGTTAGTGCCAATGGTGGTCGACCAGACCGCAAACGGTGAACGCAGTTACGATATTTACAGTCGGTTATTGGAAGACCGCATTGTCTTTTTGAACGGGGAAGTCAATGCGCAGTCGGCGAACTTGGTGGTGGCGCAATTGATTTATTTGGAAGCCAAAGACCCGAACAAAGACATTGCTTTTTACATTAACAGCCCCGGGGGCACGGTCACGGACGGCTTTGCGATTTATGATACGATGCAATACATCAAATGCGACGTCTCCACAATTTGCGTGGGCATGGCGGCTTCGATGGGGGCGTTCTTGTTGTCGGCGGGCACCAAGGGCAAACGTTACGCTTTGGCAAACAGCGAAATCATGATTCACCAACCGTTGGGTGGCACGCAAGGGCAAGCCACCGACATCCAAATTCAAGCGGAACACATTTTACGTTTGAAACAACGCTTGACCAAAATTTTGGCGGAAAATTGCGGTAAAAGCCAAGCCGAAGTCGCCGCCGATTGCGAACGCGACCATTATCTGTCGGCGCAGGAAGCCAAGGATTATGGTTTGGTCGACAAGGTCTTTACAAAACGGGCGTAAACACGTATAATCGTGTGCGCCATTGGCAACCTAACAAATAACATTGTTTTTCAAGGAGGTGTTATGAACACTTTATGCAGTTTCTGCGGACGCAGCAGCCGCGAAGTCAAAAAAATCATCGGCAGTCCCACGGGGTCGGCTTACATTTGCGAATATTGTATCGAAGCCTGTTCGGACGTACTGATGGCACATCGTGAACGCACCACGCCCGATGATTTGGTGTTATTACCGCCCGCGGTGATTAAAGCCAAATTGGACGAATACATTATCGGACAAGACGAAGCCAAAAAAACTTTGTCTGTGGCGGTGTACAACCATTACAAACGCATCAATTACAATAACTACTTGAAACACAGCAAGAAAAAAGACCGCAAACCCGACGATGTCGAATTGGAAAAAAGCAATATTTTGATGATTGGCCCCACGGGTTCGGGTAAGACTTTGATGGCGAAACATTTGGCGCGCATTTTGGATGTGCCGTTTGCAATTGCGGACGCCACGACTTTGACCGAAGCGGGTTACGTCGGCGAAGACGTGGAAAACATTTTGCTGAAGTTATTACAAAACTGCGATTATGACGTGGAAAAAGCCCAACGCGGCATTGTCTACGTGGACGAAATTGACAAGATTGCCAAGAAAGGCGAGAACCGCAGCATTACGCGCGACGTGTCGGGCGAAGGCGTACAACAATCTTTGCTGAAGATTATCGAAGGTACGGTCGCGAACGTGCCGCCGCAAGGTGGGCGCAAACACCCCAGCCAAGAATGCATCCAAATCGACACATCGAACATCTTGTTCATCGTGGGTGGGGCTTTCGTTGGCTTGGAAAAAATTGTTTCCGCACGTTTGAATGGCAGCGGTTTGGGTTTCGGTGCGGAATTGAAAAATAATACGGACGAAGCGGCGGCAATCACCGACGTCAAAAAAGTCAGTCCCGTCGATTTGGTGAAGTTCGGTATCATCCCCGAATTTGTCGGACGCGTGCCGATTGTGGTCGGCTTGGATGCGTTAGATAAAAACGCGTTGATTAAAATCTTGACTCAGCCCAAAAACGCTTTGTTGAAGCAATTTATCAAAATGTTCTCGTTGGACAATGTCAAATTGGAAATTACCAAAGATGCGGTGGAAAAAGTGGCAGACTTAGCCATGGAATTAAAAACGGGCGCGCGCGGTTTGCGCACGATTTTGGAAGATGCATTGTTGGACGTGATGTATGCGGCGCCCGCGGACAAAACAATTGACAAGGTGGTGATTAACGCCGACGTGATTAACAAAGTGACCACGCCGAAAATTATCCACGCCGCACCCAAACCCGCGCCCGCACAAACGGAAACCACCGACACACCGCAACCCACCGCCAAAACCAAACCCGCGAAAACCATGGCGTAATCCGAAAATGGTTTTGTATGATAAGCCCGTTGCCCGACGGGCTTTTTTGTTTTTGCCCGAAAAAATGCGAA
>JAMPCO010000010.1 GCA_023666145.1 Prevotella sp. | reverse complement strand
CGCGTGCGTCTCAGAAGCGCATTTTTGGAGGTTCAAATCCTCTCGTTCGCACCATGACGGCGGTCCCCTTGCATACAATAATTTAGGTCTTGCATTTACTTTTGAAGTATGCTATGCTAGTGAATTCAATTTTTAAGGAGTAATCAAAATGAAACCAAAAACCGATAAATTACGTAAATTGGCCATAAATAATTTGCGTCAAAGGCTGAAAGCCACCGAAGTGCGTCAACCCCAGGATGTGCGTTTGCAAGAATTAAAAGAAGATTTGGTCGCGGCGGCAATTGCGTTACCATTAACGGCAGGTGTTGCACTGGGTGTTTATGGCTACAACAAAAAACCCCAACCCGAAAAGGTTGTGGCACCCCAACCCCGTGTGGAACAACAACTGGACACGACGGCTGACAACGAACACACCGCTGCCGATGTGATTGTAACCGATGAAGATTTAATGCAAAGATAAACCATCTTTGTTTGTTCCTATCCAACTGCCCTGCATGCCAGGGCAGTTTTTGCTTGTGAAACTAAACTTATGACGACCGCGCGCACATTTACCGTGCGTTGGCGCCAGGCGACCCGTCACCGATATTGACGCAATCGCCTTGGTAAATCGTGGTGCCATCTAATTTGATGATGACCGTATTTTCAATAATCGTAATTTCCAAGCGTTCCAATTCGGCTTGGGTCAACGGGTAACTGAAATCACTGAGTGCCAAACCTTTGGTACCGTGTTGGTCGACAAAAATTTCTTCCGCGCTTAAGACCGTTTTGTTGTGGTAAAGCGCGTCGGCGTCCTTTAACAATTGCGCACTTTCGGGGAACATCGGCCCACAGTTTAAGACCACGCAAACAATTTTTTGTCCGTCGACTTCCCGCGCGCCCACAAAGGAACGCCCCGTTTTTTTTGTGTACCCCGTTTTGACCCCGATACAACCATCCAACGATTTCAATAATTTGTTTTTGTTGATTAACAAGCGCGGACCATCCACCCCGTCAATGCGTTTTTCTTGGGCGGAACAAATTTCCACAAAAGTCGGGTTTTGTAAAGCCACCGCACTCAATTTGGCCAAATCCCGCGCCGTCGTGTAATGGTCGGGGTCATCTAAACCGTGCGGATTCATGAAATGGGTTTTGGTTGCACCGTATTTGGCCGCGGTCTGGTTCATCAGTGCCGCAAACTCGGCGATACTGGGCGCCACCGCCAAAGCCAACGCCACCGCGGCATCATTACCCGAACGCAACATCAAACCATAGAGCAATTCACGCACGGTTAATTGTTCGCCTTTTTGCAAATAAATACTGCTGCCTTCAATTCCAATGGCCGCATCCGCCACGCGCATTTTGGTATCCAAATCTTGACAATGTTCTAACACCGTCAAAGCGGTCACCACTTTGGTTGTGGACGCCATCCCCATGGGCTGGTCGGCGTTATGGGCAAATAACACGCGCCCGGTCGCCACGTCCATCGTGCACATCCCGCGCGCCGAAGTGCCGCCCACCATCGCATCGGCGGCATTGACATAAGCGGTGACCCGCGTCCCTGCCAGCCACACCACGCCCGCAAAAAAGCCCGCCAACAAAACTGCTGCTAATACTAAGGCACCCAACCGCCACCAAAATTTTTTTGTCATCAAAGGTAGTATCCGCATTCACACAAAAAATATTTACTGCATAAATAAAGCACATGAAAGGAGAACAAACTATGAACCGAGTTGTGGTTTCTGTACCGCGCGTGTTAGACAGCGCGATGGTCGTTACCCAAGATGCACAATTGCAAATCCCCAGTGGCACCATTCCTTCGACCGCCGTGGAACCGTTCATCGTGAACAAAATCCAAGCCGTTGCCACCGAAACCCAAATGACAAACATCGTGATTACCCCACTGGGCGACAATACCCGTTGCTCCCGTGTGACTGCGACCGTGCAAATTCCGCTAACCATGACCTTAACCGACGCGAACAATGTCCAAATTGAAACGCACACCAGCGTAGCCAAAAACATCAGCATCGTCCTGTTTATCCCCGAAGACACGGCATTCCCGTACACGATTACCGCCGAAGGCGCGTTCGGGCACGACAGCGCTACCACCACCACCGACACAGCGACGATTGCTTGCGCCACAAGCAAAATTTTGGTTCGCATCACCGCGACGACCGACTTGTTGATTCCGACTTACGGTTACGCACCGTTACAACGTGCCGAAAACAACCAATGCAGCGAAAGCCAAAATTTCTTGAACCAACCCTTATTCCCCCGCGGAAAAGTTTATTAAAAGTAAAAAGGAGTATATGCTATGAATTTATCCAAAAATTTAATCGTCGCACTGATCGGTTTGGGATTTTACGCCCGTTGCAACAACATTAACTTAGCCAATAACACCACAATTCTGTTAATTATCCTGGCATTGCTGGCCAAATGGCAAGCCAGTGAAGACAGCGACAACAATGTCAGCAGTCAAAGCAACAACCCCACCGCCCAGAACAACAACGGCTGCGGCTGCAACGCTAACCGCACAACCAGTACCACCCAACCGTGCAACGTCACCTATGGCGTGCCTTTTTCCCAAAGCAATGGCTGCCCCTGCACCTACCAATCAACCGTCCCGTATTGGAGCCAAGGCGTCATGCCCGTGAATTGGGGTACCCCGTTTGGCGCGACGTGTCACAACTGCACATCCAACAACATTGTCTTTTAACCCACCACCGCGGCCACCCCGCGGTTTTTTATGCTTGCCGAACGCGGAATGCCATGCTATACTATTAATAGTATGGTGCCGTGGTCAATCGGTTAAGACACCGCCCTTTCACGGCGGTATGGCGGGTTCGACTCCCGCCGGCACTACCAAAATTATTTCAACATACTTCATACCTTGTCTTGCGGGTTAAATCTTTATATTTCTCGTTCATTGGTTAAATCATTAACGACGCAGTCATACGGATTTGGTGCTTGGAATTTTTTCAATTTTGGTTTTTGAATCTTTTGTGCTGTTTGCGCTAACTCTGTTCCACCAAATATTTCGGTAAACAAGCCTTTTCCGCGGAAATCAAAGTTCTCTTTGTTTTTGTATTTGCTGTTCCCGTTTCCACGATCAATTTCTTGATGCAGGTCATAGCCATTCAAGTATGCACGAATCACGCTATTTTGCCACATTGTGTCACGTCCCCGCACATCACCATGTTCTGGATAGAAAGGAATGCCGCTTATAATGGCTTCCTCACTGCGCAAATCAATCAATTTCGCCTTACCATTCCCTTTTGGATTGATTGACGTCGGCAATTCGTCCCAGTTACGCACGCGCCAAACAACAGGTTCAACTTTGACCCATTCACAGGTGATAAAACCTTGATTGAGGTAAACACGCACATATTTTTCACCGCCAATCACATATTCATCATGCATGACAAAAGAGCCATCATTTTGGCGACGGCCAAAATATTGTTTTCCAGTTTTTCTGATTTTGCCCAATTTTAATTGTTGTTCAAAATAATCTCTCTCGTTTGGCGATACCTTCGTTTGTGGATATGTCCCCATTTGAATGGTATGGGAGCCAATTTTGCCAAAATCACGCGTAACTCTACGCGCCGCAAGGAAAGAAGAAAGTTTCAGATGCAAAACGGGACACAGGCAGATACCGATTCTGAAAGCATCACGCAAGGAAAGGTCGCCGTCATGATCGATTACACAAGCACAATCATTGGAATGGGCGGAACGTAACCAAAGATTAGTGGCTTTTCGATCCCATGGACGATAACCGTCGTGCAAGTACGCCCAGTCCGTGAGCGTGGCGCTCCTTTGGTTGGCGGGTAAATTTTTGACTTCATCACACGCATCTAAATACACATAATCGTCAGTATCAAAAGATGCATTACCGGTCTTTTGATTTTCATCAGTGTTCGCAATGCGCACTCTCTCGACTAAATCGGTCCATTGCATAATGGTGGGCAATGTAGGACTTGAACCCACGACTTTCTCCACGTGAAGGAGACACTCTCCCAACTGAGTTAATTGCCCGTAATCATACTCTACCACGGTCTGCATTTTTTTTCAAGTCTTTTTCTGGGTACAGATGATTATCTTTCACGTTCAAATTCGTAAGTAACTGCTTTTCCTTGCGCGTCCGTAATTGTTTGTTGCACGGTTTCGTTGTGATTTTTTTCGTCGACGGCGACCACCGTTTCGGTCATGCTTTCACGCACCCGTGGACGATAGTATTCAAAAGCGGTACCAGCCTTTTTGGCTTGTTCGACCTTGGCGGTGTATTGCTGGTCAGCCTTTTGGTAAAGCGACTTAAAAGCCGCATCTTTCGAACACAAGAAATTGAGACAAGACGAGAAGTCTAATTCATCCAAAGCCCAAATTTGCGCGAAACCACATTGAAATCTCTCCCGCATGACCGCATCCATTTGCTGTTTGATCTGATCATCACAGTGCAATAAAACATCACGGTAACGACTGATAAAGCCGTGGTAATCCTTATCAATCTCACCTTGCATTAAGGCTTGCTGCGTATACGGGGCATCGATTGCGACCGACTGTAAGGGCGTTAAATCGTGGATCTTTGCCGCAGAATTATCAGGTGCCGCAGCCAACATAAAGGTTGCGAGGCCTAAACCAATTCCAGCATTGGTAAGAACATCTGATGCTGTACTTTTATTGTTATTGTGATTTTGTTTTCTTTTATCCATACTGCTTTTATATCAAAAATTACTTAATATGTAAATATTTATTTTATTGATTGACAAGTCAACCAAAATCAAGTAACTTACAATTAACAATGATTACCCCCCCCCCCCATTTGTAAAATTATTGATGTGAAAGTCACTGCTCGCGAGCAATTATTTTCGACTTTCAATTACACTGACGATCATTTGAACCCCGAATTCAGCGACTTGTTATCCACCAAAGCCAACCAATTGGTGGCGCACCGCCAACAACAATTCTTAATCAAAATCCATACCGACAGCAATGAATTTGAAGCGACCGAAGTCGCCCAATGCGTCCACCACCATTTCCACGACGCTTACGACACCGCCAAACGCGCATTGAAGCGGCTTAACGGGTTAGCCATCATCATGATGATTTTAGGGGTGTTTACTTTAGTGTTGGACTTTTTAGCACAAAACTTTGCTGATATTTATCTTTTGACCGAAATTCTCAATATTACCGACTGGGTCTTCGTGTGGGAAGCCGTCGATATTTGGTTTTTACGCTGTCCCGACGCCCGTCGCGAAGCCGCCTGCTTGCGGGCGTTGGCTTTTGCTGAAGTCAGTATCGCCCCCGACGACCACCCGCTGGCGACGACCTACATTAAATAATTGCGGCAATACTCCCCAGCCCGTGTTCATTTTACGTAATTTTGGTGGAGACATGGGGATTTGAACCCCACACCTCTTGCATGCCATGCAAGCGCTCTACCAAATGAGCTATGCCCCCGTACAATTTTCATTGTACACCATTCACGGCACTTTGTCCAATTTTTTCACAGCCATAGTTGCCGTCAATGGTTAACGGGCGCAATATAATAAATTTGGTAATCACGCGCTTGGGTCAGAATTGTAATCTCGCCGTCGTTAGCAATCGTACCAATAATTTTGTTCATAGCAGCATCGTTACCATTAAAGACAACATTACCCAAATAGTCGGTTTGAATCGCGGTAAAAAAGTAATCACTTTGCAATGCAGTCACGTCCCCCGTGGTAATCGCAATTTGGGAAACTTGGTTCTCTTCGATTATGTAAAGGTAATCTTGGGTTGCCACGTAGCCTTTAATGTCAACGTCGCGCGAAAAATCAATTTTTTCGACGGTGAATTGTACTTCATTCTCCCAAGTCACGCGGTACAATTCATTTTTGTGGAGATAATATTCGGTATTACCCACGGATTTGACCTTTTCGGCTTTTTCAAAAAAATAATCACAGCCGTCAAAATCATTATCGTGCAATTGCCCATCCGCGCCAAAGTATTGAGAGATCGTATAATCATAATAAGAATTGGATTTTCGTTCCATCAGATAACAAACACCATTCAGCGAACGAAAAATCCACGCTTCCGTGCTCTCAATTTTTTCCGCCAAATTGATCAATTTACCATTACTAATCAGGTATTTATAGTGATAGCGTACGATATCTTGATTAAAATAATTATAATCATAAACTGCACCTAAATAAATATTGTTATCTTTATCAACAAAATAATCCTCAACACCCAAATTCAAAGAATAATCAAAAACTTCCTCGATCACCAGGTCTTCGCCTTGAACATAAATTTTATAGATTGATCGGTTAGTATTATAAGACGGCGAACCAACCGTGACAAAAACAGCATCTTCACTTTCGAACAAATCACAATTGTAACCATCTTTTAAATAACCATTAGCCCCTAAATAAAGCACTGGATAGTCATACTTTTCAGTAAACACATTCAACGAATAAAATTTCCCCGTTAAATTATCAATGACATAGGATTTATAACAGTAAAAATCAAGCCAATCACTATTGTAAACATTGTAATCCACAGACGTAAAGGACACAAAAGTGTACCGCGTAAACGAATAGATTTTTTCAACTTGATAATCGATTGCGTAAGATTCGTCATCTTGTGTTCCGTCTCTTAATGGGCGGCGGCTAACCCGACAACGTTCCACATGATTATGCTGATCCACGCCCACTAAGTAGCGTTTTCCGTCGGTATTTTGCGTGCTCACGGGCGTCGCCCCCAGCGCCTGGGGTTGCACTTGCGCATTGGCACCAATACTCCCCGTGCCAATGGCTTGGTAATTGGCAAAATTGGCAATGTACATTTTATCAAAATTAGCTATGCCATTATCGTCACTACGATCCTTCCATAAACCGATAGATAGACCGATCCCCGTTCCCATCAATAAAATTACCACCAGCACACTCGCCACCCACCGCAGTATGACTTGCCGCGGACGGGAAATTCTGGCATCCACTAGGTTGTCGGCAACATTGGCCTGATAGGCTGCCGCGCGGTGAAAAATTTCGGTCGCTCTTGTTTGATTCGTTTTCATTGCTCCTCCTTATAATCAAAGACAAAATTCTCTTTACGTAAAACTTGGTTTAATTTCTTTTTTGCACGGTGTTTCAGATTAACTACCGCCTTTTCGTTGACAGCCAGCACTTGGGCAATTTCCGCATTTTTGAAACCGTCAAAATAACTCAGCGTCAAAATTTGTTGGTATTTAGGATTGATTTTCGCCATGGCTTGGTGCAGTTTCTTATCCAACGCCGAACGATACAAGGTGTTTTCCAAAGCGGAAAGATCTTGCAAAATTTGGTCGTTAAGCGTTACCAAACGTTTGCGTTTCCTTAAATAGTTAATTGCTTTGTTTTTGGCGGTACGATACAGGTACGCCTGCACTTGGTATTCGTGTTCGAAAACTGGTTTCCGCACCAAAAGTCCCACAAAAACTTCCATCATTAAATCTTCGGCTTGGTAAAGGTCCCTGACATAGCAGTTAATAAACCGCATTAACCGCTCCCCATACCAATCAAGCGCCTGCTCCATGGACTGTTGATTTTGCAAGTCACTAAAAATTTGGATTACGTTTTCCATCGTTTTTATCTAACATCTCTATAACAATTTGCCAACCCAAATATCTCACTTTATTTGAGATGTTTTGCAATCACAGTATTCACTTTTTTTGTGATTGGTGTTTCAATCAGATAAAAGATGATCCCCACCAGCACGCAAACCACTATATTGACCGTGAAAGCAACCCAACGCACGCCAATTAAAATTTCTACCAAGTGACTGACAAAGTAATAATAAACCATTTGAACAAAGTAGATATTGTATGATGCTTTGCCAATCAATTCGATCGGCTTGAAGATCTTCGGTGGCCGCGGCATTTTCAACACGATTAAATTGAAAAGCGGAATGATCAACATCGCGGCAACGAGGCAAGTTGACGTCCAATTAGTAAAGATAATCGGCGTATATTTGGCATATTGCGTTAAGATGATAAAAACCAAACCAATCATGGCTCCCAACACGGAGATGACGTTGACCTTTATATTGGTAAATCCGTAAATGGCCGTATAGCAGCCAAAAGCAATTAAAAAGATGTAGCGAAAGATTAACAGTCGGTAACATTCAGCAGAAATCGCGAAGGGAAATTTTAGGAACTCCCAGAGAAGGTTCACCAGGAATAAAATTCCAAGGCCTTTTACCCCCCCCCCCCGTATTTTGGATGATTTTGAAAATAAACGGGAAAACGATAAGAAATTGCACCATAATTGGGAAAAAATAACTGCCAGGTCCCCAGCCGCCCGAAAGCAAGGCAGCCAGATATTCGTACCAAACGATACCCGTACCTAAAACCAGATGATAAATGGATTCCAGCGCAAAAATGATGAGAAAAGGCAAAGTATAACGTACAAAAGATTTCAGCCAATTTTTCACGGAAAAGGCTTGATCCAGCCCCGTGATGTTTTTGCGCAGATAAGAAAGTGTGTTTACATAGCCAGCAACCAACATAAAAATCGGGATTGCCATGTTAATCCAAAATGGAAAGCCCAGCATTAAACGTTCATTTGCCGTCCAGGAAAAATGAGTGATAACAACAAACAAAATACAAACGCCCTTCAGCAAATCAATCGCACGATTTCTCATTGGTTCCATTTTGGTGGAGCATTGCTGTTTACACCCGAACCCCGTTTATGTAATCAAACAGTTGGTTAGTTTCTTGTTCTCGCAGTTGCCCCAAAGACTTATCAGTGCCAAGGTTAAAAATTGGCACGACTTCATCATCAAAAGTATAAACTTGCAAAACTAGGTTGTCAATTATTTGGTATTGGTATTCTTTGTCGTTTGGGTCGCCCTGCACCAATTTGGTAACAAAATCTAATATCTTGTCGACCGTTAAGCGTTGTCCGCGTTCGTGCATGATTTGGGTTTTCCGCTTTTGCAAGTCCGCCAGCAGAATTTCTTGCTCTTTCATTTTCTTTTCAATCGTTAATAGATTATTAAATACGACAAAACTTTACGCCTACTTTGCCAAAGTAGTACTATTTGATTAAATATACCTTCTTTTTTGTCATTACACGCACAATATAGATATTTCACTAGATTTTAAAATTCATATTAATAAGATACAAACATGATTTAGGGCTCATTATCTATGATGTCAGAGATAATAGCACCTAATTTTGTTATCAACCCACAAACTAATGCATTTCCCATCACAAAATATCGCCTATTTTTCGGCATAGTGTTTGTCCAGTTATCAGGGAATTGATTCAATCTTTCACATTCAATCGGAGTTAAAACTCTTTTTTTATTTGTACTTGGATCAAGAATTAAATGGGTGCTCCTGTTAACACTACCTTCACTGGTTAACATAGTTCTACCAGGCATATCTAGCGAATCAACATCCGACATCGAACCTTCAGAATAAAAATATTTTTGTCCCACAGGAGAAATCCTAGGTATGCTTTTTTTACCCCTAAGAAATTTAAATTTTTTTTCTTCTGCTTCGGTCAAATAATATTCATCAGCAATGTCCCTCATTTCAAGAATATTTTTTAAATATTTGGGTTCCCATTTAACTGGTTCAAACTCGCTTGTATATACAATACCATTCTTCATATAACCGTTTCCCCTAAATTTGAATGAAAAATTATCGGTTATACTTACTAAGTCAGTATATTCTGTATTTAAATCTACACTGAAGATATCAGCCTTTACCAAAGTTTTCACAGGGAAACTTTTCGCAAAAATACCATCATGTTCAAATATTTCTTTTTCTGTTTTTAATGCAAGACGATTAGCATATGCCGTATTATTTTTGTAAGCAAAGATATATAACCTTCTGCGTTTTTGAGGGAACCCATAATCAGCTGCATTTATAATTCTCCATTCTACTGAATAATCTAAATCCGAAAAGCATCTTAACATAATAGCGAAATCGCGTCCTCTCTGCTTAGAAGGAGATTTTATCAATCGATCCACATTTTCTAACAAAACAAATGGAGATTTTTTTATTTCCAGGATTTCCTTAATTTGCCACCATAAAACCCCTTTTTTCCCTTCGATTCCTTTTTCTTTGCTTAAGGATCTAGCTACGGAATAATCTTGACAAGGGAATCCGCCACATAGCAATGTATGATCTGGAATTTCATTTTTATCAACTTTATTAATATCTTTGTTACTAGTCTGGTTTGTGGAATTTGGGAACCGTTTTATATAACACTCATAGGCATATTGATTTTTTGTTGATGGCTCCCATTGATTAAACCAAACAAATTTAAAATTATTTTTTTCTAGTGCACGTCCATTTTTTGTGATTTTAGTTACATTGTTTAAACCGACCCTAAACCCGCCAACACCTGCAAATAGTTCCACTACTGTTTTATCCATTTTTAACTCCATCGTACATTTTTAAAACATCTGCTAACGATAAATTTATACCACTTTTTTTTAATCTGTTAATTCGTGAATTATATAAGAATGTGATAATTTCTTGCCAATCCTTCCCATAATGTATCTTATTGTGGCAATCACTACACAAAGAAACTACGTTTGCTTCAACATCCAAATTTACATCAAAATTCTTTTGATATTTCAAAGGAATTAAATGGTGTGCTTCAGTATATGCTATATTGCTTTTTTTCCTAATAAATGACTTATGTAAATCAGAAAATTCACATTTAAAATTCGCTATCGCTAAAGCATTATATACTACATTGGCAGATCTTTTAAATCTTACGGAAACAGAAATACCTTTGTACAACTCTTTTGGCATATCATCAATAAATGAAAACTTATACTTATCAATGCTTTTATTAAAGGTTTCAATATTAATCTCATCGATTTCGGTTTCCAAATCGTTACCTTGTTGAACACCATCATTAAATATGTTAAATTTGTTTTTTAACTCTTTTAATTTGTCACTTTCTATATATTTATTACAGAGTGAGTAATATACTGTATCAAATGGTTTTTCTTTATTTACATTTTCTCTTGGATCAATTTTTTTAAAGATTGACAGAACATTAATAATTGTATGTACATTAATATCGGTATCATAATATTTATTAAATCTCGAAGTAAACGTATTTAAAAACTTTGTATCTAATTTTTTGTGCTTAAATACATATAATGCTAAAATCATTGTTAATTGATCTTCGGTAAAATCAATCATAGTATTTATCCTCAATTATAATTTTTTGAATAAAATTATTATTTAACCAAAAGCTGTGCTTTGTGAATTTCTTTAAACCTGTTACTTTATCAGGTACAGGTAGCTCATAACAGTCCTTACTGCTTTGAGCATGCGGTCTAATATGTACATATTTTGTGTCTTTTTTACTAGGGAAATATGTATTGTATCTACCTCGGCTATCAATGAACATCACTATGTTTCCAACTGATATTAAATTTTGTGTTTTCAACCAAACAGATTTAACATTTTCATCTAAAATTTTTGTTGGCATTTTCCAAACTTTTATATCTTGTAAATAGGTTTCATCTCCACTTGATTTCAATACTACAAAAATAAAAATAATATCTTTTAAATAACTATACAAGTCAGACTCTTCCCATGATTGTTGAACAATATCTGTATATTTAAATGTTTTTAACGATACAGATTCTTTTAATTTTCCGTTCCAATCAAGATGAATCGTTTTTATTACACAATTTAACTCATCCATTAATGCAATTATCTTTTCTTTTTTGTCTGATTTGTTAATTACTTCACGAATCAAAATATTATTTAATTGTTTTGATTTATTCATAGTTAATACTAATCTATTAATTGGTGCTTTATCTATTTTCATTACCAATTCCTTCATCAAGTTTGTTAGTAGTATTGTTTGATTAGTTTTATCCATAGTTTCTCCTTTCATGCTCTATATGATTTTGCAACGTCTTCACCTGACATAAATGAATTGTCATCGAACTCTGTTCCGCCAATAACAATTTCATTTGAATCTAAAATTCTTAACATTCTTGTTTCCTTAAGTTCTAACCTTTCGTCCACTATCGAATCCACAGTATCATCATTGATTAAAAAATAATATGTCGCAGTTGTACCTAATGGCATATTAACACGATGTATTCTATCTTTTGATTGGATAAATTGAGCTGCATTAAAATTTCTATTTACATAAATTGCATTCTGGCAAATTTTATGGAGTGATATAGATTCTGCAAGTGTTGCGGGATTAGCAATTAGGACCATACTCTTTCCATGTTTGAACCTATTTATTGATTCCTGTCTGTCATTTCCAGATATACGACCATTAATGACTTCAACATTTTCAATTCCTGATTTTAACAATAAGTGCTTAATGGATTCCATGTTATAAACAAACACATCCCATATAATTACTTTTTTCTGTTCTGAAATCAGTCTCAGTGTTAATTTTACGGCTTCCATATTTTTAGGGATTTCTAAAATTCCCAAACTGAATTTATTCACATTTTTTATAATGCGATTATTATTATTTAATGCTTGTTTTATTTTATTATCCATTTGAAAGAACGCGTCACAGGATGAATTATCTTTATCAAAGTCTTCGTAAAATTCTTGCGCATATTCATCCATGCAATTTACAATACTTTTTAATAACATGCCTGGATTTGATGAAACCTGCATTTTACGTATCAGAATTGCTTTCATCATATTTAAATTCAATTCTGATTCAAAATCATTGTCAATTTCAAAAGACAGTTTTTTTAAAAAATTATACAACTCTTGCTGTTCAGGGGACATTTGCACTTTTATATAACGGCTAATAGGTGGCAAAAGCTCATGTGTCGATATTAAATAACTTTTTGATACTCTAGAATAAAAAGGTCGAATGCTATCAATAATAGTTTTCTCCTGCAATGCATTCGCACCCGACCTTGTTAACGCTATAAGCTGATTATAATTATAAGGGATTATTTTATTGTATGGTGAATAAATTTTTGTTAATGAATACAAGTCCTCATATCCATTTGGCATAGGAGTTCCAGTTAAAAGTACTCTTGACTTTGCATGTTTACTTATTTCTAAAACAGCACGTGTTATTTCTGCTTCAGGATTTTTCTCTTTATGTGCTTCATCAATTACAAGCATTGTATCATCTTCTTGCATAAATTTTACAATTAAGTTTTTAAGTCTCCATGCCTTGTCAATGTTTATAAATGTAATTTCAGAATGAAATGAATCCGATGCTGCAAGGTAACTTATAACATCCTTTTGATCCACATTGGCTAAATTCGTAAAAGATGGTTCAACATTAAAACATGTTATGTACTCATCGTACCATGCATTAAAAGAATTTATTGGACCAATAATCAAAATCTTTTTACATTGATTCAAATTTCTCAAAAAATTATAAGTTACATATGTAATAATAGTCTTTCCTGATCCGGGAACTGAAAAATCAAATCCACCATAAGCTTTAGCTAGATAATATGCAGCCGTATATTGATATCCTTTCAATTTTATAACTAAAGTTTTATCACAAAATTTACAAAAGTTAATAAAATCTTGATTATGCTCCATCGTACCATTTTTCAATTCAATAAGTTGGTTTCTTACGTCTATAAAAGTATTCTTTTCCTTCAGATTACTGTTTAGAATTTCTTCTAAAGTCGAATTATAGCGAAAACGAATATTATAAATACTTTCAACAAAAATGATACATTTACGCAGCTCTTCTGCCAGCATGCTTTTGTCTTCTATATCAAAAATAATTACTAAACAGTTCTTATCAACTCGGAAAGACAAGAATGATTTAGAATTTAAGTGTATGGATACTTTCGACCATTTTCTTTGGTTATCGGACTGAATTCCATGTAATCTTAATTCTTGGTTTTGGAATATCGCATCAAAAAACATACCAATACTCACTTATCAAAATCTTTGGTCATTTTGTATAAATCTTTACTAATTTGAATTAAAATGTTTAAATCATCAGTATTTATTTGAGATTTTTTCTCCAGCAGTTGTTCTAATGTTCTAACTTTCGACTGAATTTGTGATACGAGTGAAGAAATATCTTTGTTATCTAATGTCTCCTTTAGATTTTGTGAAGCATTACTTAAATTCTTCTTGAATTGATTTTTACCCAACCTTTCCCAATCTTCTTCCCTTGTTGGATTATTAGACTCAATAATTTTTTCATGATTCGCATAAAAATTGTCCCAGACTGTTTTATTTATAAACACGCCTGATGTCTTGTTTGTTCTCCCTACCAAGATATCTCTATATGCTTTACCTTCAAATTTTGATCTTAAGTAATCGTAACAAATTTGCTTAAAATTAGTTACGTCATTGTCCTCATAATCCCAATCAGCTGTATATGTATTGTTATCCATTTTCTTGAATACTTTTTTCGTATTAATGAATTGGTCTTCAAGTCCGTCAAGCAAAGAAAAATGGTTGGTTTTTCCTATTGTTTGTAAATATTCATTCATTAAAGCAAATACCTCTTTCTTTTCACGGATTTCACCTTCCGATCGCCCCATGTAATTACCTATTTGAGATATTGTGTAACCCTCATTTAATAATTTATCAATCTTTATATAAATACATATCGGATTATAATCGACTTTTTTATCTTCACCAATTTGGATTTGAGTTTCAAGAGCTAATATTTCACTATCACTAATATCTTCTGTTAAAACAACAGCATTAAAGTACCTAAATTCCTCTACATGTTTTTTAAATTTAGATGCTTCACCCAAAAACAATTTTCTCAATAAAGTTGCTCTTCGGTTACCATCTATTATAATTCCATCATTTGTTATGATACCATCAACTTGCTGCCCCTTCTCCGCTAAATCCTTTAATGTTCTATCGTTATCATTTGGCGACTCTTTTTCTATTAATGCATAAATTAGCTCTATATCTTCTTCATTTTCATTTGAAAGTTCACGTTTATTTACTGCTTCATATTCTTTAACTCTCCATGAAATACGATCATTTAATCTATTTGGTATTAAATATTCCAATGGAACTCTATAAACCTCAAAGGTTTCACCTTTTCTTATTGGTAACGTTATCCCGGATTTTATTGATTTTTTGGGATTATTAATAATTGCATTGATTTTATCCTTTGCTTGTCCTCTAGTGTAAAACATATTTCTCCTCCATGATATTTTATCATAGATTAAAATTCTATCAAAGTATTTTCATAAAAATTTATGACTATAAATTAGCCAAAAAGTTCAAGCAACCTCGGGCAGAATCTGATTTTTATTTGTCCATGAGAATGATTTCAATCCATATTTATTTAATGCAGCAACGTTTTCATTTTTGACTTTCACATCTTGATCATTGAACAAAATTAAAATTTTTTTATCTTCCGTTCCTAAGCCTTTGGTGTCATTCCAATCAAAAATTATTTGTTTTACTTTATCTTTGTCTAATTTATTAACCACCTTTATCAAGGTCATTGGGTTTTTTTGAGATTTAGGGATTGCAAAATCGAAATACGCATCAAGGCCACTTTTACCAGAAATTCTATAATTGGGAACATACTTAATATTCTTTTCTTCAAAAAACCCTTTTACGTCTTCAATAAATATGTTCTGTACATTTGATTTATTAAGAACATACATGTCATTAACCTTCATAATGCATTGAAGTAGCATATGCTTTTTTAGAAATAAATTATTCTCATCTGCCTTTATTAATAGACTATCATTCTCAAGAATGACCCCATATGAAGTTAAAATACTGTTAAAAATCTTTTGTCTTGAAGAACTTTTAATTTCTACACCATTAAAATTTAAGTTTGAAATAGTTTCACCATTATCTGTTATGGTATAACTACTGTCATTTTTAATTATATAAACTTCTGTACAATCATTTAGACTATCCAAAAAAGGTAAAGTGAGTTTTGTTATGTTAGCGTTAATTTTTACTTCATATGATTTATCTTTTAAAAATTTTAAATAGCTTTCGAGATAACTATCAATATTATTAATCATTAGATTTCCTCCTGCATACACGGGAACTTAAATTCTATATTGCATTGTTTAAAGAAATCCAATAAAACATCCCACGGATTTAAAGATTGGTACATTTTGTTATTGTATTCTTCTATTTTATACACCTTTGTCCCTTCAGGATAAAATATGTGAATATGATTTACTAATTGTTCTCCACTTTCAAGCATATGAGGGGCTCCGTTAATATCAATTCTTATAAGAGGCGTGCCATATCTTAATTGCCATTTTTGTTTTGCTTCCGCGGACAATAAAGCAACGACAATGGCACCAGCACTACCAAATTGGTAGTCAAAAACATATTTATTCTTGTCTTTATCAAGAAGTTCATTGAAACCTTTAGAATTAATTTTAGGAAATTTAAATTCCGTTGAAAAATGTTTTTGGCTATTCAATAATTTTTCAAATTCGCTATCCGTCATTTTTTTCTCCCAGAAATAATTATAACATGGTTATATTAATTTTACCACAATGATTTAGGCTTAACAACTTTCTGTACAGCTGCATAGTTATAAATAAAACAACTAAACATAGACGAATAACTTCCAAATTACTTATTGTTAATTCCATATTCTAAACAAATCATCTTGATTTCAATTTCACCATATAATTCTTAATCTTGATATTTTGCTAAACGATACATACCACTATTTTTACCATTCGGGCGATATACAATATTCTCACGCCCCGCACTGGCAAACATTGGATAACGCTGTCCAGAGATTATTGACCGCAATTTTCCACGCAACACTTTTTCGTTATAGGATAAATGTTCATCGCAAATATAATTTGCTGAACGGCATAACCATTAACATCATGATATTTTTGTTCTAACGTTTCCAAAGCAATAATAATTGAAGTCTTGTCCATTGATTCCTCCTTAATTATTTTTAGTAAAAAGCATGGTCACATCCAATTGTAAATTGGGTAATATGTCTGTGTAATTTATTATATACTACATTATTTATAGCAGTTCTCTCATTGCCTTACTAATACTAACCCCGCTCGTCCACAACAGAAGAAATACTTTTTGTGGTTCTGGTTCGAGTTCTTACACTCGTGGTGGAGCATAGGTAATTGAGATTGAACCCCGAAATTGCTTTTAATTTCTTTGATTGTTTGTTCGCACTCCATTAACCTTGCCCGCTGTATTGCTTTATCATTACCAACCGTTAAGTATGGCATAATGCAATCGTCATAAACATACACCAATGCCACAATGTTATCAATCAATTTCTTTTGGTATGCTTTGTCGTCGGGGTCACCTTTAATCAGGTCAGCGATAAATTCGTATATGTCGGCTTTGGTTAATCGTCTCCCCCGCTCCGCCAAGATTTGTTCTTGTTGACTTCTTAAGTCTTCCAGTAAGATTTCATACTCTCGCATTTTCTTTTCAATATTTTGTCGCAACATTGAGTTTTGGGCTTCAATAAAAGCATTAGTCATTTTTTCAACTGCGGCGGTAGTTTTACTGATTTGGGTTTCAATACTCCTCAAACCATCATCGCCTGTCCGTTGTTCATAATAGGCGATTGTATCGGTTACGGCTTGGTCGGCGTTTTCTTTATCACTTAAAAAATCTTGTACTGAAACTGTAACAATTTTTTCCAAACGGTCTTTATCATCCCGTGATTTATGACATAAATTTTTTCTTTTACCATGACAAACATAATAATAATGTTTTACTCCCATTTTAGAAGTTCCACCACCCGAAGTCATCGGTTTGCCACAATATCCACAAAATGCTTTGCCCGTCAAATAATACGGCTCAATCGCAGAATTTGCCCCGGCGAGATGTCGATTTCTTGCCAATCTTTTTTGCACTTTATCAAAAGTCAACTGGTCAATGATTGCTGGAAATGTATTAGTGCATAATCTTTTACCGTGATAATAACTACCTGTATATTTTCGATTAGTCAACCAACGGTCAAAACTATCCCCAACAAACGGTTTACCATTCAACCGCTCCCCTTTGGCATTTAATTTTTGGGCAATCTCTTTTTTGTTAGTACCACGGGCATACTCATCAAAAACAAATCGAACAATCGCTGCTTGTTCGTCATTGATTGCAACTTTATGGATTGTACCTTTTTTACCGACACGGTCAGTATCAATTAAGCGGTAACCATAAATCAACCTGCATCCAGTATATGTTCCATTAGCAACGGCAGTATCAAAACCAAGATGTATACGATTGGATAACCGTTTACTATACTTTTCGTCATTCCACTCCAAGAACATCTCGTAAAACTCGCCGCCTTCGTCGTCTGCAATTTGTTGGGTTGCCGATAGAACTTTAATTCCATGTTCTTGTTTTAACATTTCTTTATACATTACACTGTCCCGTCTATTCCTTGCAAAACGGTCTAACATATAAACAATAATGTATTGGAAATTTTCTTGCACCGCCGCTTTAATCATTTCTTGAAATGCTGGTCGGTGGTCAGTAGTCCCTGACCGTGCTTTTTCTTCATAGACTTTAATCACATTGAGCCCCATGCTATCAGCAAATTCTCGACAAATTCTAATCTGCCCGTCAATCGTCATTTCATTTTGCCCCCGTGAACTGTATCGGGCGTAAATCACCGCATTTTTCATTTTCGTTTTCTCCTTTTCTGCCTTAAAAAGCAATGGCTCGCCATTGCTGCTTGGTTACCCGTCCCACTGGTGACAGCAAGGACAGTCAAGGGTCTGCCACGCAGTGGACGGCGTTTTATGCCTAACGGGAGATAAATCGCCGCCCTTGACGGTACTTGCCACCAGTGGTAGAGAAAAAACAAAATTCTTAAAATAATTGATTGTAAATTGTGATTAGTTAAAACTAACGACAAAAATTGTGGTAAATAGACAAATTATGTCGAAGTGCTTGCTCAATAAAAGGTTACAATCCCACATTGAACAAGCAACAATCAAAGCAAAAGTTTGCTTGTTGTCCTTGTTGTGGCACAATCGTGATTCAAGGCGAGATTGTGAAAAATGCGATTGTCAAATGTCCTAGTTGCAAACGCAAAATAATCGTTAATATCAGCCAAACCAAAGTTACCGCCCAAGAAGTAAAGAACGCTAACCAGCGTTCTTTTTTGTCATAAACTTTAATATCTCGACAATATTTTCTATTTCGATAATCACTTAATCGTTTAACTTAATCACGGGTACGGTACGCCGTATCGCTTTTACAACGGAACATTATCAATAAAAAGTGCTGTTGAAGTACTGGAACCCGCAGACGAACGGAGTATGAGTAACGCAGTCGGTTAAACCCAATTTGGGCTAATCTATTGTGTTATTTTTTTAGCCCTGACTGTGTTTAACCACGGTCGGGGCTTTTTTCGTATCGTGCGTTTT
This sequence comes from Prevotella sp., assembly GCA_023666145.1. GTDB lineage: Bacteria > Bacillota > Clostridia > Christensenellales > UBA1242 > RGIG8050. Next base: position 13,311 of record JAMPCO010000010.1, on the reverse strand, counting down.
TTCTACCCGCCTTAAAAGGCGGTGCAAAAATGCAAAAAATCACTTATGAATTTAACGACAGCAGTACCCAAACCATTGAAGTTACTAACGAATTTTACGAGCAGTATCAAAAATTGGTACAACAAGAGAAACGTAATACCAAACGCGAAACACGACGGCATATCTCGCTAGATTATCTTAACGATAAAGGCATTGATTTTGCCGACAGTATGGTTGATTTAGATTGGTTGTCAACTATGGCGAAATCTATACCAAACTTATCCCAAGCGATCGCCCAATTATCAGTCAAGCAACAACAATTACTCAAACAGATTTATTACGACAAAATTAGTTTACGTTCAATCGCTAAACTAACTGGGGTCAGCCCGTCCGCTTTATCACAGCGATTAGCCACAATCTACCGTAAATTACAAGAAATTTTAGAGCAAAAACCTTAACACCCCCTGCCCTAAGTGGGTATAGGTAGGTGGTAAAAATGAAAATCAAAAAACAAATCCTACAATCATTTTTAAGTAAATATGACATCAGCGAAGAATTACTGGCGGACGAACTAAATGTTGAGTTAAGTGAAGTTAAAAAATTGCTTAACCATGAATCGGTTCAGGAAGCCACTGCTCGTAAATTTATTTACTACTTTGGCACGGACGAAATAATTGATTTAATTGACTGGGACGCCATGGGCAAAAAGCGCCCCAACCTTTAAGGGGCTGTAATGGACACAAACTTTATCAAAGTTGCCTATATTGCCCTACGCCAAGACGACGGTTCAATGCTCGTCAATGTACCTTTGTTTGTTCGTGTAGATACACTCAACCAAAACGGCATGACGGAAAGTCAAGAGAAATTGATAAACCGCATTGCTGAAATTATGCACCAACACTACGAACGTCGCTTAACCGAATACTATCGAACATTACGCAATAACCACGACAAGGACAACTCATGAAAACAATTTTGTTAATTATTGTGCTAATCGTATTAGCAATTTGTTTCGGGAGTTTTCCGCTGTCCATTCTCGCCAAAGTATGTGAAATTATCGCCACCGCCTTAAAGTGGCTAGCCAACGCTATTGATTTCTTCGGCTGGAACGGACTACTAAAAATTATGTAAAGGAGTTTAAGATGAAAATAGCCATACACATTGCCAATGTGGCGTTAATCATAGTAACCGCGGTGGCTTGCTTAATGACGGGGTTACTGATTTATTTCAACACGTTTGGCAAAAATCACGTGCCACACAGTATCACGTCAACTTATGCCACCACGGTTTATGACCCAGTAACCAACCAAGATTTACCCGTGTTGGAAGCCAACTATTACGCCAACAAAAACGGTACGGGTTACGAAGTGATTGAGTTCCGCATGAACGTTTACAGCGGTTACGCGAAACAAGGTATCTACGCTCGCGGTTTCCAATTAGTTTGGGACAAGGACGGTAAACAAGTTCAATACACCGACCCAACCACCCAAGAACAATCCAATCTTTGGTATTACGATAGTTACAACAACCAATCGTTTGAAACGGGACACCAATACGCTTGGGGCGAAAAAATGTACGTGGACATTGATGGCGGCACCTATGCGGTGGCCTATGGACGGAACGTATCAAACCAGTACCACGGGCTTTGATTTAGCCAAGTCCACGGGTAACTTTTTCAAAGCGGTTTTCACTGACTGGGGTATGTTTAGTCAAAGCAGTAACTGGAACACCACTACTTACTACGACCACCAATACACGTACGAAGACTTACTTTTGAAAGTTCGCCAGATTGTTAAGTCCAGTTCTAACGGCACGGGCGACGGTGTCATTTCTTTAATTGACCTTGGCGACTTCTTACACATTTACGAGTTAGACGAACGTGGCAACCCCAAGAACACGCCGATTGGTAATCGCGGTTTAATCAACAGTTACTTTACCATGGCAACCCATTATGACAATCGCGGTATGGCTTGGACGAAACAATCTTTGTTTGGTTCGGTCGCTGGCGACAATCAATTTAACATTACGGGTTTAATCGACAATCTTGACTACTGGCAAGCGACCACGGTTTACAACTTAACGGAACAAGATTTTACCGCCCGTTACAGTCAAGCCGACGCTGGGTTTTATTATCTTTTACCGACGGCGTTAATCGACGAATTAAAGGGTTACAACAACTTGGAAATCAACATTGTGTTCAATGTGTCTAACTTTAACGTCAACGTGTTGGGTTTTGACTATTACGCGATGAACGGTATCCAAGTCAATCGTTTAACCATTACCGCCAAGACACAACACGACTTCCGCTTATTGGTTGGGTCATTGAAAGACACGGGCTTAACCGCGGAGCAAATTACCACTACCAATGTTAATTTAATCAACACAAATTCGGGGGTATCATTATGAAATGGTATGTATACATTATCTGCACCGTACTAATCGTGATTGGCGTTTTCTGCACAGTCGAGTTAGTCAGCATTTTCAGTGTTCAAAGCGGTGAGTATGGCACGGTGTTCGTTTACGAAACACCATACAAGTATGACGAGTTTTCGCGGTTCGATTTTGGTCGAATTGAGTTTGATAGCCAAGACTATCTAAAATACCAAAGTATCACTACCTATGCCGCCCAAGCGTTTGACGGAACAAAGCACAACTATACTTTGTTCTTTAATGACCAACCGCTTAATCATATCGTACAAACGGCAGGTCGAATCTCTGGCGACCTTACAATTAAGTTTTACGATTTAGACGGGGAAACAATTACCACCGCAGACTTGAACTTTGTTATCGAATACTCGGCAAGCAACACCAAAGTAACTGTTACTATTACTAACGATAACAACAGCGTTTCGTATCTCAATACCTACATGGAAATCAACGGTGCGATTTTACGGGTGGTTAATAAGGCGGTGTCCGCATGAAATTAAAAGCCACAATTATCAGTCTGCTTTCCGTACTTTTAATCGCCGCGGTTGGTATTGGTATTTATTGTGCCATGCCAGCGATCGTCGGCACGATTGACGGTAGCAGATACTACACTGCCGAAGAACTACAACAAAGTTACGACAAAGGTTATGCCGACGGAGCAAAGAGCGAAACCGAACTTTTGGGACAAGTCCAATACTACCGCAACTTGGTAGACGAATACTATCTCAACGTCAATACGCTGAACCAAGAAATTACCACACTAACCAAAAGCAACGAAATACTAAAAAACTTGGCACGCGATAACGAGCAAACCATTAACAACTTGCAAACCGTTATTAACGCCAACGACGACAAGATTGCCAGTTTGAACACGGAAATTACCGCCTTAAAGAAAAGTATCGCTTATTACGAACAACTGGTTGCCAATTTAGAAATTGACGGTCAAGCCGTGGTAACCTTTGAGTTTGACGGCAAAGTTTGTAACTTCCAAGTTATCGACAAAAACACCACGGTCATGGTCAATGACCCCGTATCTACCGACTATGTCATTTTCAACGGTTGGACGGTCGACGGTCAACCCGTGGACTTAACCACTTACCAAGTCACTGGCAACACCCGTTTTGTAGCCGACGTTACTTATCGTTACCAAATCAGTTTTGTCGCAGATAACACCAAAATTGACAGTTACTTAATTACCCAAGGGCAACCCATTGCCGTACCGACACTACCCACCAAAGACGGTTATGCTTTTGACGGTTGGTCGTTAGACGGGGTCAACCCAATCGACCTTGCTGCCCATGTCGTTACCGAAAACACAGTTTTGATTGCGGTTTTCACTAAATTACATACCGTTACTTTTGTACAAAGCGATGTCATAATCGCAACGGAAACTGTCCGCCATAACGACTGTGTCGTTGCCCCAGAGATTGAAACTGGCAACAACAAAATCTTTAACGGGTGGAAACTGTCCGACGAAATTATCGACTTAACCAACTACCACGTTACCAATGATTTAACTTTGGTCGCCGAAATTGTTAGTGCGGGGTCATACTTCGAGCAAGTTACGATTGCGGGTGCCGACAAAATTAACAGTCCCAGTAGTATTTGGACGGACGGGCAAAATACCTATTATTCCAGTTTTGACACCCAGTTAGTTTTGAACAAAGCAACTATGACTTGGGAACCCAAGACTTGGCACGGGTACACGCCACAATCAGGTTATTACGTTTGGACGGACGGTAACAACACTTACTACACTGGCAGTACGTCCGTTAGTTATGTCCTAAACTCGCAAACTTCAACTTGGAGCCAAATCAAATTTGGCGGTTCATATTTTACGGTAAGTGCTGCCACCAATATTTGGTATGACGGTGACAAAATTTATTATTCACAAAACCAATATCACCAAGTGGTTTTCAATAAAGAAACTTTAAGTTGGGACGACATGAAATGGAATGGTGATAGCGATTTTTGGGCTAGTTCTGTTTGGACGGACGGCGAAAATTGTTATCGTGGTCTTAATTATGTTCTTGACCGAGCCACCAACACTTGGGTCGAAAAAACTTGGTATGGCTTAGACGGTGTTGCGTCGCTTAATATTTGGACAGACGGCAACGAAGTTTATGGTATTCGTACAGTAAGTGGCACGGATACACACTATATTCTTGATAAGAATACCGACACTTGGCACATCAAAGAATGGGACGGCTTTGCACCGCATTATACCAACTCATTTTGGACGGACGGGGAAAGTTATTATTACAACACGGTCGGTACGGATTATAAATTGATTCCCTAATGATAGCCGCTTGGGGCCAGCGTCAAAAGCCCCACCATTAACCATGGCGGTGGGTGTACAACGCTGACATGGTTAAAAAATTAAAATAAAGGAGAATAAAAATGCAAAACTTAAACACAGTTGTCAAAGAGATTAAAATCGTGGTAAAAACAGCGAAAAACGGTAAGCAAAATCATTTCGTACGGGTGGAACTAATCAATGGGAAATCCGCCGACATTTGGTGCGACAAAGAAATTATCGAACTGATTGATACCTGTAAGGAACATGGGATTGAACCAATCAAAAGTTTTTCGTTAGAAAAACGCACCAGTGAAAAGAACGCCAAGGACTATATCGCGGTCGTTTTGAAAATGTTTAACGATGACGAATACTTTTATTTCTTACCCCGGGCGACCAATACCATTGTGGAATTATTAGCCACCAAGGCGGTGCAAAATGGCTAACGAAAAATTTACGCCGTATACCACGGAACAAAAACGGGAGTACGCCCAAAACTTTACGCCGGGCGAACGTAAATCGTACCGCATGGGTCAACGCAATGCGTATTCCCACATGGGCAATATCGGCAAACAAAAATCGTTTTATATCAACAGCAATCTCAATGTGTCTGATTCCACGCCCACACCCGAAGTAGTCCGCCCCAAGCAGACTGCTTCGCGAAAAACCACCAAAAAATAATCGGTGGAAAAAACTTACTACTTAACGTACGTTGTCGGGGAACGCGGCGTTGGCAAAACTACTTTACTGGCTCACTTTGCCACTAAGTATATGCTACCGCCGCGATCACTCGACGATTTACGCCAATGTAAAAACGAGATTGCGTCTTTACGGTCTGGTGGTTGGGACAATTTAAGTTTAGCCCCACACGTCAAACATTTGGTCTATGTCGTGGACGATACCTTTATCGCCAAGGGACTGGGTTATCTGCCGCGAGTTTCTATGTCATTAAAGTTTGAAAAAATTGGTTTGTATGACGGAGTGCATGAAGTCAGTTATCTCTTGCCATACGCCAAAATTTTTTTGCCCGAAATTCAAAGCAAGTTAGACAGCCGTAAATCAATGACCGCCGAACGGGTTGCGGACAACTTTTTGCGTTATGTCGAACGCCAACGCAAAGTCGGCGTACAAATGTGGGCAGATACCCAACTAGACGACAGTGTCGATAAACGCTTTCGCAATTTGGCAGATAAGTTAATCGAAGTCCAAGGTAAACAAGATTACCGCGACAAGTATGGACGGCTAATCAAAACCGCTTGGCAGTGTTTAGAATTTGCGAATATTCGCCAGTACACCCGTTTCAAAGATACGGGCGATTTACGTTTAGCCACCAAAACCATTTACACTCACTACGGAAACATTTACCAATGCGTCAACAGTTACGCTGGCAAAGAATATTTTTACTACGGCATGACGGGTAATTTCCACACCGAATTATCTCGCCCCACGGGCAACGATAAAAAAGCCATGTTAGCACGGTGCGAACAGTACCCACTTTTCAAATTAAAAAATAACAAGGAGCAAAGCGTATGGACAAATTAGATTTTGCCGAATTACATAAAACCAAACTGGACGTGATATTTGAGCATATCAACATTTTGGCGAACATTAAAGAAAGCGATACCCAGTTACCGCCGAAATTTTTTCATGAAATTACGGACACCGTAATTTTAGACTATCAATCGCGGATTGGTGTTTTGAACAAGAACACCAAGTTTGTTACCCGTGAACTGCTTAAAGACTTTCGCGTACTGCGTCGCAAACAAAAACGCCTATATGCTTTGGCACGTAAACAACGCAGCCGCGAACGGGTGGTTTACGTTCTACCACGTGAAGTATGGCAACGCTAAACGCACTGCGGGCAATGGCGGCGAAGCCGCCTTGCCCGTGGCGTGTATAGTATTACCACGCCACCCCGTAACAGTGTAACAAGTGGTGGCAAACGAAAAAACTATGGGGGCGATTATGAACCAAGACATTATTAACCTAGGCCCACCCAAGAAAAACACCCAAGCCCGTGATTGGTGCTTTACGGTCAATAACCCAGTACAAACCGAAGCCGAGTTTATCGCTTACTTACAAATGGTCGCAGATTTACGTTACGCCGTTTTCCAACGCGAGCAGGCACCCGAAACGGGTACGGAACATTACCAAGGTTATTGCGAGTTTACCCAACCCAAGTGGTTTAGCACGATCAAAAAGATTTTGTCCAAATCGACCATTGGTGTGGACGCTCACATTGAACCCCGTCAAGGTAAACGCAGCCAAGCCCGTGAGTACTGCATGGACGAAGACACACGCATTAGCCCGACTTACTACGAGATTGGCGAGTTTATCGGGGACGGTGAACGCAGCAATCTCACCGACATTATGCAAGACATTGAAACGGGTATGAGTTTTTACGACTTATCCAAAAAACACGGCAACCGCTTTATTCGGGTCATGAAATGGGCAAGCGAATACCGCCAATCGCATTTAGAAAACAAATACAAACGCACGTTCCGCCAAATGAAAGTCTACTACATTTACGGTTCGGCGGGTTGCGGCAAGACCAGTTATGTTTTTAACAAACACGGTTATGATGACGTCTATCGTACGACCAATTACGAGTTTGGTTGGATTGACGACTATAACGGCGAACCCGTTTTGTTCTTGGACGAGTTCCGCAGTTCGTTCAAAATCAGCGAAATACTGGACTACCTAGACGGGCAACCGTTACGCATTCGCGGTCGCCACTACAACCGCGTGGCTTGTTACGATACGGTTTACATTGTTTCTAACTTGTCACTCGCTGAGCAATACCAAAACATTCAAACCAAAGAACCCCAATCTTGGCAAGCCTTTTGTCGCCGCATCACTGCCGTTTATAACTTTGACATCAGCAAAGAAACACCCATGAACAAAGAGTTAGAAATCAACCCACCCAAAATTGTACCAGTGGCGGACACTACTCCATTTTAATTATGTGAGAAATTATCTTTATTTTGACAAGTGAACACCAGAATTCTAAATCAGTATTTTGGTAAATCTATATATCCTAAATTTATATAGTAAGAAGTAAATAATTCGTTTAGTAAATTATCATTATTAAATTCCAAACCTTTACTTTCTATATATCGCCTATCAACTACTGAATAGTCATTTGATGGTATTCGGTTCCCATTCATGATTAAGGTATTTCCATACTTTGCTTTGTGCTGATTATAATAATTCTTTAATTTTTCATCTTTGTCAAATTTTGAATAGAAAGTAGAAAATTGTTTTAAGACTGTTAACTTTTCATATCTTTTTGCATATATGAAATTTGAACAAAAATCTAAACCAAATATAAGGTTATAAACCTTTTCAAAACATCTATAACATAAAACTATACTTTCAATATCTACTTTGAATTCTGCGTCGCAAGGTAATAAGATTCTTCCTTTAACACTACCATCTTGCATTATTTCGATAAAATTATGTAATCCACCTGCTAATTGTGTTGATTGTAATGGTCGATTTGGCGTTATACTACCAATAGTTATATTTAATATATTCCCAATTATAGACATACTAAAACCACTATAATTACGTAAATATTCCGAAATTGGTAAAAAATCGAAGTTACTCCAATTTTGTTCCAAATTGCTTGGTTTCGCATTCACAACTTCAAAACCGAAGTCTAAATAAGCGGATAGATTATGTGGCAAAGTGTTATCTAATAACAACGGCGGAAGTTCTATCCTATTTGCAGTTTTCTTTTGGCAAGTTTCATTCTTACTATATAACTGTGATAATTTGTCTGATTTAGTGATTTTATCACTGCTAGACGATACACGCTCATACATTGCCCCCTTATTTGTAATGTAAGGTGGCATTGGTCCTTCTTCAATTTTTATCACTAAAATGTCCTTATCCCCTATAAGAAAGTTTTTAACATCATATATTGGCGTAGGTGTCAAACAATTAAAAATTGTTGTAGTTATTCGTTCTTCATTCCATTCTTTACACCCAGCAATAGTGTTATCATCTTTTATTCCCAAAAAAATATAACCACCATATGTGTTTGCAAATGCTGAAATTTCTTTAACTAAATGTTCTGGTTTCACACCATCCTCTTTATATTCAAAAAAAGTGTTCTCTTCGCCTTCTGATAAATGCTTTATAATGTCCTCTGCTTGTAATTTCCCCCATTCTTTGCCATTTATGTTTAACATTTTCACTCCATTATTTAGTTAATCTTTGATACATCTTCATCAGTTCTGCGACGCATTCGCTTTCGGTATTTATTTTGTCCCAAAAACCGTATGCTTGCATAACGGCTTTGTCATTGTCTTGGTGGGCTTTACGTAATTCGGGTGGCATAGTCACTTCGTCGTAAAGGTCGGCAAGTGAACAATCTGGATATTTGGCTCTTGCGTCCAAAATCGCTTGGGCGGTTTGTTCAATTTTGGCTTTCTGTTCCTGTGTTGGATTTGGCCACGGGAAATTGTTATAAACTGCGGGAGTGTACCGATACGCCATACCTAATCTACCGCATACAATTCGCATCCATGCATTATGGACATTTGATGTCATAATTCCAAACATATATTTAGTGGCTTGAGGCACCATATAAAGCATATTACTACAAATAATTTCGGGCGGAGTGTATCCAATTGGTATATATTTTCTATTTTGTGATGAAACTTCTGGAACAACTAAATATTCAGTAGACGGTTGTCTTATTTGAGTGAATAACATTGGTGTTTCTGCTTGGCGTTGTACAGATTCTGTCGGACTAGCCTTACGACACTCAGCAACCCTTTTTAATCGTTCAATAATAAATGGTATATTTCTATACTCCATAGGGGAAACACCTTTTAGCCACAAGCAAAATCTTTGTTTATTATTAACATAATCATCAGCACTGATATATGGTCGTATAAATTTTTCAGTAGCCGGATATTTTGTAAATAGTTCGTTGCGTTCAGTTTCAGATAACAATAGATTACCACCATCTGTTGGTTGACTACCTTTCGTCATTTCTGGAAAACCGTACAAAGATTTCCCGCGTGCTTGAATAAATACATCAGGTGCGTCAAGTAAATATCCATTGATATTTGACACGATTTTGGGGCGATTAGCAGAATAAATAATTTTTGATTTGTTAAGTTGAGTTGCACTAAAACCGATAATAACACAATGCACCTGTGCTTTAATACTTGCTTCACTGTCCCAACGGAAACTGCGATGTGCAAATTGAATGGTAATCTTTTTTGTTTCAAATAGAAATTTCCATAAAATACCAACAGATTCACCTTGTACAATAGAATTAGTAGATACAAAGGCTGTTTGTATGTTTGTATCCTGCATCATGTCTGCGGCTTTATTATACCAGCCGCAAACATAATCTAGTTTACCATGTTTGGGCAAATCATAAAATGCAGTCGCTAAATCCTCCACTTGTTTATCCGTTCTCCATTGGTGTCCAATAAATGGTGGATTTCCCATAATATAATTTAATTGGTCCTTGTGAACCACGGCATTCCAATCAAGCGTTAAGGCATTGCCTTCAACAATATTGGCATAAGATTTTAGTGGTAAAAAGTCGAGTTGGCGATTAACAATGGCTTCGGTTTCTTTCATCATTTGCGATTCCGAAATCCATAACGCAGTCTTAGCAACGGTTACTGCAAAGTCATTGATTTCAATGCCATAAAACTGTCCAATGGAAACTTTAATCACATCGCCTAAATCAAACATCGCTTGACCATAAGTTTGGGCTATCAATGCTTCATTTTCCAAGCGGCGTAATGAAATGTATGTTTCCGTTAAAAAGTTACCCGAACCGCAAGCCGGATCCAAGAATGTTATTTGCGATAATTTTGCACGATAAGTTTCCAGTTGTTGTCTGCGTGTTTTTTCAACTTTAATTGTTTTAATCTTCTCCAACTCTTCTTTCAATTCATCCAAGAATAACGGGTCAATCACTTTATGAATATTCTCGATTGATGTGTAGTGCATTCCACCACTACGGCGAGTTTCGGGGTTTAAGGTACTTTCAAACACAGCACCGAAAATAGTCGGGCTGATTTCGCTCCAATCAAAATCTTCACTGGCTTGGTGTAAAATTGTATCCACAATTTCTTGGGTCAGTTGTGGGATAATAATGTTTTCATTGGCAAATAAACCCCCATTGACATACGGGAATTTTGCCAGTTCTTCGTCCAAATATTTATCACGGTTTTCAATTTTGGTATCCAAGACTTTGAACAAATCAATCAAAGCACGACGGACATCTTTGACTGGAACGCTTTGCAAATAATTATGGAAAGCCAATTTTTCGCCAAATAAGCCACTGTCTTCGGCGTAAAGGCAGAATACCATACGCACGCACAATTCGTTTAGACTTTTTAATTCAGTTTCGTCTTTTTCGTTGTATTGTTTCAACAAAGCGTCATATAGAACACCAACAATTTCGCCCGCCTTGATTGAAATTTCCATTTCCTTTTTAATGTTTTCATTTTGAGCATTGACGATAAATTGCAAGCGATAATATTCTTTTGGTAAGTTTTTTAGCAAAACGCTTTCGGGTTCACCATTTGGTTTTTCCATATCGTAAATCAAAAACTCTTGGAAATTACAAGTAATAATCCAGCGTGGTCTTTGCGAATAAGGCAACTCCGCTGAATATCTTTTGGCTTGTTGAAATGGGTTCAATAGAGTTTCATCTGATTGTTTAATCGGCTTGCGTAAATCTTTGTCTTTGCTCTTTTGTTCAATCAGAACTTTGGTCGTTGCGATGTAGCCATCAATGAAACTGGCATGGTCAAGTTTTACTTGGTCTTCAAAAGAAATAAATTGTTCGGGGTGTTCCACATCTAAAACATCACGCAACAAGTGAATCCAGAATTTTTGACTTTCGCCTTTTTCGTAACCTTTGTTTTGCCAAAATTCAACAAATGCTTCGGCGTTTTTCTTAATTGTTAACTCGTTCATAATTTACCTATGTGATTATAACATAAACACATTATTTCCCGCTACTACAATCAGTAATGTGTAACAATAAGTTAGCGATTTTCTTTTTGCTTTTTTGCTTCCATATAACATGCAATTCTCACAAGTAATTTCATTTCGCCATAACACATATGTTCATCATCAATTTTAACCCAGTTTTTTGCAAAACCTTGCATAAACTGTTTAAGTTGAATTAGCCCCCACTCTTCGTCAGAACCCTTAATAATTATGGGGCTTCTTGTATCTAAATATGAGAATATTTTCTCTAACTGATAATACGCCATTTGATGCATCTTTTTGGGATACGGATAAAAAGCATAGAAATAATCACACATTTTCTCATACTCTAAATTATCTAACGCGTTACAAGCATCAGGAATAACTTTGATAATTTCATTCTTATAACATTTAAGCACTTCTTCATTTTCTGGTAGCGTAGACTTACAATTTAAGACATAAATCATTTCGTCAATTATATCGGTGTCTTGAAACCTTACTTTTAGAACTTCTTTAATATTTTGTAATTGCTGTATAGGATTATTGTCTCTAGTTACTTTTTCTTGTTTCCACAACTCATTTTGATTACGCACCACTTTGTTCGCCCAACTGATAAAATCAGTGATTGTATTATAGCGTGCTTGTATATACTTTTTGATGTTCTCATAAGGGAATGTTATATCATATAAGTTATTTTCGTCTTTATTTGTATACATACGAAAACCCACATCATTCTTAAAGACATAATGAGAAATTACCCAAGGACAAGACTGATTTTCGCCGTCTTCAAAAAATGTTCTACCATGTTTACTTGTCTCAAACGGATGAGCAAATGCCATTGCCCTTAAATACTCAAAGAATACGTCATCTGTCGGTTGTACTTCCTTTGACCAACTTCCATTTTTATATTTCACGTCAGAAAAATACTGCCTTTCATTTAAGTATGGCGGTTCTTTACTCAACATTTTTTGCCAAAACATATTGATACCATCTCTTAAAATAGCAGCATAGACTAAAATATTGATAAAGTCTTCTTCAGTTCGCATTAAGTCAATATGCCCATTCAAATATCTAACACAACTATCTAAACGGTCTAAAACAACGCAAAACAAATTATAATTATGTTTATAGTTATCATGACACTCAAATATTTCCGTTGCGTTCAAAATCTCTCGCAGTTGGGTGATTAAATTTTCATCTAAGAACTTTCCGTTTGTTTCCTGTTTTTTCATTTTAACTCACTACTAACACGAACATAGCACATTTACATGTTGGCTACAATACTTATTGCGAAAAAGACAGCGATTCACTCATTGCCCTGTTTTTTATCTGTTCGCACCGCGATGAACCTGATTAAACCATTTTCAAAGCAATATGGCTTTTTACAAGGGTTCAATCTTTGGTGCATTTGGTGGAGATAGCGGGACTTGAACCCACGACCTATACGTTGCGAACGTATCGCTCTACCAACTGAGCCATATCCCCACGTGAATCGCAGTATTTTACCACACAGCGTGGAAAATTGCAATCGCAAATTTGCGTTGCTGGCCGATTTAACAACAAAAAACATTTTGTGATATGGCTCTTTATTTGCTCTTTTTCTCCGTGGGTTTTTTGTCGGGCTTTTTGGTGTC